>CAZBLJ010000063.1:0-7590 GCA_964492605.1 uncultured Puniceicoccaceae bacterium
TTCCCCGGGCAAGCCTGAAGGCATGCCCCACGTGGGTTGCTTCCGAAAATCGCCGGAATCCAGTCAGTCCAAGGATTG
This sequence comes from uncultured Puniceicoccaceae bacterium, assembly GCA_964492605.1. GTDB lineage: Bacteria > Verrucomicrobiota > Verrucomicrobiia > Opitutales > Puniceicoccaceae > Puniceicoccus. The sequence goes on from CAZBLJ010000063.1 coordinate 79, forward strand.
ATGTTGCGTAATACTCACTCCAGTCCAATGGCTTCGAGGAGTCGTTCCATTTCGTGGCACAGATACAGTGGCAGTCCCAACCCACCTCAAAGCCATCGGGGCGTGTGGAGCTTCCACCCACAGGATTAATCACACCCGAGCACCAGCGATCAGCCCAGATCCGCCTGAAAATAGAAACGCACCAAGTCCGCCACGCACTGCGCACCCATCTTCCGGGAGAGATTGGATCGGTGGAGCTTCACCGTTCGTTCGGCGTTTCCCAGCTTTGCGGCAATAGCCTTGTTCGGCAGGCCTTCTACCACCATCCGGTAGATCTTTTTCTCCGTCGCGGTGAGAGATCGAAAGTTTTCCTTCAATTTTTCCGAATCCTCGTGGATGACCCGCTCTTGGCGACCTTCGCCGAGGGCTTTTCGAATCGCTTCGACCAGTTTGCGCTTCTCCACTGGCTTGGTGAGAAGGTCGAGAGCACCCCGGCGAATTGCATCCACAGCCGTCGGAATATCCCCGTGCCCGGTTAAAAAAACAACCGGCAAACCCACCTTCTCTCGCTGAAGATAATCGAGGAGTTCCATTCCGTCGGGTCCGGGCATCTGGATATCGAGAAGCAAGCACCCTTTTGCCTCGCGAGAGAACCCCATGAAAAACTCGCCAACAGAGGCAAAGTCCCGCACCTCGAAGCCGGACATTTTCAGGAGTCGAGCCGTCGACTGGCGAAACGAATCATCGTCATCGACCAGAAATACGATGTCGTCTTTCACTTGATTCATATTGTCGTTCAGTTAATTCCCCTCTGCTCTCATTTCGGATTTTCCTGCAAGGGAAGGCGAACATGGAAGCAAGCGCCCCCTGTTTCAAGATTTTCTACGATGAGATCTCCGAGGTGATCTTTAAGAATCGCGCGGGAAATCGCCAGACCCAGGCCCAGACCTTCCTCCTTCGTCGTATGAAAAAATTCGAAAATGGTTTCCATCTCTGCGGGGTCCACTCCTTTGCCCTCGTCGCATACCGTAAAGTCCACCAATCGATTCTCCGTAAGAACCTCGCAACGAAGAGTGACAAACCGGTTGGACATGGGCACCTCCGCCACGGCGTCCATGGCGTTGAAAACCAGGTTTAGAAACACCTGCTGCAAGAGAATCCGATCTGCGTAGACAAAAACATCCGGAATCTCTTCGCTCTCGATTCGGAGACGCACGCTGCGGCGGATGGCTTCGGGCGTCGCCGTGCGCATCACTTCCTCCAGGATGTCGCGGGTCGCAATCCTTTCGCCACTCGTCCTATGCCTCCCCAACATCGAACGGATTTTCTCAACGATGCCGGAAGCGCGGCGGTCCTCCTTTTTGATCTCTGCAAGAATCTCCTGCAAATCGGCCCGAGCCTCTTTCCCCGACTCCAGCACCATGAGACCGGTTTCCGCATTATTGAGGATGGAGCCGAGCGGTTGATTGATTTCGTGAGCAATCCAGGCGGAAATCTGGCCGAGCTGGGCGACGCGGTTATCGCGGGCGAGGTTTCGCCGCAATCTCTCGGCCTCGACCCGGTCCTCCGTATCCACGGTGGTGATGATCTGCAAATGCTCCCCATCCATCTGGACCCGGTTGCTGAAAAAGGCCACATTGCGCACCTCACCCGACCCCGTTTGGATCTGACGCTCGTAACCGGCGAGGTTCTGATTCCCCTTAACAAAGTCCTCGTAAAGGCTGTCGTCGGAGACTCCGAGAAGAATCCCGACCTCGACCGGCGTCCTCCCGATGGAACTCTCCCGAGAGACCCCGTAAAGATTTTCCCATGCTGGATTGATGTCCTGAAACGTTCCATCGACGACCCCGATGACCGCCATCGGATTGGGACTTTTCTGGAAAACCGTCGAAAAGTAGTGCTCCATCTCGCGTGCCTTTCGCTCGGCCTTCATTTTCCGGTGGCGCATCACCAGCAGGGCGGCAATCAACAGGGACTGGACCGCGATGGTCGCCGTGCCAACCGCAAAGGCCACGGGATGCGCCTCGATGATACTGCGTTTGCGAAAGAGGATCTCCGCATCGGCGGGCAGCTTTGCCGGATTGAGGCGGTAGCGCCGCAACTCACGGTCATCGAAAATGAGTTCCGGCGAGGAGACCATGGAAATCCCAATCTCCTCCGGCGACTCGCCGCCTGCGAGGCGCATGAGAATTTCCCCTACTTCCCTGCCCTGCTCGGAAAAACTTGCAACGGCAATCCCCGCCGCTCCATGACCGATCATCGTCTCGAAGAGTGCAAAAATCGGCACCGCTGACCTCGCCGAGACCTGCTCGATCACATCGCGGGGGATGTAGGCCTTACCGGACTCATCCTTAAAAAATGATGTAAACAAAACGACCTGATCCTGAGTCGCACCCGCAAGAGCTTCATCCATGAGCTGAGGAGGCATTCCTGAGAGTTCGGAAACCTCCCATGAAAAACTGGCCTCGATCTGATTCTTTATCTCGGCGAGCAGTTTCCGGTCAAAATCCGCACTTCCCCCGACGAGGATCACTTCCCTGATACCGGGAATCAACGACCTCGCCGCTTCGAGGAGCGGCTGCGTTGTCGTGGGATAGAGAACTCCCACCTCGGGCCGGGGACCCGAAAGCTCTCGGAGTTGATCTTCCCGAAGCACAGCGAAGACAGAGATCGCCCTGGGAAAGACTTCCGACAACCAATCATTGTAAAATTGCATCGACTGCGGACCGACCGCGACCACTACCTCCGGGCGAATCTCTCGATACCGCCTCTCCAAATAAGAAACCATCGGGGGATCTTCATCCCCGACCGGAAGCCGGTGCGTTTCCAGATACTCCTCAAACAACTCGATCCGGCGGTCGGCTATCGCCTCTCTCACCGAAGTCCATATCCCCTCCTGCACCTGCTGATTGGCAGGCAGGGTCCGCTGATTCGAGTAAAGGACCAGCACCACGAGAGGCCCGTCCGACTCCCTGCCATTCGCTGGAGTCTCGACCAATGGCTGGGCAGTCGCCCAACTGCAGGCCAGTAAGACGCTGGCCGCGAAAACTACCATTGGAATTTTCATTTCTACCCTTGGATGGATGAAACCCCGGACAAAAGCCACACCCAAAACCGGGCCTGTGATCGGCGGGTGCGGCTTTCTCCGGGGTAAAACTGAAGCCCACGTGGGTGGATTTCCGGCAGCCGCCGTAGCGCAAGGCCGGACCTCACCGCTTCCGCAATACCCTTGCTAAAGCAGCAGGCTACGATGTGCCGTCGGACCCGCATCGAAGCTTCTTCGACGATCTACCGTAGTCCGCGGCTTCAGCAATGAGCCGCCCACGTACCAGTTTCGCCAAGACCGCCTCATGGATCTTCGACGCATTTTGCGCTTCCCTTGGGACAGAATCCAAGCTATCCCGTCAAAACGATGAAGATCCAAGCCCTCTTGATTTTAATGCTTCTCCCGATAGTAGCTGCTGCCGATACTACATCAACGGGCGCATCCCAGTCCGGTCCCTCGGACAGCGGAAACTCGAAGGAAACCACGGCGACGGACTCGAATAACACATGGGTCGACAGCACCCACGATTGGCTCTATAATACCGGACACGGAAGTGTCGTCTGGTTCGACGACAAGTTTGTGCCGGAAGGAAAAGAACCGCTCAAAGTGCCCCCGTCACGTTTCCGGTTGGGACTCTACGGTGAATTCGACTTCGGGGCCGCCGACAGATTCAAGCTCCAACCGATCATTGACCTTGGCACCGATGTAAAGCTTCCCAATCTCGAACGGAGGCTGAGGCTTTTCGTAACGACCCGGGATCCTTCAGCACTTCCCGGCGAATCGACCGCCGAATCAAACAACGATTTGCGCGTCGGGGCCTCCCGAAACTTCTTCAGAAACTGGGACACCTCCATAGGGGTAAAAGCGGATTGGCCACCGGAGGCATTTGTAAACGCGCAGTGGGTTCCCATTTATCATCCCAATGAGCACTGGACCCTCTACCCTCAAGGCAAGGTTTTCTGGGACAACGACGAAGGCATCGGTTTTCTCGGCGCCCTTACCGCCGATTACTGGAAGCACCGCTGGCTCTTCCGGCAGACCCTCTCCGGCAAATGGAACAAGCAACAGCAGGATGACGATTCCGATGATGCCGCCGATTCGGACAGCTATCTCTTCGGAGAAGACGGTGGCGGGTATCGCTGGGCTGTGACCTCCCTGGTCGGCTACGTTCCCAAGCTCTTGGATGAAAGAGACTATGGAAGGCGCGTCAGCGGCAGCGATGTGGCGGACGGATGGGGTGTTCAGGGAAGGGTTGAAGGAGACGCGGTGCAAACTCTTACCTACGAGCTGAGTCTTTTTCGGAAAGGCCCCCTCTACAAGGACTACCTCTACTACGTCATCACACCAAAGATGAAATGGGACAGACAGAACGATTGGGATACGGAATACAAAATTGAAGTCGGTATTGAAATGCTGATTTGGGGAGACTTAAAACACCGATCACGGTGATCTGGGCGGTGAATCTCCCACTCGGATGAATCGAAGCGGAAGAGACAAAGCGGAGAAAACGATTCGCCGCCACCTTATAGAGCATCACCAATGGAGCGGGAACAAAAGAGGCCCCTGTGAGAGTAGGTTTACCCCGCGAGTTCAACGGACCGAGCGCACTATCATCGCCGGAAAATCGACGCGTAAAACCCCGCACACTCCCCCCGGTGATGGTTACATCCGCCCGGAATGCCCGATTCCCCAATCGGATTTCCGGAAAGTCTTTCTTTTGGGCATCGTCGCCTTTTTCGGTGGATTTCAGATGCCTCACGAAGCTCTCGGAAATCTGAATCTGTCCAATCCCATTCGCGGGGTTCTCGATGAAGTTTCCGACCTGATCAGCGACCAACTCGGCCCAAACCAGATCGGGGCGAGTTACGCGGCATTGATCAGTTTCGCCGGGAATCCGGATATTTCCGCCGCAACTTACTACATCGACTCCGGTCCGAGGGCGAATGCGACTTTGTCCGTCGGCCGGTTTAGTTACAGGCACCCGTTTTACGAAGAAGGAGACGACTGGCGTCCCTTTGTTCAGGTTATGATCCCCTACGAACAGCTCGTCTACGACCTGGATACGAATGAGGCACCCGGAGTAGCCGATCCGCGCTGGGACGGCGTGGGAGCCGCTCTCACTGTGGGAAACGAGTTTGTCCTCTCGGAACGATGGACCTTCGTCCCGGCGATCAATCTGGGTTCATTTCGTCTGAAAAGCAACGCGGGTTTTCGGGGCGCGAACTCCGAAAGCATTCTGGACCCCTCCTTCAGCGGTCGGCGGTTTGACTGGACCGCCTACGCCTGGCTCCTCGGAGCATCTCTCTGGTTTGAGCACAAGCGGGAGTTCCGCAACTTCGATCTCGGCTGGAAGTCGGGCTTCACGTTAAACCATGTCCGGTCGTTTCATACCACCAGCGATGAGATCCGATTCTCCAGTGAAGCCGTCGTTCTGAATACCAGTCTGGAAAGCATCCACGATACACCCGTCAATCTCTACGGGTTTCCCATCTCCCTCGTGCTTTCGGTCGGGGGCACGGCCTTTCTCGGTCCGGCCCGGGATGCCTTGGGTTTTTCCGGCTATACCGACTACGGCATCGCCTTCCGCGCCGACATTGCCCGGCTCGGCCTCCCCGTCGAAACTCTCCAACTCGGCGGGAAGATGATCTACGGCCCTGATGTTATTGGATGGAGCGGCGTGTTTAATTATAATTTTTAAACGTCGCTATATAATGACCGTAGGGGTGGGACATATTTTCAACCAAAGCTACCCTCATAGACACGGACAATCCTGCCTCCCGTCTCAGCTTACGATTCCGCCTCCGGGGAGCGCTGGCCCATCTGCTGGTTCAAGACCAACAGGGCGGAGCGATCGTCGCCCGCGAGTTCGAGCATCCCGATCGCATCGTTCATCGTCCTCTCTTCTTCGACTTGCTCGTCGATGAACCACTTGAGGAAAGACTGCGTGGGATAGTCACCCTCCTCCGAAGCCAGCTTGTAGAGGGCATGAATCGAGCGCGTGTTGTTCTCCTCATTTCGGAGGGCCCCCTGGAAGACTTCCATCACGGATTCGTATTCGGCGGTGGGTTTTTCGACAGCTTCCAAATTCAACTTTCCCCCGCGGTCGTGCAGGTAATCGATCAGCTTCCGGGCGTGTTCCAGTTCCTCCTGCCGCTGGAGTTCCATCCATTTCGAAAACCCGTCGAAATTGTTCTCGTCGAACCAAGCTGAGGCCGCCAAATAACTGTAAGCTGCAGCCATCTCTTGGTTAATCTGGCGGTTTAGCGCATCTTCAATCTTTGCTTTTAGTTCCATGATCAAGAAAATGATTTCCACCAGAGAGCGTGTCAATAAAACGGCTCAATGGATTGTACAGATGAATGTAATGGCTGGTTAAAGGATCAATTGATCCTGCCAGAGCCGTTCGTATAAGTAAGTCTGCGCGTAAGCGGTGAGAAATTCGACTGGGTTCCCACTGGTGATCGCCATGGGAAGGGTGCCGTATTCCAGCGGAGCAGGCTCCATGGCTTCCCTTCCCGTCTCAGCCGAAACAAGTGGAAACAGGGTTTCCATAGTGGCACGCCCAGCGAGTAGATTTGAAGCTCCGCGCCGCAACTTCCGCGCACTGGAACCCGAGAGCACGAAGCGCAACCCTTTGGTTTCGATCAGAGAATGGACTTCATCGAGAATGGCGGGAACTTTTTGAATCTCATCAATGACACCCAATCACCCGAATGGTAATCAGCCACTTCCCGAAAAAGCTGACGGGGTTCCCGAGCCAATCGCAGAGCCTCCGTAATGTTGAGAAGATCATAGCTTCGGGCATCGGGAAAACACTTCCGAATCCAAGTCGATATTCCCGTCCCCCCGAATCCCTTCTCAAATCTATAAGGCACCTATCCCGCTGGGGGAATGTAACTACCACCCGCACAAACGGCCTTCCATTCCGTCGCCCCCGAAAAGACACTGCCCCTAAGGGCAATTAATATCGCCCTGAGGTGCTATTGCCGATCCAGGCGGTAAACGGTATTATTCACGGTTTGCCGACAACCATTATCATTTATGAAAAAATCATTCTTTCTACTGTTTCTCGCCTCTTCTTTTCTCTCTGTCTCGGGGCAGGAATACATGGAACCTGTTGAGGAAGAGCGCCAGACACGCCTCTTCGGCTCGATCGCCAGTCCGATCACCATTCCCGATGGCGACGACTGGGACTATTCCGCAGGAATTGAAGGGCGCGTAGGAATTCAGCTGGGTCAGGGTCTGCGGATTTACGGTCTGCTCGGATATTCCTACTGGTATGTAGATGGAAGCGGTTGGCTCCTTGGATTCGACTCCGAGTCTATTGACGGAGAAGCGAATGTTTTCTCCTGGGGGGGAGGGATCGAATACAAGGTTCAGATCAACTATCAACATTCCCTCGCCCTCGGCGCCAACTACCAATACCAGTATGTGGACAGTGGAGTTGATTATGATTATTCAAGCCCTTTCGCGATCGAGCGGGAGCG
>CAZBLJ010000063.1:7690-12722 GCA_964492605.1 uncultured Puniceicoccaceae bacterium
ATTTCGGCGACTGCCGTCACCGGACGCGCTTACAGTTGGATGACCGATGCGCACCACTACAATCCAGGAGGCGACTACATCCGGATCCCCGATTCAGATCGCGGCTCTCTCGGCGGAAACCGATTCTTCACCCTAAAAAACCGCTCTGAATGAAACGCCTAGCCGTACTTTTCCTCCTCCTTCCCTGGCCTCTCCTTGCCGAAATCCCGACCAAGGAAACCCTCTTCGAAACCGCTCGCTACCTCTACCGGTGGTATCTCGACGAATCTCACGTCGAGAAGATGATTCAAAATGACGAGGTTGTTTTCTACGTCCGGAATATTCCCCTTGAGCTTGACGAAGGCGACCAGAGTGAAGCCGTCGAGATCATTATCGGTGGAGCACAGCTTGGCGCGGACTTGAAGAAATCCGACTACTTCATCCCGGAGTTGGACCACCAGGTGAAGGATGAGAATTTCAAAATTTTCAGCGTTTTCCCGTCCGAAACCATCCCGGAAAATGCGGACTCCTTTCAGATCCTCCGCTTCCCTTATCAGGAGGTGGTGGACCATCTCTTCAAGACCCGGAGCGATAGGATCTTTCCGGACGAATATATCCTCAGCCACCTTCGCAAAGCCGTCGGCGCAGAACTGCGCGAAGCGGCCGAGCACAAGGGGATTAACATGGGAGAGAATCCGGAAATCATTCATTTCTCCAGCCTCTCACCCGTCTCGAATGATGTCTGGTTCTTTTGGGAACGGGCCAATCTTCTCATTCATTACGCATCCGATTTTGATCTCCACACCGAAGAGGCCTGGCGGCACGCCGATATGGCGACCACTCTCTACGACCTTGAAAGTCAAGTTGTCGTTTCGCTGCACGAAGTTCCCGGCAGTAATGCCTACATGACGCGCGACATGGCGGGCCGCGCGCTCTTTAACTGCCTGGTTCTCGGCAAACGGATCGAGGTCGGGCCATTGAAGTGAAGGATAAGGGGAAGGCGGCGTGCCGACAAGCGGCAGCCCTACAATCGAGAGTAGGGCGTCCGCTCGTGACCTCCATAGCTCCCCGAAAAGTTCCATGGGGAAGAGCGACGGAGGTTGCGGATCGATTGGACTCGCCGGAGGAGTGCGGAACCGCAAGCCGTCCGAAGCACGCGGCAGCCCTATGTACTCGAGCGGGCGATACTGTAGTATTCCTACTTGGCCGAATCGAATTCCGTCTACTCCATGTTCGCCGTTTGGCGATTGCTGGAACCGCCCTTCTAGCCGCCATACTTGCCAACGCTCAGGATATCGTGCTCGACGAAGGAAAAAAGTCCCCCCGCGACGGTTGGATCGCCCTACCCTACATGTTTTCCAGTGACACGTGGGATGTGGCCTTTGGGGTGGGAGGCGGTATCTCCGGCCAACCCGCGGAGACCGCCATCACTTACGGCGCGGTCACTGGCAGCACGAACGGAACCTGGAACGTGACAATTGGAGGAGACGGCTATCCCACCCTTTTTCTCGACCGGCTCTACTTCGATTTTCTCGCGACCTATTTTAACTACACGAACCTTCAGGTTTTCCTGCCCGGGGACCCTTCCTTTCTCGACTCGCCTGACATAGCCGGCAGCAATGATTCCAGCGAGGAAAACTACTTCCGCGAAAACGCCGACGTCATCTGGTTTCAAATAAAGTTTCGCTACGTCCTTCCTCTCGGCGATAATCAGGAAAGTGCGATTCAGACCTACGACACGGACCGAGGAATGCTCGCCTCCGCCCCGACCGGTGGAGAAGTCTGGAATCCTCTCACGTCCGGCCGCACCTCCATCCTCTTCCGCCCTTATTACCGTGATCAGGACGTTGTGCTCCCCGAAACCGACGCTCCCTACGCTTTTGAAACCCTCAACGTCCAGATCGGGCTGGAATACGACAACCGGAACTTCCGCGCCAACCCCAGCAAAGGAAGTTACCAAAAGATCGCCGTCACCCGCGACTGGGGCGCACTCGGCGACACCAAGTCGTGGACATTCGGCGAGATCGAGCTCTCCAAGTATTTCGACATCGGCGAAAGTGGCCTCTTCCGACAACAGGTCATCGGGCTGAACGCCTGGACCGGATATTCTTTTACTTGGGAGGAGGTCGATGTGCCAGGATTGGGCGGACCCGTTGCAGTCAACCGCCCTCCCTATTTCACAGGAGCAACTCTCGGAGGCTTCAACCGGATGCGGGCCTACCCCAGCAACCGATTCAATGGCCGCGCAGCTTCGTATTTTTCCGCCGAGTACAGAGTCATTCCCCATTGGAGACCATTTGCTCATTCTTACATTGATGAGACCCTGGATCTCGACTGGTGGCAGATCTCTCTCTTCTTCGAAGCAGGAAGAGTCGCCGATTCTTACACGCCGGAGCTGTTCTATGAAGATATGCACTTCGACATGGGAGTGGACCTCCGGTTTTTCATTCGAAACAGTGTGGTCCGAGTGGGAGCCGCCTTTGCCGATGAAAGCTGGCAATTCGTTGCCATGATCGGACAGCCCTTTTGAAGGGAATGCGGAAATTCTCTTTGACAACCCTCTTATGTGATACGAAACTGTGTTACATGCATTCAGTCAACATACGCAGCCTCAAGCACGATACTAGCGCGATTCTAGAACACGTCGGGATGGGTGAGTCCGTTGAAATTCGCCGCCGAAAACGACCCATCGCCGTCTTGAGGCCAGTGAAAACCCAGTGCGACCAAAACAAACGCCCCGACTTCCAAAAAAGAATTGAAGCGATTTACGGTGACCGTGTGCTTCCGGAAACGGCAACGGCATTGCTCTCGGAAGAACGCGGAGAGAGATGAAAATCTACGCGGACACAGGCTTCATTTGCTCGCTCTACGCACCAGACGCGAATACTAGAAGCGCCTGCCAGTTTATGAATCATCATGAGGATCCGATTTGTTTTTCGTGGCTGAATCAAGTCGAATTCCGAAACGCCCTGCGTCTGCGGGTCTTTCGGAAGGAAATTTCCAACGCCGAAAGGGACCAATCCTTGAACCTGCTTTTGGCAGATCTAAGCGCAGGCGTATTCGAGAACGTCGAGCCCTATCAAAGCAATGTCCTCGTCGAAGCCGAGCGTCTCAGCTCCCAATATTCTCAGAAACTCGGCACCCCCAGCCTCGACATCCTTCATGTCGCCATGGCAACCGTTCTGGGCTGCCAGCGATTCCTAAGCTTTGACATTCGACAGATCAAACTGGCGAAAGCCACTGGGATCAAAGTGCCCAAACTGAAACTCTAAAAGATTCCGCCTTTCACTTTCCAACATGTTCACAAAAAAAGAAATCAACCAACGGATCGATGCCTACGCTGCGGCGGTTCGCAACCGGGACGCAGAAGCCGTTTCGAATCTGTTTGCCCAGCAAATAGATCATGTGGTTCACGGGGCGGGTGGCGATCCAGAGAATCCGTGGAACACCAAAAAAGAAAGCGACCGAGACGGTATCCGTGCGATCTATGAAAATTTCTTCGCCGGGATGGACGAGATGGAGGTCACCTATACAGATCGGGTGATTGATACTGAAGAGAACGCAGCGGCCTTGGTCGTGAGGGTTCGAACCGGAAGTCTCAGTATGGAAAATGCCCTGCAGTTGAAATGGGACTTAAATGGTAAAATCATTTTTTTCTATAATTGGTATGGCGAGGCGGTCGACTAACGCTGAATAGGACTCCGCACGGTTTCGCTTCCCATGATAACTTTGAAAATGACACGAAAGCATTTTGCCCCATGGTTGATCCTCTTCATTCTAATGGGGACGACCTCTGGCGGCGAAATCGTTGCGAACCCAAATCCAAGCGAGGAGTTGCTCTCCCCCGCCCAGACCGGGACCCCTCGGGAGACCCTCCAATCCTTTTTGGAAGCGACACAAGAGGTGGATCGGGCGTATCAGGAAACAGCCGATGGCCAACGTCGACCCGAAGATCTGGATTGGCTCGTCACGCGCGGCCTGGGCACCCTCGATTTAAGCCAGATCCCTGATTTCATGCGGGAGCAGAAAAGCCGGGAGAGCGCACTCATGCTTCGAGAGGTTCTTGACCGTGTGAATCTTCCCGACCTTTCGGAAATCCCAGGACCCGGAGATTCGGACATCCCGGACAGCTACACCATTCCCGGCACTACCATCCGAATCGTTAGGATTCAGGACGGTCCCAACGAGGGAAAATTTCTCTTCTCCGCAGATACGGTCGATTCGATCGACGAGGTCTACGAGCGAGCGAAGATTCTTCCCTACCAACCGGACGCAATCCCCGGTTTCTACGAGAAACTCAGAGTCTGGCCGCGACTGCAGTGGGTATGGAAGATCGTCACCAGTCTCCCGCCCGAGGCCCACCGCACTTGGCTTGGAGTGGCGATCTGGCAGTGGGTGGGCTACCTTGCGGCAATCTTTTTATCGCTGATTATCCTGACAGTTCTTTATTTTCTCGGTCGGGCATCGCGGCGAATCGATCCCGAACGTCATAAAGTCAGCCTGCTCATCTCCTCCATCATTCCGCTGACGGGCTTGCTCGTTCCGGTCGCTCTCAAGTATTTCGTCAGCTATGGCCTCTCCCTGTACGGCAGAATTCTCGAAGTCACCAATTTTCTCTCGAATGTCGTCTTTCTTCTCATCGCCCTGTTTTCGGTCTGGGCAATCGGGTTTCGCGTGGTCGAGGTCATTGCCGCTGCAACCGAGCGTTCTCAATCGAAGATCAACGCGCTTCTCGTTCGACTCCTCGGAAAATTATTCACGATCTTTGCCGGAGTCGTAGTCTTAATTGAAGGGGGCGACAGCCTCGGAATCCCCATGACTACCCTACTAGCCGGTGCGGGCGTCGGCGGTCTTGCTTTTGCATTGGGAGCACAAGCAGCAGTCAAAAATCTGGTGGGGAGCATGATGATCCTTCTCGACGGCCCTTTTAAAGCTGGCGACCGCATCGTGGCTAAAGGTCATACCGGGATCGTCGAAGATATCGGAATTCGATCAACGACCATGCGACTCATGAATGGCCAGGAAGTAACCATCCCCAACGAAATGATGGCGC
>CAZBLJ010000064.1:0-12621 GCA_964492605.1 uncultured Puniceicoccaceae bacterium
CGGAGTTCCTTTTGGGAATTCGGCCCGCTGCGAGTCAGATGAAAGGCCCCTGGAGGCCCCCGGGAGGGCGGTCCACAGCAGTCCACCGCGAGGGCGAATATCCCTGAAGAGACATCAATGGCGAGGGTGAGATTAGACTTCCGGGTCTTTGGCCGGAATTTCGATGCGGCTTTTTCTTACATCGGTCAAATGCAGGAAGAGATTGTAGCCAGCCACCCCGGCGGGCATCAGGTTGGAGAGGACGCCGACGGAATCGTTCTTCCCGAAAATGAAGTAGGAGAGCAGCAAAATGCTTCCGCTGAGGCTGAGCAGCCAGAACAGCAGGGGAAAGGTGGGTCTCTTGCTTTTGTGAGAGGCCGCGAGTTGAAACAGCCAACGGCTGCCGAAGCACAGGACGCCCGCATAGCCGATCAGCTTCCAGGCGGTGATGATGACGGGAGTGCCGAATAGACTTACGGTGAACAGGGTCTCATTCATGGTCTTAAGGAGAATCTACCGGGGAGAATCGACGGGCCGTGCTTTTCCGGGAGTCACCCGCCGTTTCAGGAACCAACGGACGCCGATAAGATCGTAGACGCCGCGGAGAGCCCGGTCCCAGTTCGTGTATTTGGAGGACCCGTGCTCGCGGGGGCGGTGGTTGACGGCGATTTCTTCAATCCGGCAACCGGCCGCCCGGAAAAATGCGGGCAGAAACCGGTGCATTCCGTTGAAGGGGATCAGACAGTCGGCGGCTTCCCTCCGGAACACCTTCAACGAACATCCGGTATCGCGAACGCCGTCGTGGACGAGCGCTCGCCGGATCCGGTTGGCGATCCTGGAAGCGGCACGCCGGCTCCAGGTGTCCTTCCGGGTCGCCCGGAAGCCGCAGACGACGTCGCAATCCTTTTCGACGAGGTGTTTCGCGAGTCGAATGAGATCCTCCGGATCGTTCTGGCCGTCGCCATCAAGAAGAGCGCAGTAGGAACGGGATGCGGCGCGAAGCCCCGCGAGAATGGCGGCACTCTGCCCTTGGTTTTCGGGAAATCGCAGCACCCGGAGCCCGCGGATTTCCACGAGATGCTTGAAGGTGTCATCGGTGCTGCCGTCGTCCACGACGATCAGCTCCGCTTCCGGGTAGAGGTTCAAGACTTCGCTCACCACGGGGCGAACGGACTCCGCTTCATTGTAGAACGGGATTACGATCGAAAGCATGGTTTCCAGCGACCGTTCGCGTGAAAGGGATGGCTTCGGATCCGCATTTTGAATCGTTGGAGAAGGTTGGGTCTCATTCATGGGCTGTTGTCGGGTTTACGGAGAGAATTTCCAGCAAATCGGTTTCGCCCGGGGCGTACAGGCGTTCTGCTTCGAGCGTGACGGGTTGACCGTCGGGACTCGCGGCTACCGGGAGAAGGCTTGGGAGAAAAGATCGGACGGCCGCCTCGTTGCGACCATCCTTTCGCGGCTGCCAGGCGGCAAGAAACGGCGTTTCGATCGGGACATAAACGGGGGGCGTTTCCGGGGAGAGGACGACGGCCTCGGGAAAGACCAGCCTCATGTTTCCGGCTATGTAGCGGTCTCCTCCGATGATGATGCGAGTCGGCAGCCCTTCGGTCCGAATGGCTGCCGCAAACTCCGGGAACGGAAAAGCCAGACGACCGCGCGAGGAAATGCAAGTGCGGCCGAAGATGAGGGAAAACACGACCAGACCCACCAGGATGGCCGCTCCCACGGCGGTTCCAAGCACCCGCTTCCCGACGGGGCCTCGAATCCAGAGAACGAGAAGAATCGGGGCGAAAAAGAGGAGGGGCTGCATCCACCGGTCTTTGAACTCGGTCACTCCCGCGAAAACGGCGAGGAGCACGCAGGCGGCGACGGCAAAGGCGGCGGTCAGACCGAGCAGTTTACGCCAGGAACGGAGATCGGATGATTCTCCATTGTCAGTGCTGCGGTTTCCACGCGTTCGGAGGCGGTGGATCAGCACGATCAGCCCGACGAGAAGCAACGGTCCGAGATAGGAGGCAACGGCAACCCCCAGTTCGCCGAGTCCCCCCAGAATGGACGAAAAACCCCCGGACGAGTCTTCGATGCCGAACTTGTGGACGTCGGCGGTCACCTTCGCCGACTGTCGGAAGGCCGCGAGCAGGTGGGGACCGGCGGCGGCGAGCGCGGTGACAGGCACCAGGAGGGCGGCCGGCCTTCGAAAGAGAACGCGAAACCCGGGGCACAGGAGAACGGCCGGGATCAGCGCGACGGCGAAAAGCGCGTAATTGTATTTGGAAAGCAGGCCCGTCCCGGCGATTAAGCCGAGAAGCGCGAACCTGGAAGCGGTCGGATTCTTCTGCAAAAACCGAAGGGCCAGGAGAGTCCAAACGCTCACGGTCGTCACGAGAACCGAATGCGTGAGGTCTCTCTGCGATTCCCACACGATCTGCGGAATCAGAAGGAGAAGCAAAGTTGCCAGCGCCGCCTTTTTCGGGTCTGCGGAGATGGACAGGGTGAGCCCGTAGGTTCCCCCGTAGGTTGCGAAGAGAAGAAGGTTCTTGAGAAGGGCCAGGCCGAGGATTCCGACCCCGGTCACCTGGAATACGGCCCATTGCAGCCACGTGTAAAGTGGGGGCTGGGAGCCGTAGACGAGGGAGATCTGCTGGGTGAGCACAAGCTGCTCGGATTCATCCAGTTCGGCTACCGGCGAAATGAAAAGCCGGAGAGCGAGTTGGGCCGCCAGATAGAAAGCGAAGCCGCCCAGGACCCAATTCGTAATCCGGACGTTGTCGGGTTTCGATCCCTTCGCGATGGTCGCATGTGCTTCTGTGGGCGCACTCATCCCTGAAAGGGTATGCCGACGGTGCGGGGGGACGCCAAGAGGGCATCCGTTTGAAACGAAATCTTAACGGAAGGTGTTTCTCGAAAATCCGTTGCTCCAAGTGCCCTTTTCATAAAGACTTCCGAAACATGGCAGGTTTCTGCAAAGATGACCGACGGGTGCTGCTCCTCCTCGCCGTTGGAATTTTGTTTTTCATGGTCTCTCCGTTCGTTTTCTCCGAATCCGTGTTTCGCGGAGTGTTCGCCGAGAACGGGTTGGTCGAAACCGTTTCCTTCTGGGGATGGCTCGGAGCTTCGGCGTTCGTGGTGGCTCTCGCCCGTCCGTTCGGATTGCCGGCCTTTTCCTTTGCGGTCCTTTGCGCCGCCTTCGCTGCGCGGGAGGCCGATTGGCAGAAGAAGTTCACCTCCGACGGGTTTACGAAGATCAATTACTACCAGGACGGGTCCATCCCTTTGACGGAGCGCCTGATCGCCGGAGCGGTGTTCCTGGTTCTGCTGGCGGCGCTCCTGTACGCCGGATTCCTTGTCGTGCGTTTCCTCTTCTTTCGGAAGGGTTGGAATACGCGGACGGGTGTCTGGATACTGGCTGCGGGGGCTCTCCTGGTGACGGGAAAGATTTTGGACCGGCTCCCGGCGGAGGCGGAAAAGCATTTCGGGATCGAGTTCGGCGACGGTAGCCTGGCGGTGCTCCTGGCCCTGGAGGAGGGAATGGAGGCGTTGACGCCGTTTCTGTTCATCTGGTCCGTTTGGCTGGGGCGCTCCTGCGATAATTATGTTTCCCGGAAGGTTTGAGGACGTTAGATCTCTGTAGCGTGAGAGCCGTACGACAGGAGGAGAATTCCGCGTCGCCCTGGTCGGTGGATGGGTGGGGTCGGCGCACGTGCGTCATGGGGATTCTCAACGCGACTCCCGATTCGTTCTCGGACGGGGGGCGCTATCATTTGGCGGAGGCGGCCCTTCATCGGGCCCTGCAGATGGTCGAAGAGGGTGCGGATTTCATCGACGTGGGTGCCGAATCGACCCGTCCCGGTGCGGAAGAAATCTCCGTAGAGGAGGAGTGGGACCGCCTGGAACCGGTTTTCGCAGCCTTCGAAGGGAGGGTCTCCGTGCCGGTTTCCGTCGACACCTATAAGGCGGAGGTTGCGGAAAAGGCTCTCGCCGCGGGAGCTTCCATCGTGAACGATGTCTGCGGGTTGAGGCGGGAACCCGATATCGCGGGAGTTGCGGCGGATGCCGGTGCGGGCCTGATTCTGATGCACAACTCGCGAAACGACCGGGAGGAGGGGGATCTGGTCGACCGGATTTGCCGTTCATTGGAGGAATCGGCGACCATTGCGGACCGCGCCGGGGTGAAACGCGACCGCATGGTCCTCGATCCGGGCATCGGATTCGGCAAGTCCGTCGCGGAGAATCTCGAGATCCTGCGGCGGTTCGGGGAGTTCCGGAGGCTGGGGCTGCCGCTGCTTCTCGGCGCCTCGCGGAAGTCGGTAATCGGGAAAACACTGGATCTTCCGGTGGAACGGCGACTCGAGGGGACTCTCGCCACAACGGTGGCCGGGGTGGTGGGGGGCGTCTCCATCGTCCGCGTCCACGATATCGATCCGAACTTGAAAGCGGCGCGAATGGCCGATGCGATCTTCCGGAAACAATGAGCAAGCCTGACCGCATTTATCTCCGGGGTCTCACCTTCTTCGGGTTCCACGGAAACATCCCGGCCGAAGCCGTCAACGGACAGAAGTTTCTGGTGGATCTCGAGCTTCGCACGGATGCCTCCCCGGCGGCCGCGACGGATCATCTGGAGGACGCCATCGATTACTCCGCCGTCTACGAGACCGTCAGCCGGTTTGTGGAGGGGAAACGGTTTAACCTGCTGGAAACCCTGGCCGTGCGGCTGGCCGGGGCGTTGCTCGAATCCTTCGGGCAGGTCGAGTCGGTGGCGGTCCAGGTTCGGAAGCCCCAGGCTCCTCTTCCGGGTATCTTCGAGGATGTCGCGGTCGCGGTGGAGAGACATCGCAGCGAATGAACCGCGCGTGGATCGCATTCGGGGGGAATTTGGGTGACCGCTCGGCCCTGTTTTCGGCGGCCTTGTCCGGACTCGAGAAGGATGAGGCGATCGTCGTGATCCGCGGATCGGGCGTTTACGAAACCGAACCGGTCGGTCCGGGGGACCAGGACCCTTACTGGAACGCGGTTCTCGAGGTGGACACGAGCCGTTCGCCCCGGTCCCTTCTGGAATCCTGCCTCCGATTGGAGAAGGATCTGGGACGGGTGCGGGGAGCGAGATGGGGGCCGCGGCTGATCGATCTGGATCTGCTTCTTTTCGAGGATCTGGAGATTCGCGAACCGGATCTGGAGGTCCCGCATCCCCGACTGACGGAGCGGAGTTTCGTGCTCCTGCCGTTGGCGGACCTGATCCCCGGGCGAGTGGTAAAAGGCAAAACGATTTTGGAATGGCTGGAACGTTGCGGTCCGGTCGAGAAGAATCGGATTCGTGAATCTCTTTGGCCATGGCGGTAAAGGAAATCGAGGGTGTTCCCCCGCTGGAGGAGTGGTTTCCCGTGGTGGCCGAAGAGAACGGTTGCGTCTGGCTGGACGGAAAGTGCGATGCCCCCTCGGCGGAATGGTCGGTCCTGGCGTGGAATCCGCTGGAGGAGCGGAGGGGTCCCGGGCAGGATCTGCTCGCCTGGATGGATGAGGTCGCGGCGTGGCCGTCGGGGCGGGAGAAGGGAATCCCGTTCGAAGGGGGATTGCTGGGGCAGTTCGACTATCCCGAGGAGGTGGATGCCTACCCCCCGCGGGGGCGCTTGTCTTTGTCGGGGTGGATGGGACTGTACGACCGGGCCCTGGTGGAACATCTTCCGACCGGCCGAATTCTCGCAGTTACGGCGGAATGGACCCGGGACACGGAAAGGCTGCTGGATGCGTGGATCGACGAGCTGCGGCAACTGCCGTTGAAGCCGCACGATCCTCCCGCTATCCGTGTGAGCGGGCTTGCCTCGGATGGTACGGCGGAGGACTATCGAAACGGTGTCGCGAAGGTTCGGGAATGGATCGCCTCCGGAGATATCTATCAGGCGAATCTGGCGCAGCGGTTCTCTTGCAACGTGGATGAAGGAAAGGCGCCGGAGTTTTTTCTTTCCCTCCGGAGGGCGAATCCGGCCCCCTATTCTGCGTATATGGATTGTGGATACAGGAAGATTCTCTCCACTTCTCCCGAGCTTTTCCTCTCCGTCGCCCCGTCCGGAGAAGTCCGGACCCGCCCCATCAAGGGGACGAGTCCCCGCTCGTCCGATGCCGCGAAAGATCGCGATCTTGCGGCGTCTCTTCGTGCGGACCCGAAGGAACAGGCGGAACTTCTGATGATCGTCGATATGGAGCGGAACGATCTGGGCCGGGTTTGCCGTCCGGGAACCGTTCGGGCGGAGAGGGAGTTCTCCGTCGAGACCTTTGCCTCGGTTCACCATTTGGTGGGAGATGTGAGAGGGGAGCTGGCAGACGGTGTTGCCTGGTCGGACCTCTTCGCCGCCACGTTTCCGGGAGGTTCCATAACGGGGGCTCCCAAGCGGCGGGCCATGGAAATCATCCGGGAGACGGAGCGTTCGCGGCGCGGCGCTTTTTGCGGAGTGATCGGTTGGGTTGGGGCCGGAGGGGGCGGCCGGTGGAATATCGCCATTCGGACGATGGAATGGACGGGAAAACGGGTCGAGTTCGGCGTGGGATCGGGAATCGTATGGGATTCGGACCCGGCTGCGGAATACCGGGAAACCCTGCACAAGGCCCGGCGTCTCTTCGGCGCTCTCGGATGGCCGGTGGACGAGGAGGAATTGACGCCATGACCCGCTCCGCCGGAAAAGAATCCTACTATGTCTGGAACGGCGAGGTGCGGTCGGCGGGCGAGCGGGTCGCGTTCGACCCGGTTTCGGACGGTTTGCTCTACGGGCTGGGATGCTTCGAGACCATGGCCTTGGCGGACGGTCGGATTCGGTTCGTGCGAGAGCATCGGGGACGGTTGGGGAGAGCCCTGAATGGCTTGAATTTGAACTGGAATCCACCGTGGGAGGAGTTCGAGCGGGCAATTGGCGTATTGGTGCGGAAAAACTCCTGTGCGGGGGGCGTCGCCCGCGTGTCCCTGCATGTGGAAGGAACGGGCATCTCCTGGATGGTCCGGGTGTTTCCCGGGGGGAAGTTTTCGGGACTGGAGTCTTTGCGGGTGGGATTTTCCCGCTTCCCTCATCCGGGTCCTTCACCCCTCGGTGCCTGGAAGCAGAATAATTACGCGCTGAATCTGCTCGCTTATCGGGAGGGCCTCTCGAAAGGCTTTGACGAAGTCGTTCTCCGCCGGGACGGAAAGCTCCTCGAGGGGGCGCTCTCGACTCTTTGGGTGTTGAAAGGCAATGAACTCCTCACTCCGCCTCTGGAAGAGGGCGTGCTGGCCGGTGTGGTACGCGGGCGGATGCTCGCGCTTGGGAGGGTGGGGGAGATTTCCTTCCGGGAAGGAACCGTGACGGAAAAAGAGCTTGGCACCGCGGACGGTGTGTTTTTCTCGAATGCGGCCATGTTGCTGAAGCCGGTCCGGGAGGTGGAGAACATCGGGTTCCAGGTGCTCCGGGAATTCTGCGGAGAGGTGAATGCAGCCTTGTGCGGATGACCTCGCGGCATGGGGCAATGGCACTCGGTTAAGAGGCTGGGTCGAAGGTAGAAGCGGCTTCCAGCCGCTTTCAAGCGGCAAGATGCCGCTTCTACTTTCGCTTAACCGAGTGCCATTGGCGGCATGGGGGGCGTCACTGGTTCACGACCGCTCGGGGTAGGAAGGAAGAAAATGACAAATTTGTCACGTGAGTTTAGGGTTGCTCTTCTGACGGTTTGCGGGGAGAGTGAAGAGCGTGAACAGGATGGTTACTCTCGCGTGTCTCGTTCTTGCTTTCCCGTTTTTCCTGCAAGGGGAAGAGTTGCGGAAGTTTACGGACAATCAGGGACGGACCATCGAGGCTTCGGTGGTGGGCGTGGATTCCGCCATGGTGGAAATTCGCATGGCGAACGGTCGGTTGTTTCGGGTTCCCCGGGAGAAGTTCTCCGAAAAGGACCAGGAATATTTCGATAAATGGGAATCCTTGCAGGCCCTCAAGAACGAACGGACCTTTGAAATAAGCGCTCGCCGTCGGGATGAAAACGAAAGCGAGTCGCGGGGATCAGGCATAATCAGAAAGAATCGCGACGGTTTCTATGAGATCACCGTGGAGAATCGGACGGGCTCGGATATAGAGGGATTGGAATTACGATATTTGATTCGGATCGAACGGACCGGTGCCGGACAGATGAATGACCGGAGACAAGATGCATGGGAATCCGGAAAGATCGAAGACTTCTCCATCTTTGACCGCCAGGAAAAGTCGGAGGAAACCAAGAGAATCGGACTTGTGGAGACGGACCTGATGCCGGGTTGGCGTTGGGTGACCGCCGCCCCACCCAAAAGCGAGGACAAACTCAAGGGGATATACGTGGCGGTGATGCTCGACGGCTCGTTGATCCGCGAATACTCGATGCCCAGCGGGTTTCTTGAAGAAGGTCGGTCAGAAATGTTTCGCGACAAGAAGAAGGAGTAGGCCGGAGTGTCGGGAGCCTTCTCCCCGGTCGGTTGGGAGGCATGGACGCCTCGGCGGGATTTCTTTTGTTCGTTTCGTTTCCGGAGCCCGTCGCCGCGGCCCCGCATCGTTTACCGGTCTGGCGAAAGGGTAGGGAACGGGCTATGCCATACGGCGGAGATCACAGTTCCACGACCACCGGGCAGTGGTCGCTTCCTTCGATCCGGTCCAGGATTTCCGCAGCCTTGAGCCGATCCTTTGCCGTTTCGGAAGCCAGAAAGTAATCGAGGCGCCATCCGACGTTCCGTTTTCGTGCGCCACCCC
The DNA here is from genome assembly GCA_964492605.1 of uncultured Puniceicoccaceae bacterium. Taxonomy (GTDB): domain Bacteria; phylum Verrucomicrobiota; class Verrucomicrobiia; order Opitutales; family Puniceicoccaceae; genus Puniceicoccus. The sequence continues at coordinate 8,709 of CAZBLJ010000064.1, forward strand.
GATAACTCCACCATGAATAGCGGTCGCGGGCGTCCGGGTGAAAGTGCCGAAAGGTATCCACGAAGCCGGATTGGATCAGCCGGTCCATTTCGGCCCGCTCTTCGTCCGTGAATCCGGCGCTCCGGCGATTGGCTTGGGGCCGGGCGATATCGATCTCCCGGTGGGCGACATTCAGATCGCCGCAGTAGAGAACGGGTTTTGCGCTCGCCAGCGCGGACAGATAGTCCCGGGTCCGGGGCTCCCACACCTCGCAGCGGTACCCCAGGCGTCGGAGTTCGTTCTGGCTGTTTGGAACGTAGGCGGTGACGAGAAACAGGTCGTCGAACTCCGCCGCGATCACCCGGCCCTCGCCTTTTGTTTCGACGGAGCCCAGATCGAACTCGACCGAGATCGGTTTCTCCCGGGAAAGAATGGCGGTGCCGGCGTAGCCGGGCTTGTCGGCCGAGTGGAAGATCCGGTGCGGTAGATCGTCCAGACCCACATCCGGCGGATCGTCCCGGCCCAGTCTGGTTTCCTGAAGGCATACGGCATTGGCTTCAAGCGGGATGATCGAGCCTGAAAACCCCTTTTTCAGGCAGGACCGGAGTCCGTTGACGTTCCACGAGACGAATCTCATTCGCCGAGCCTCCGCCCCCCGGCCAGGTAGTTTTTTACGTAGTCGGCGACGGCCTCCGCCAACGGAGTGAGGTCGTCGTCGAAGCCGTCGGCCCGCAATTTCGCAATGTCGGCCTTGGTGTAGTATTGGTATTTTTCCCGGATCGCTTCGGGCATATCGACGAACTCGATCCGCTCCTCGACGGCGGCCGCCTCGAAGATCGCTTTCGCCAGGCTGATCCAGGTGTGGGCCTCTCCGGACCCCAAATTGTATAGCCCGCCGGCTTTCGGCGACTCGGCGAGGTGGATCGTCATGCGGACCGCATCTTTTACGTAAAGAAAATCCCGTTTTTGTTCGCCGTCCCGATAGTCGGGACGGTGACTCCGAAACAGCCGGATCCGCCCGTCCTTGCGCACTTGCCCGAAGGCCTTCAGGACCAGGCTGCTCATGTCGCCCTTGTGGTATTCGTTGGGGCCGAAGACGTTGAAGTATTTCAGACCCACGATCTCTTCGAGAAAACCGTTTCTCAGCGCATACAAATCGAACAGGTGCTTGGAATAGCCGTACATGTTGAGGGGGCGGAGATCGGCCAGGGTTTCCGGTGCGCGGTCGTCCATTCCGCGGCTTCCGTCGCCGTAGGTGGCCGCCGACGAGGCGTAAACGAACCGGCTGCCCTGGGACCGCGTGGCATAGCAGAGGAGCTTGGTGTATTCGAAGTTGTTCTGGATCAGATGGCGGGCGTCCGACTCCGTGGTGCTGGAGTTCGCCCCGAGGTGGAACACCGTATGGAAGGATTTGGTGTAGCTCTCGTCCGTCCGAACGCGATTCTGCAGGACGTCGGCCTCGAGATAGTCGTCGAACTTCAGCGGCACGAGGTTGCGCCATTTTTCATCGGATCCGAGGAAATCGGAGATAACGATGTTCTCGAGGCCGCGTCGGTTCAGTTCCCACACCAGCGCGCTGCCGATAAAACCGGCACCTCCGGTGACGAGAATCTTCTTTTTGGATAGGTCGTGACGCAGAAGTTGGGCCATAGAGGATCAGGAGTTGGAAAGCTCCCGGGAGCGATCGCGGGCGGCGCGGAGGGCTTCGGAGAGGAGATCGGGGAGGCGCTTCTCCAAAACCTTCAGGGCCGCTTCAGTTGTTCCCCCCGGAGAGGTGACTTCGCGGACGAGGTCGACCGGGGGCGTGTCGGACCGGACATCGAGGAGGGCCGCCGCGCCCGATACGGTGTTGCGCGCCAGCAGGGTTGCGGTGTCTTCGGGCAGACCCAGCTCCGTGCCGGCTTCCGCAAGGACCCGCGCGAATTCGAAAACATAGGCCGGTCCGCTGCCACTCAGAGCGGTTACGGCGTCCAGCTGCTCCTCGGGAACCTCGGTAAAGGTTCCCATCGCCGATAGAAGGATCTCGACGGCGTTTCGATCCGGAGGGGAGAGGGGTTTGTCCGGAGCGAAAGCGGAAACCCCCTTGCCGATCTGGGCGGGGGTGTTCGGCATGACCCGGACGATATTGCGCGCATCGGGGGCGACCTGGCGCAAGCGCCGCAGGGGGATTCCGGCGAGAATCGAGAGCACCAGTTTGCCGGAGGTTCCGGAAGCCAGGGTTTCGGGAAGGTCGTTCAGCTGTTGCGGCTTGCAGGCGAAAAGAACCATATCGGCCCCTTGCAAAAGCGCCGCCGGATCTTCCTCGAAGCGGATCCCGGTCCCGGCCGCGAGAGCGGGGCCGCTGGGATCGTTCCCGCAGGTGCAGGACAAGTCGGCCTTTCGAGCCTTGCCTCCCGCCAGAAGGCCCCGAACGATGGCGGAGGCCATACGGCCCGCGCCGATGAATGCGGTGGCCGGGAGATGGTCCCCCGGTTTACTCATCCCTCTGTTCGACCGGGATTCTCAAAGTCGCGCAGGTGCCTTCGCCGGAACGGTTGGGCGCGATGGAGATCCCGCCGCTGATGTTCGACATGGCGTGCTTGACGATCGTAAGCCCGAACCCCCGCCCGACCGAATTCTTCGTCGAGATAAACGGGTCGAACAGATTGTCCTTCACGGAGGGGGAAATCCCCGCGCCGCGGTCGACGACTCTGATTTCCAGTTCCTGACCGCTCCCTTCTTCAACGAGGTCGAGAAGCACGGTCACCGACCGTTCTTCGGCGGGCGTTCCCTCGGGGTAGCTTTCGATTGCGTTGCGAATCAAGTGCTGCAGGCAGGTTTCCACGGTTTCGAGCGAAATGTGGACGTTAAAGTTTTCGGGCAGATGGCTCTCGATCTCGACGGTGTCGTGACCCTCCTTGGCATTCCGGGTGGTGCGCTGGATGACGTTGCGCACGCACTCCACCGGGTTCGTTTTGATCCGCGAGACCGGTCCCTCGTTCACCATGGAGCTGAGCTGACGGACGAGGTCGACCATCCGTTTGACGGCCTTCTCCATCGAGGCGATACCGGAATCGAGCTTGTCCGGTTGGTTCATCCGGAGTTTCAGCAGGTCGAGGTAGCCGACGACCACGCCGAGGAGGTTGTTGAGGTTGTGGGCGATCCCCTGCGTCATGCTGCCGATCGCGGCGGTCCGGCGGGCTTCCCCGAGGCGTTGCTGAAGCTCGATGTTCTCCCGGTGCATGGACTCGAGACGGAGGTGGGTCCGCACGCGCGCCAGAGTCTCCTCCATGTCGATGGGCTTGGTGATGTAGTCGATCGCTCCGATATCCAGCCCCGATACTTTGTCGCTGCGATCCATTTTGGCGGTGACGAAAATGACGGGGATTGACTCGGTTTTAGGGTCTTCCTTAAGGCGGCGACAGGTTTCGATGCCATCCATTTCCGGCATCATGATGTCGAGCAGGACGATGTCCGGCCTGTTCTCCTTGACGAGTTCCAGGCACTCCGCTCCGTTCGAGGCCATGAAGACCTCGTAGCCCTCTTTCTCCAGCTTTCGCTGGATGACCTTTACGTTAACCGGTTCGTCGTCGACAATCAGGATCTTTTTCGGAGCATTCATGGGCGTTTGAAAGACGCGCCCCGGACGACTCTGGTCCGAGCGAGGAGGTCGTGCAGGGCAATCCGTTCCGGAGTGCGGAGCGCGTAAAGGAATAGGAGCGTGAGGAAGGGAAAGAGGACCTGGAGGCAAACGGTTTTGATGGATCCTCGAATCAAATGAGATCGCAGGGAGGCCGGGACGGAAGCGTCCTGATCCTGAATCCGCAGATTGAAAATCCGCATCCCAAGCGTGCCTCCGCCGGCGAGAGCGGGGAAAAAGCTGAAGTAAGCGAACACAAACACGATGGAGATGATATTCGAGGTGCGGATGGCTTCCAGCACATTTTCGTCGGGC
>CAZBLJ010000065.1:0-12573 GCA_964492605.1 uncultured Puniceicoccaceae bacterium
GATCTACGGCTCCGGAGGCCGTTGTTCTATCCGTTGAACTACGGGAGCAGGGAAACGTGAAAGAAAGAACGGAAAGGGCCTTGTTGACAAGGGAAATTCCACTCCCGTTTACCGGGACTGCTCGTCGTGTCCGGGGGGGAAGGTGGGATTCAGCTTGAGGACATCGCCGGGGGATACCGTAAACGATCCCAGGTTGGAGGGGTTTTTGTCGTTCAGGAATAGTTCGGCCGTGAATTTCTCCTTCACTTCTCCGCTCCAGGCCCACTCGCCGATTCCCGTCATCTCCATGCGGAGGCCTTTGTCCGGGTCGAGCCCGGGACCGTTCCCGCGGAGGAAAATTCCGTTTTGGATGCCGACGAAGGCCGCAACGACGATTTCCGCCTTTCGTTTCCGCTTCTCTACGGGCTTTGCTTCGGCCGGTTCGTCTATTCTTTCGGTTTCCGGCTTCGGTATTTCTTCTTTCTTTTGCGGCTCGACGGAAGCGGAGGGCGATGTGGAAGGTTCGCTGGTTTTCGATTCCGGAGCCGACGCACCGGATGGCTCCGGGGCTTCGGCGCGCGGGGAGTCCCGGGTGTCCGTCCGCTTTTCCGCAGGGGTGGTCGGCTCCTCCCCGTTTTCAAGGCGATCCATGCGACGGGTCTCGTTCAGCAGCACTTCGAGTCGATGGATTTTCGCCTCCAGATTCTCCAGCCCGGTACCCAGGTATTCGCGGGTCGCGCCGTGGGAGGAGAGGATTCGCACATCATCGTGAAGTTTTTCCAGATCATCGGGCAAGCCTTGCAGATCCCGAACGGTTGAGAGGATGGCCTCGCGGGATTCGTCCGCTTGGGAACCCGCCCGTGCGAGGGCCTCCTTGATCTTTTCTTCGACGAGTTCGGGCAGTCGTTCCGAGACCAGGCGTAGCGGGTTGTTCTCGGCGTCGGTCTGATCGAGGCGGTCGAGAATCTCTTCCGACCGCTCCATGACGGACCGCAGGTTGACCGCCGACTGCGAAAACCGGCTTTGCTGGACGGTAAAAAGGGCGAATTGGTCGAGGAGAAACGGGATCAGCGTGAGGATGCCGCCGGCAAAAAGGCAGAGAGCGACCAACAGAACGGTGGAGACGGAAAAGGGATCCGGACCGAAGAAGACCAATCCGGCACCGAGAGCTGCGAGAAGGACGTTGCCCGCGATAAAGGGCGTCTTGGGCGTTTTGCGGAATCTGAGGATCGTCTCGCTCATTCGGTGTTCTTGAAGCCGGATCGTGGCAGTCTCGAACCCGTGAGGCAAGAAATCCCGTCAACATCCGGCGGGAGGGACTCAGGGGATCGATTTGATCCGAAAAAAGACGTCTTCTTCTTCCAGAGGAACCGTGGCTCGGCTGCGCAGGGGCCTTCGGGAAGTCCGGCGCGCTTGAAACTTCCGTCTGTCAGTTTCCGGCCCAACCTGTCATCGATCCGTCGTCATGCGGTTTTAATACGGCAGCGGAAAGCGACCGCAGAGGTCCAGGGCGATTTCCTTGGCCTCACGGACGGCGTCTTCGCTGTCGGGTGCCCGAAGGACCTTGTCGATGGCGGTGCCGATGGCGGCCATTTCCGATTCCCCCATGCCGCGACTGGTGACGGCCGGTGATCCCAGCCGGAGACCGCTGGTCTGAAAGGGGCTACGGGTTTCACCGGGAACGGTATTCCGGTTCGTGGTGATGTTGGCTTCGTCGAGCCGGGTCTGGGCCTTTTTGCCGGTCAGCTCCGGATCGGTTCCCCGCAGGTCCATCAGACAGAGGTGGTTGTCGGTGCCTCCGCTGACCAGTTGGTGACCTTTTTCAATCAGGGTCTCCGCCAGTGCCCTGGCATTGCGGCGGACCTGCTCCTGATACCCCTTGAAGTCGCCCTTGAGCGCTTCGCCGAAACAAACCGCTTTCGCGGCGATCACATGCATGAGCGGCCCGCCCTGGGTCCCGGGAAAGACGGCGGAATCCACCTTTTTCGCCCATTCGTCGGTGCAGAGAATCAGTCCGCCCCTGGGGCCCCGAAGGGTTTTGTGGGTGGTGGTGGTGACGAAGTCCGCGTGGGGAACGGGGGAGGGGTGTTCGCCCGCCGCCACCAGTCCGGCGATGTGGGCGATGTCGGCGAGAAGAAGGGCGCCGACCTCCCGGGCGATCTCGCCCATTCGTTCGAAATCGATGATGCGTGCGTAGGCCGAGGCACCGACGGTGATCATCTTCGGTTTGAACTCCCGGGCGCGCGCGGCCACTTTGTCATAGTCGATACGGCCCGTTTCGGCATCCACGCCGTAATTCTCGACCTCGTAGAGTTTGCCGCTGAAATTCATCGGGTGGCCGTGCGTCAAATGTCCTCCATCGGATAGATTCATGGTCAGAATCCGATCCCCGGGCTGGAGGGAGGCGAGGTAAACGGCGGCGTTCGCCTGGCTGCCGGAATGCGGTTGGACGTTCGCGTGGGCCGCGCCGAACAGCTTTTTGGCCCGCTCAATCGCGAGGGTCTCGGCCTCGTCGACGATCCCGCAACCTCCGTAGTAGCGCTTCCCGGGATACCCTTCGGCGTATTTATTGGTCAGCACGCTTCCCGTAGCTTCGATGACTGCGGGGAGGGTGAAGTTTTCGGAGGCGATCAGTTCGATATGGCATTGCTGCCGTTCGCGCTCCTCGACGAGAATCCTGTGGATTTCAGGGTCGGTGGAAGCGAGCGGATCGCCGGAGATCGGAGAGACGGATGTGAAGGATGTGCTCATGAATTCTTTTGATTGAAAGCGGGGGTGCGGTGCCGGTGTCAACGGGTTTCCCCCGGATTCCGCGGAAAAACCTCCTGAAAGAGGAAGCGAATCAGGCCGGGAACGGCCTCCACCAGGCTGTCCCGGCACTGGAGGTATTCGTCGACGGAACCTCCGAACGGATCGGGCACTTCCGGGTTGCCGTCCGCGGCGAACTCGCGGAACAACTTCAGGACCGTGTGCTGGGCCGGGTAAATGGTTTCGATCATGTGGATGTGGCTGGAGGTCATACAGAGGATCGCGTTCGCCGCGCTTACCCGCTCGGGGGTGAGCTGGCTGCTGCGGTGGCCTGAAATGTCGATCCCCACTTTTTTCATGGCGTAAACCGAGTTCTCGGAGACCGGATCCCCGGTCCGGGCGGCGATTCCCGCCGAATCGACCTCGACGGCCGGCGCCCGGGCTTCTCCCTCGAGGGCATGGCCCAGGAGTGCCGCCGCCATCGGACTGCGGCAAATGTTCGCCGTGCACACGACGGTGATCTTGATCGGTTTCCCGCTCACGAAGAATCAGAATGCGCGGAATCGGCCGTCCGTCAACCGACGGTTCGCCGGTCGCTCCCGGTGACGACGGTATATTTGTTTGGGTTCCAGTGGAGCGTTCGCCGCTTGGGAGGAGGGGAGACTCCTGTGGATTCGCTTCGACGGCCGCCGTTCCGGGGGCCTCCGGAGATGGATAAAATAGAACAGGACTATTTTTGTTGACAGGCGAAAGGCCCTTGGAGGGGGATGGCGGTTTAGACCGGAGACTCTTTTGGAGAGGAAGGAAGACGGAAAAAGTCGCGGGTGTTGCGGTGGGTGATCCGGGCGATTTCTTCGAGGGATGTTTCGAAAAACTCGGCGCAGAACTCGGCGATCACGCGAACTCTGGCAGGTTCGTTCGGTTTTCCGCGGAACGGTTCGGGCGAGAGATAGGGGCTGTCCGTCTCGAGGATGAGGGACTCGAGGCCGTTCTCCCTCAAGGCGGCACGGACGTCACCGGCGTTGCGAAACGTGGGAATACCCGTGAAGGAACAGAGGGCCCCGGCTTCCCGGACTTCGGCAAGCGTTCCGGGTCCTTCGGCGAAACAGTGGAAGATCGCATGCTCCGCCGGAAACCCCGAGGAACCGAGGATCTCGAGGCAGTCCGGGACGGTGCCCCGGGAATGGAGGACCACGGGGAGGCCGTGCTTCCGCGCAAGGTCGAGTTGGGCGGTGAAGGCGCTTTTTTGCCGATCGATCAGGCTGTTCCGTCCTTCTTTCGGAAGACGGGTGTAGTCGAGACCGATTTCTCCGACCGCGCAGGGCGGTGGCGAATGGGCCGGGTCCGCCAGGAGAGACTCCAGGGTCTCGAGTTCGGCGTCGAGATTGTCGGTGACGTGGGACGGGTGCAGACCGGCGGTCCAATGAACGGTTCCGGGATACTTGCGGGCCAGGTCGGCATGTCGCCGCCAGTCGTCGGATTCGGTTCCGATGGCGATCCATTCCAATACCCCCGCATTCGTGGACCGTTCCATCCAACCGGCTACGGAAGCGCCTTCTGTTGCGTCCGGGGGCGGATGGCAGTGACTGTCGATCAGGTGGATGGCGTTATTCATGGGCGTGACAGTTCAGGTTTCATCTTTCGGAGGCGGAAAGAAAAGAGTCAGGCGGTAATATCCGGGACCCACCTCGGAGGCAATCAGCCCGTCCGCGAGCGAGCGGCCGACGAGCCGGTCGAACGACACGTCCCCGCTGGAGGAAATCGAAAGGGGAGGCGGTCGGGAAAAGCTTTCGGATCGGTCGAAGAGAAATACCGGCGGATTCGGGGGAGAGGCCTTGTCGAGCGCCGAGCGGATTTCGCGGGGAAGCGGCACCTTGGCGGAGCGGACGGAGCCGTCCGACAAATCCTCGATCCGCACGGTGAAATGTCCGGAATCCAGGGGAGGACCGGCGGAGCCGTCGCGGGCGTAGTCGCGCAGCGGGTTGACCGTGCGTCCCAGAATCCAGGTCCCCGGATTGATATCGTCGTTGGTTCGCGGCACCCAATCCCCCCAATCCGTTTGTCGCCGGAGCAGGAGGGAAGGCGGATGGGGGCTGATTTCCCGGGAGATGGAGATGTCGCGGAAGTCGCTGACTCCGGCCGGGAGGGCCGCCCGTTCGTCGGACAGGAGGAGGATGAGAGGGTCGACGAAGGCGGAATTCTCCGCGGTAATGTCACCGGCATAAGCGAATCGCGGTTCTTCCGGATCGATGGCGACCGGTCGTTCGAAATCGATTCGAAAGAGAAAAAAAACGGAGAGGTGGAGAACGACCCCGACAACGGCGGCTCCCACAGCCAGCGCGGTCGGCTTGCGGAAGAAAGTTTTCTTCTTCACGGCAGGAAATCTTCGGGCTTGTTCTCTTCCGGATGGCGGGCGGCCATTTGCACCGTGGCGAATCCGGCTCTTTGCGCGCTCTCGTAGATCCGGGTCAATTCGTCGACTGCGGTGGAACGGTCCACCAGCAGGAGCAGATCGGGATCGGAGACCTGCGTTTTTTCCATCAGTTGGTTCATGGCGGTATCCATGCGATCCAGGGGATAGGAACCGAGAACGGTTATGATTTTCCCTTTCCAGACCGTGGCGACGGCTTCGGCGCGGACACCGACGACCGACTGCTCGTCCCCGACCTGAGGCAGGGCGATGGATACTCCCGGACTGAAGAGGAAGGACTGGGAGAGAAACAGCGTGAGAAGGGCAATGAGGCCGATGTCGGCAAAGGCGACGGCATCGACCCGGAAGCGGGGTGCCTCGAGCCGCGAAGCGAGGTCGAGCGGCCGGGTGAGGAGCATCGGGGGCTCGGTTGCCTGGTCCGGTTCGGGTTCAGCGCTCATCGGAGGAGGGGATTTCGGTTTGCGATCCTTCTTTCTCTTTCATGGAACCGATCCACTGGAGAAGGTCGTGACCGACGGATTCCATATCGTGAACGACGGCGCGCAAGCGCCCGTGCAGGAAATGGTGGGCCAGGTGGGCCATTACCGCGATGGACAGGCCGGCGATCGTGGTCAGCAGCGCTCGGGCGATCGCCCCGCCGAATTCTTCGGGATTCGCGTAGGCTCCCTCGTTCTGGAAGAGAAAAAACGCGTCGTAGCCCGCCAGAACGGTTCCGAGGAGACCGAGAAGCGGTGCGACGCGGGCGATGGCGGCGATCGTGCCGATTCGCCTTTCGAGGATGGGTATCTCGATCAGGGCGGCCGACTGAACGGCACCCCGGATCCGACCGAGAGGCTGTTCGTAATGAAGCAGAGCCGACTTGACGATGTTGGGGATCGGGCCGGGGGTCTCCTCGCAAACGGCCAGAGCCTCCGCGATCCTTCCCTTGGCCAGGAGGTTCCGGATGCCGTCGACGAAGTTGCGGACCTGGATCTGGCCCTGGTGGAGGAAGAGAGTGCGCTCCACGAAGAAGATGAATCCGAGCACGCTGATCAGCAGAAGGGGCCACATGATGGGGCCGCCTTGTCGGAAGAGGGATAGGTCGAAGATGTCCATCGGTAGGATTAGCTGTTGGGAGATTCCAGGACACGCAGTTTGGCCCGCGCGATTTCCTTGCCGGGAAGATCGAGAGTGTCGACGAGTTCGAGAAGGCGGGCGGCTTCCTCCGGGCGTCCGTCGGCGTTGTTCCAGACCGACAACTCAAGGAGCGATTTGGAAAGCCAGAACGCCAGGGAAGCGTCCTCCGGGTCGCGGTCGGAGAGGAACGGTTCGATGCTTTCCCAGACGGTTCGCCGGGCGGTGGCTTTTTCCCCGGCCCTGCGCAGGGCCTCGGCACGTTTGAGTTGGGTTTCGACGACGATGGAGGTGGGAATGCCCGGAACGGTCCGGACCTTTTCCAGTAGAGCCGCCGCTTCGAAGAGTTCCTCGGGGGATGCGTCCGGATTGGCGAGGACGCTTTCCGCAGCACCGATTTCCGCGAGATAACGGAGAGGATGGGAGAAGAAACGATTCGCCGTGTTCTCGAAGACGAGGCGCGCGCTGTTGAAGTCGCCCATGGACCGGAGGATTTCCCCTTCCTTGATCCGGGCGTGTATGGCCATCGGATGGTCGGGAAACTGGTTCACCAGATCCTCCAGCAGCCGGATGCTCTCGCTGATGGATTCCCGGGTCCCCCGGGATTCGGCGATGATGGCCGCCTCGTAGAGGGCGATGGGAGCGTAATCGCTCTCCGGAAACCGGTCCGCCAGGTTGACCAGACGTAGTTGGGCCTCTCCGGACAAATCCCGTCCGGCAAAATACCGGGCCTCGAAAAGGTAGCTGAGCACCGCCGCACGCCGGGAGGGAAATTGTTCCCGGAGACGGGTCATCACCGCCACCCCCTCTTCGGTGTCGCCGATCTCGAACAGGATCTCGCCTTTCAGCAGGAGCGCCTGGGCGAGGATCGAGCGACGGGCCGTGGGGTCGATGGAAGGAGGGGGGGGCGGGTCCGCGGTTTCCGGGGGCTCCGTCCGCTCCTGCGCAGGCGGGCTTTCTTCGGAAGCGGAGGGCTCATCAGTCTCCGTTTCCGGGGCGTCCTCTTCCCGGTCGTCGGTCTCTTCGGGACTCTCCGGAGTGCCCGGAGGCGAAAGGGTCGCGATCAGCAAGTCAACGGCTTCGAGGGCTTCCTCGTTTCTGCCGAGAAGCGAGAGCGTGTAGCTTTCCAGCCATCGGAAATTTCCTTCGGTTGCCGGTTCGAGGGTCCCGTTGCCGAGGACTTTTCGCACCAGTTCCAGGGCCTTTTCCGGTTGATCGGCGCGAATCAGCGACCGGCACAGATTCCAATCGATCCGGAACAGGATTTCCTTCGGGAAATCGGGATCGGCGGCGAGTTGTTCCTCCACCCAGAGAGCGGCGTCCCCGACCCGGTTTTCCCCGAGTAATGCGGTCACGTATTGGAAGGCGACTTCCGGTGACGGCCGGATCTGCCAGGCTTGCAGATAGACGGCGGCCGCCGAGGAGTAATCGTTGTTTTCGAAGTAAAGATCGCCGGCCAGTTGAAGGAGCGGTGCTCTTCTCTGCTCGTCGAGATTCGAAGCGTAGTCCAGCAACCGGGTCGCCGCCGTGCGATACTGGGGGGGGTCTTGACGCCAGGAGAGAAAAGCCCGCGCCCGTCTTACCGATGGCGCGATCGAGGTGCCCGGGTATTCCTCCAGGAGATCCTCGGTCAGGGAGAGGGCGTTTGAATAATCCCCTTCCTTTGCCAGAAGCTCGATTTGGGAAAAGAGCAGGCGGTCGCGGATGGGGTGGTCGGGGCGAGCTTCGACGATGGCGGCGAGGGTGTCCGTGTCTCCATCTTCTTCCCGGTCGACTCCCGCGAGGATGAGACTGAGTGCCACCCGAAGGGTCTCCGGGTCGGTGCCGTTCGCGACGATCTCCCACAGGGTTTCGCGGCCTGCGGGGGTGGAAAGCCCCCGGAACACCGCCAGCGGCAGAAGGAGTTCGTTCGCCAGAATCGCATCCGATGCCTCCGTTTCGGAAATGAAACCCTCCAGAAAGCCAACCGCGTCTTCCGTCCGTCCCAGTCCGGTCAGCATCACGGCGTATTCGCGGGCGAGACGAATCCGCAAGGGGATCGCGACCGCCGTATCCAGCTGGTTTTTCAGGGCCATGACGCTCTCTTCGTCCGCCTCGCCCCGAAGAATGTTCAGCCTCGCACGGATGCTTTCGAAGGTGGTCCGGAGAAACGGGCTGTCGGTTGCGTCCCGAGCGGCCTGGAAGGCCTCGGAAAATGCGGCCGGATCGCCCTCCCGGTCGGCCAGCAAGGCTTGAACGAGGTGATACCACGGAACGGAGTCTTCGGACAGCTCGTCCGGCTGGACCCTCCTGATCCACTGACGGCTGCTGAACGCGTTACCGCGCAGGAACTCTGCGATCGCCCAACGCAGCCGATAGGAGGGATCGCGGCGGTTTCCGGTCTGGCGGAGAAGAAGGATGGCCTCCTCGGTGCGGTCGGCTTGCAGAAGGGCGTCGAGAATACCGAGGATAACTCTTTCCCGGTCCTCCGGGTCGAGGGAGTCCGACGCATCCAGCAGCGGGGAGAGGATGTCCACGGCGAGCCCGGGCAGCCCGGTGCGGAGGGCGTGCAGACCCTGCTCGAGACTTTGACGGACGTCTCTCCTTTCTTCGAAGAAATCTTCGGGGGCACCCGATGGCAGGGTCTGTTCCTCGGCCGCCCACCCTCCGGCACCGGCGAGAAGAACGGTCGGCAGGAGGCGGCGGAAGATTTCCCGTATTGGTCTACGCTTGTCCAAAAGACTCAGCCTCCCCGTGCGTGGTCGTTGAGTTCGGAAATCATTCGGCTCGCCTGCCCCTGGTAGGAAGAGCCGAAAAGGTTCAAGTGGTTCACCACATGATAGAGATTGTAGAGGGTTTGCCGGATTTTCCAGCCCGGACGGGACGGGATTTTCTCTTCGTAGGCCTGGTAGAAGCTTCCTGGAAACCCTCCGAAAAACCGGCTGAAAGCGAGATCGGTCTCCGGATCGCCCCGGTAGAAAGCGGGGTCGAAAAGAACGGGTTCGCCCGTTTCCGTGGCGGCTGCATTTCCGCCCCACAGGTCCCCGTGCAGCGGCGAGGGCGGAGGAGGAGGCTCCGGGAAAAAGGTTTCCATGCCGGAGAGGAGCGGCTCGGCGGAGGGCAGACGATAGCCGTTCTCCCGGGCGAGGCGCAGCTGCGGCTCGATCCGGCGGGTGGCGAAGAACCGGAGCCAGTCTCCCGAGGGTTCGTTCGTCTGGGGAGTGCTGCCGATGAAGTTGTCTTCTTCCCAGCCGCAGGTTTCGCCGACCCGCGTCCGATGCAGCGCGGCCAAACGTTCTCCCAGCAGTTTCCCGGAAGACGTGTCGAGCGATCTCAACTCCAGCCACTCCAGCACCAGAAAGGTCCTCCCTCCTTGCGATCCGCAAGCCAGGACCTCCGGAACCCGGACCGTGCCGGTATCGCGGATCTCCTGAAGGGCACGGGCCTCGCTTTCGAGGAGAGCGCCATCGCTGTCGGGGGAACTCTTGACGAATACCGTGCCTTCGGAAGTGCGCACCCGCCGCGCGTCGTGGATGCACCCGCCGCCGACCGGTTCGTTCGCCGTTATCCGCCAGTCCTTGCCGGTTCGTTCCCTAAGCAGTACTCCGAGCGAGTCCATGGTTCTTCTCCATCCAGTCGAGTAGTGCTCCGCATCCGTTTTCCAGTATATCGAGTACGTGGTCGAAGCCGGAGGGGCCTCCGTAATACGGGTCCGGCACTTCCTTGATCCCCGGCAGGGACACCCACTCGGTGAACCGGCGCACTTTTTCTTTGCTGCGGGTGTCCGGGGCGATGGCGGTGACATTCCGGTAATTCGCCTCGTCCATCGTGATGATCCAATCGAACCGTTGGAAATCGTCTCGCTCGATTCCCCTCGCGATGCTCTGCAGGTTCAACCCCCGCCGACAGGCGGTCCGTCTCATGCGTTCGTCGGCTGGTGCTCCGGCGTGAAAATCGATGGTTCCTGCGGAATCGACGGTCACCGCGTCTCCGTAGCCTTTCTCCTCGATAAGATTTCGGAAGACTCCCTCGGCCGCCGGAGACCGGCAGATGTTTCCCATGCAGACAAAAAGGATGCGGACCATGTGCGAATTCTTCCGAATCAGCCTCCGTCTTTCCAGCGAAAAGAACCTTTCCCAAGATTCGCGGGAAGAGATTCACTCACGCGGCAGGTCCTCCAGAAGCTTTCGGGGTTCGCGCAGCACATCGAGAAACGCTTCGGCCTCCAATGCCTGGACCCGCTTTTTGAGGGATTCGGCGGAGTCTCCGGGCAGCACCGGACACCGCTTCTGGAGAACGATTTTTCCGGCGTCCACCTCTTCTTCCGCAAGATGCAGGGTGCATCCGGATTCCGCGTCTCCGGACGCCAGCACGGACCGGTGCACCTCCAGGTCCATCAGCCCCCCGTGTTTCGGCAGCAGAGACGGATGAATATTGAGCAGTCGACCCCGCCAACGACGGACGAAAGGCGGGGAAACGATGCGCATATAGCCGATCATGAGCACAAAATCGACCTCGTGCTTTTCCAGTTCGGCGGTCACCCTCGCATCAAACTCTTCCCGATCAAGTCCTTTCGGGGCGATGGCCACAGCCTCGATGCCGACCTCGCGGGCGTACGCGAGAATCGGTGCCTTGTGGCGGTTGGATACGACCACCGCCATGTCCGCATCGAGCCGCCCCTCTTTCCAAGCCGCCACGATCGGGCGGAGGGCGCTGCCCCGGGTCGATCCGAGGATGCCGACCCTGATCCGGGAACTGACGCCTTCCCTCATTTGCGCAGCCGTCGGATCAACTCGACCCGTTGGCGGACGAGTGCTTCGGTGCCGATATCGACCCGGTGGAACAGGGGGCCCGGGACCGTCTGGGCGAGATCCTCGGCTTTCCGCTCGGCCTCTTCCAGCGACGGAGCCGTGGCAACGAAAGCGAGAGTGCGGGATCCGGCTGCCAGCAAGCGACCGTCTCGTTCGTCAACCGAGCCCAGATAGAGATCCTTGCAATCGGGCACTCCGGAGAGGTCCACCGGGAACAGTTTCTCGGGCCGGTCCGGATATCCATTCGGAACCAGGTATTTGCAGACGCTGGCCTCCTTGCGGAACAAAAGCGACTCCGCTTGCAGGCCTCCCTGGGCCATCCCGCGAACGGCCTCGAGAAAATCGCCCTCCTGCAGGGCCAGGAGATTCATGCACTCCGGGTCGCCCAGGCGTGCGTTGTATTCGATCAGTCGGATGCCGTCTCTCACGGCCATGAAACCGCCGTAGAGGATGCCGCGGTAGGGGGATCCCGTTTCGGCCCGGATCGCCTCCAGGGTGCGTTCGTTCATCCGCGCCGCCGCCAGGAAATCTTCCTCCGTCGTGAAAGGGAGACGATGGTCGGGCATGGAGTAGCTGCCCATCCCGCCGGTATTCGGTCCCGCGTCGCCTTCGAAAGCCCGCTTGTGGTCCTGCACCAGGGGAGAGTGGACCAGGGATTCGCCGTCGGTAAAGGTGAAGAGGGAAAATTCCGGCCCTTCACACCGTTCCTCGATGACAAATCCGGAACCCGCATCGACGATTTCCCGGCACCAGGCAAGAGCTTCGGCGCGGCTTTGCAAGTGCTCTCCGGCGACCTTTACCCCCTTGCCGCCCATCAGGCCGTCCGCCTTCACCACGTATCGATCGTCGAGTTCGTCGAGAAACGATTCCACCCCGGACAGGTCGGCAAAGCGGCGGTAAACCGGAGAGCCGGGAATGTCGTGCTTGTTCAGGAGATCGCGGGCAAACCCCTTGCTGCTCTCGATCCGGGCCTGCGCACGTCCCGGTCCGGCGGTTGGAATGCCGGCTGCGACCAGGGCGTCCGCCACTCCGGCTTCGAGCGGCGCTTCCGGGCCGACAACCGCCAACACAGCTCCCGTTTCCCGCGCGAATTCCACGACCTTCGCGGGGTCCGTCAACGGACCGGTGAGGTAGGCTTCCGCCTGCGTGGCGAGCCCGGGGTTGAGGGTGCTGCCGTAAACCAGCACTGCGGGTTTCCCGGGCGAACGCAGGAGGGCCTTGAACAGAGCGTGCTCCCGGGCACCCGAACCGACGAGTAGAACCTTGGTCATGGACCCGGAATCCTTTCGGCGCATTCGCTATGGCGCAAGGTTTATGGCAGCGGAAAATTCCGCCGGACAAGATTGATGCGGGAAAAGCGGGTTCTTTTGCGACACGACTCCCTAAGGGCCTTTCAAGTGTCAAGAAATATAGAACGGATCTAAAATATCCGACTCCGGGCTACGACGGTCACGAGCCGGAGTTCCCTGGTAACGGAACGGCGGCTTCAGCCGCCCACGCGGCCGTCTCCGG
>CAZBLJ010000066.1:0-2529 GCA_964492605.1 uncultured Puniceicoccaceae bacterium
GCGGAGTTCCTGTTGGGAATTCGACCCACTGCGAGCCAGATGAAATGCCCCTGAACGTTTTTCCAGATGGCGATCAAGCCCCGTGGCGTGGCTCGCCGCCTCCCGCGCGAAGATTCGCCTGGTTGGGCACAATCGATCCTACCAGACGCCTGCCGCCTCCAGCGTCGAGCGGGCCGCACCGGCCCAATCGCGGTTGGCGGCCGGGCTGGCGGGACTGGGGTGAAGCACTCGGAGAACACGCCGTCCATCCGCCCGGTTGAGGAGGCAATTCTCGGCATAGGCCCCGACACCGATACAAATCCCGGGATCCAGGAGTTCGAGGGCTCTGCCGAGAAAACGGTCGCACGCTCTTCCCAACGGTTCTTTCTCGTCCGCGGGCAGCTTGTCCGGCGTGCGGTTGCGGCCGCTTTCCTCCATGAACACCAGCGGACAGTAGTTCAGCACAAAGTGTTCTTTGAAGAAGGCGTCCGCCGTCCCGTATTGCTCCCGGAACAGTCCCCACAGGCGTCTTCCGCTCACCTCGGACCGCCGACAATCGAAACCCTGGATCGGGCGCTTGGGATGTTCGGGATCCGGACGCCCCACCTGTTCCTCGATTTCCACGAACTCCCGCACGAGGTTCACCTCGCCGAAGGGGACTCCGGTTTGCGCCATGCCCCAGGGCCCGGGATTCATCCCCAGAAAGACCACTCTCTTCCGACCGGCACCCCACCGCCGGAGATATGCTTCGTGCGCTTTCCAGGCGTACTTCAATGGGTTGTAGACGTAAGCCGTGGGAGCGGCGAAACGGAGACACGATACCTCTTCGGCAAGCTCCCGGGCCGCCGCGACCAGATCTTGAACGGCCTTCGTCATCGGGATTCCTCGGAAAAATCGCGCCGCGACTCCATCGCGCTCCTCAGGGTCACCGCATCCGCGTAGGTCACATCCCCGCCGCTCGGCAGGCCGAAGCCGATCCGGGTGACCCGGATCGATTCGCCGGGCGGCAAAAGGGTCTCCACAATATAATGACAGGTCGCCTCCCCCTCGATATCGTTCGAGAGAGCGAAGACGACCTCCTTCACCCCGAGGGACCGAATCCGCTCGGACAAGCCTTCCAGATTCACATCCTCCGGTCCGCGATTCTGCAAGGGGGACAGTTTTCCGTGAAGAACGTGGTAGAGCCCTTTCCATCCGCCCGATTCCTCCATCGCCGCCAAATCCTGGATCTTCTCCACGATGCACAACCGATCCGTCTGGCGTCGCGCATCCGTGCAGATCGGGCACTTTTCACCGACTCGCGCTAGATTCCCGCAATCCGGGCAGCGGTCGATCTCCCGTGCAGCCCTCTCCAGGGTTTCCCGAAACTCGCCCAGGCGGGACCGATCCCCGACCAGCAGGTGCAGGGCGATCCGTTCCGCCGATCTGCGTCCCAGGCCGGGTAGCGCCTTCAGCGCGGCGAGAAAATCGTCATAGGGGTCAGACATCGCCGAGGAGGATCTTTCCCAACCTGCCGGAGGCGTTGTGCTCCAGCGCCTCGCGGAATTTCTCAAGCGGATAGACCGCCTCGATCTGCGTCTGCACGGTTCCGTCGGCGATCGCGTCAAAGACCCGTCCCAGAAGCTTTCTCCGGGCCTCCTCGCCCTGCACCCGGTTCCAGCGGTCCATCCAGAAACCCGCAAAACGGATATCATTGAAGATCAACTGGCGGGTCGGAAAGCGGATCTTTTCCCCCGTCATCCCCCCGAACGTCACGACCGTGCCGTGATCGGAAACTACCTTTGCCAGATTGAGCACGCTGGGACCCCCCACGGAGTTGAGACCCAGCGGCACATTATCTCCGCCGACCTCGGTCGCGATCTTCTCCGGTGCCTCCCGGTCGTCGATGACCACGCAGTCGGCCCCGATTGCCTTGAGCGGAGAAACGAGTTCCTCCCGGCGGACCAGGTTTGCGGTGCGGATGCCGCGCGACCTGCACAACTGGATTACGGCCACACCCACGGCGGAATTCGCCGCATTCTGCACCACCCAGTCCCCCGGCTTCAGGTCCGCGAAATCCTCGAGCAGCAGGAAAGCGGTGGTTGGATTCACGCCGGCCAGGGCCGCCTGTTCGGCGGGCACTCCCTCGGGAACCTCCACCAAATCATCGAAATTCGCCAGAACAGGGCTCGCCCAGACTCCTCCGGAGGAAAGATAATACCGCTTGCCCTCCGCATCCGACGGCACGCCGGGACCACACCGGACCACCCGACCGGCTCCCTCCCGGCCGGCGATCGCCGGAAGGTCGGGGAGACGCCCGTAACTTCCCCCGATGATGCCGAGATCCGAAGGGTGCATCGCCGCCCTTTCCATCTGTAGAACCACCTCGTTCTCCGCCGGTTCGCCGACCTCCCGGTCGACCAGTTGAAGAACCTCTTCCGGTTTCCCGAACTGCTCGAACCGAAGTGCTTTGCCGTGAGTGTTGATCATGATCGACCTCTATCCCAGGGAACGACGCGGGGCAAGACCTAGTAGGCCTTTCGGGAGGGCGGTCGTCCCCGACCGCCGGGC
>CAZBLJ010000066.1:2629-12522 GCA_964492605.1 uncultured Puniceicoccaceae bacterium
CTTTCGGGAGGGCGGTCGTCCCCGACCGCCGGGCCGCCCGACACACCGCCCGGTCTCGAGTCCACCCTCTGCCCCGGGTCCTTTGCTTCTTTCGAAAGCGGTTCACCGCCGCCCTACCCTCATCAACTCTTCTCCGACTCGATGCAATGCGGCTTCGTTCTCCAGCCGATCCGGATCGAGCCGGTCCAGGCAGGCGTAGAACCGTGCCGAATGATCCAGATGTTGCAAATGGGCAAGCTCGTGGAGAATCACCGAATCGCGCACCTCCGGACTCATCAGGATTAGACGCCAATTGAGGGAAATCGAACCACTTCGCGAACAGGATCCCCATCGGCTGGTTTGATCCCGCACCGTCACCCGTTTCACCGAAAGAGCGTGCCGAGCCGCAAGATAACGGGTTCGCTCTTCCAGGGTGCTTGATGCCACCGAGCGCACCATGCGAAGCAATTCGTCTTCAAAATCTCTTTTTGCACCGATCTGGAATAATCCTTCGGCACGCCTTTCGTCGAAGATCCAGTCGGACCGCCCGGCTTCGACCCGTCGCACCTCCACGCGCACAAACCCCTCTCCGATGGAAAGATGAGGACGCCTCCCAAGGTAGGCGGACAGCGTCTGAACGGGAGGAAGCTTCCGCGCCGCCTTCCGGACCCAGGCGCGGTTCTTCTCGATGAAAGCCTCCGCCGTCTCCCGCGAGCAGCGCCAGGGAACCCTCACCACCAAACGGTTCTCGTAGTCGAAGGACATCCGCAGGTGCCGCAAACCCCTGCGCCGGTCAAAGACAACCTCGGGAAAGTCCGTCACCTCACCCGCGCAACTGTTCGAGAAGTCGCGGGATCATCCCGCCGAACGCACCGTTGCTGAAGACGACCGTAACTGCCCTGGACCCTCTCAATCCGCTCGCAAACGCCTCCGGCAACTCCTCCATTTCCCCACAGAGTCGACAGGAGACGCCGATTGCCGCAAGCGCTTCCTTCACCGCTCCGAGATCCAGTCGCTCCTCCTCGCAAATGGCATCGGCGCGATGGATCGGCGCGATCGAAACCATGTCGGCCACCGATAAAGCCCGTATCAGTCCGCTCTGGAGAAGGCGCGTCCTCATCGTGTTGCTGCGCGGCTCCACCATCGCGTGCAAGGTCCAGTCCGGATATTGCTCGCGCAGGGATTCGAGGGCCGCCTGCAGGGCCGTCGGATGATGCCCGAAATCCTCCATCAGAATGACATCGTCGCTTCGGTAAAGAATCTCCTGTCTCCGCTTGAGCCCGCCGAATCCCCGCAGGTCCACGCTGTCCCCGCTTCCCGCGAGAGTCGGATCCAGCAGCCGCGCACCCAGCACCGCTCCGGCCACGTTGAAGGCGTTGAAGCGCCCCTTGAGCGCCGTCCGGATGCGGAAATCCCCGATCGCCTCGACCGCCGAACGCACCCGAACCTCGTCGGCATTTTCACGGCTGATGGTAAAGTCGTTGCCCGTCTTCTCTCCGAAAGACAGGCAGGAGGTCCACGGCACCGGAAGCAGTTCCCGAAGGCGGGGGTCATCCCCGTTGAAAAGGATCGAACCGTTATCGGGAACCAGCGAGATCACCTGGCGGAAAGCACGCTGCACGTCGGCCAGATCCCGGTAGATATCGGCGTGGTCGAATTCCAGATTGTTCAAAAGAAGCACGCCGGGTCGGTAGTGGACGAACTTCGCACGCTTGTCGAAAAAGGCGGAGTCGTACTCGTCGCCCTCGATCACAAAATACTGGTCGTCTGCCCCGAACGAAAAGGCCGGCAGCCCGTCCGCCAGCACTCCACCGACAAACCACCCCGCCCGCCGCGAACTCCCGCGCAGGTAATGCGCCGCGGCAGCGGTCGTGGTGGATTTTCCGTGGGTGCCGGCCACGACCAGATTCCGACTGCGGGACAGCCGGTATTGCCCCATATACTCCGGGAAAGACATCCGGCGCACTTCCGGATTCCGAAGGAGCCACTCGACCTGCGGGTGGCCGCGCGACACCGCGTTTCCGACGACGAAAAGCCCGTCCCGCCAGAGGTCGAGGACTTCGACGTCATCCGGAGAATCCACCGAGATCGACTCCTGCGCCAAAACGTCGGACACCGGTGGATACACTCCCCGATCCGAGCCGCCGACTTTGACTCCCGTCCGCCCCAGGGCCGCCGCGAGATTGCCCATGGCCGTCCCGCCGATTCCCAGGAAATAGGCCTGCTTCACCGGCTCCATGCGTCAAGCGGGATACACGCTCTTACCCACCCGTTCGAAAGGCTCAAAGCTTCATCAACATTTCCGCCAAAGTCGGGAAAAATCCGATCCCGATCGAAAGGGCGCTCAAACCGCCGAGAGTGACTCCGTCCAAGGTCGTGATCCGGATGGGCGGCGACTCCGTCGCACCGGTCGGCGTTTCCCCGACGGGGCTCCGCCATACGCGGAAGACGGCCTCGCGAATCCAGCCGAAATAATAGTAGATCGATAAGACGACCCCGACCACCGAGACGGCCAGGAGCGTGTACAACTCCGCCTGGAAGGCGGCGAGGAAGATCAGAAGCTTGCCGATAAAGCCTCCCAGGGGAGGGATCCCCGCAAGACTCCCCAGACCGACGGTCAGCACACCCGCCAGAAACGGCTGCCGCTGTCCCAGATCCTCGTAGTGGTCCAACTCCTGATCCGCATCATCGTCTCCCGCCAGGCGGGTCATCACTCCGAAGACCCCGTAGGAGGCGAGAAGGTAGGTGACCAGATAGAAAACCACGGCGTAGACCGCCCAATCGACGGTCATCGCCGCGACAATGCCCACCAGCAAATAGCCCGCATGGGCGATGCCCGACAGTCCCATCAGGCGTTTCACGTTGCGCTGCGGAAGGGCGGTGAGATTACCGAACAGGATCGTCAACACGGCCACGGTCGAAAGCAGCGGAACCAGAACGGATTCCAGAGGGGCGAAAGGCCCCGTTACCAACGTCAAAAGCACCATGATTCCGGCGGCCTTGGAGGAAACCGCCAGAAACGCGGCCACCGGTGTCGGGGCGCCGTGGTAGACGTCGGGAATCCAGATTTGAAAAGGGACCGCCCCGACTTTGAAGGCTACTCCGGCCAATACCAGGACCATTCCCGTCAGCACCAGCGGTTCGTTCCGGTTCTGCTCGATGAAGCCTTGCAGTTGGCCGAAATTCAGCGGATCCGAGACATGACCGGCCAGTTCCGGGTTTCCCCCGGCACCGTAAAGCAGCACAATCCCGAACAGGAGCAGCGCCGAACTCAGCGCCCCGAGCACGAGATACTTCAAGCCGGCCTCCAGCGAAAAGGGACTCTTCCGGCAATAGGCCACCAGCACGTAGAAACCGACGGTTACGGTCTCGAGGGCCACGAAGAACAGAATAAACTGGTTGCTCTGCACCAGAATCATCAGCCCGACCGTAACGATCAGCGAAATCGCAAGAAACTCCGTCTGCGGCAGGTCCTGGCGTTTGAGGTAAATGGTGGCGAGATAGCTCGTAAGAATGGAGGCAACGAGGAAGAATAATCGCATGACCTCCTCCACCGGCCCCTGTTGCAGGGTACCTCCGAAGGCCGTCGTAACGTTCACGGGGAATCCGTCGACGTACCCCAGCACGATCAGCCCGAGCAGAAGCACCTGGCCCCAGATCGCCAACCGCACGATCAACGCCAGATCCTCGCGCCGGAAAAGCATCTCAAAGACCAGGAGGACCAGCGCCAGGGCCACCAGATAAATCTCCGGGAGGAGCAGCCCCCAGTTGTTCGTGGAGGCGATTTCTCGAAAAGCTTCCAGATTCACAGGTTTTCCCTCTCTTCTTTCGTTTCAACGGCCAGGAATTCGCCGTGCTCCTCCGGGGCCTCGACGGACTCCAGAGAAGCCTGATCGGCCTCCAGGAACGGTGATAGATCCATATTGATGTAGTCGGAAAAAATCCGGGGAAAAAACCCGACGAACAAAAGCCCCGAGAACAACAGGGTCGCCGACAATCGTTCGCCCTGGCCCAGGTCCTTCACGGAGTTCTCCCGCCAATGTTCGGCGAGCGCTTCGGATGGCTTCCCGAAAAAGATCCAGGCGACCGCCCGAAGCCCGTAAACGGCCGAAATCACGATCCCGGCCGCCGCCGGAACCAGCACCCATGGCTCGTAATGCCAAAGCGACACGAAGATGGCGAACTCCCCCCAGAAATTCGCGAACCCGGGAAGGCCCACGCTGGCGAAGGTGGCCGCGACGAACATCCCGGCCAGAACGGGGGCCTTGCCCACGAGGCCGCCCATCTCCTTCATGTCGTAGGTCTGCGTCCGGTGGAACACGGATGTCGAAAGCATGAAAAGCAGCGCCACCGAAAGACCGTGCGCAAACATAAGAATCACCGCGCCGCCCACTCCGATGGCGTCGAAGGTAACCAGACCGAGGAAACAATAGCCCATGTGCATCACCGAGCTGTACCCCACCATCTGCTTCAGGTCGCGCTGGGCCATGGTGATGATCCCGATGATCACTACGTTCCCCAGCGCCAGCCACATCAGGAAGGGACCCCAGTGATTGGCGCCCTCCGGCAGGAGCGGATAGGCGATTTGAACCAGCCCGTACAAACCGAACTTCTTCAAGACCCCCGCATGAAGCATCGCCGCCGCCGTCGGTGCCGCCGCGTAGCCGCGCGGTGCCCAACTGTGGAAGGGAAACAGGGATACGAGAATACCGAATCCGAAAAGGAGGAGACCGAAGACGCTCCGGGAGAGGGTATCGGACAGCGGCTGCGAGGCGATATAGTCCCGGATCGTGATCAGGTTAAACGAGGTCTGCCCCGAAGCCTGGTAAAGAAGAATCAACCCGAGGAGAGAAATCAGAGCACCGAGGGTCAGGTAGACGGTCATCTCGATCGCCGCCGACCGACGACCGAATCCCCCCCAGATCCCGATCATGACGAAGGTGGGGATCAGGGCCAGCTCGTGGAAAAAATAGAAGAAGAAGATGTCGACGGACGCAAACATCCCCATCAGGCCGCCTTGCATCACCAGGAGCAACGCGAGATAGACCTGCATTTTCTTCGCATCGGAATGGAGCGCGTGAATCCCCGCGGCCAGACCCACCAGCCCGGCCAGAAAAAACAAGGGCAAGGAGATCCCGTTCAATCCCAGTGTCAGGTTGATTCCAAACGCACCCAGGCCCGTATCCAGCTCGGTGAAGAAGCGATAACCGTCCGTCACCGGAGCGCTGATGAACATGAAATACAGCCACACCGCGATCAGCAACGGCACCGTGAACCCGGTCAGCGAGACCAGCCGCAGGATCGGCCTGGCGAGATTCCCGAAGCCGAGAAGCAGAAGCCCGCAAAAGATCGGGATCAGGAAGGACAGGAGCAGAAGTGTGCTATCAAAAACCATTGGTCAGAGTTCGTTTGGTCCGGTCAAAACCACCCCATGGAAAAACCCCAGAAAAGAACGAGGCCGGCCAAAAACCAGAAAACATACCCGTGGACGCTTCCGACGTGGAGGCTTCTGGTGAAGATGCCGAGAAGCCCGGCGATCCCTGCGGTGCCGCGGACCACGACACCGGAAATCAGGAAGAGATCGACAAAGGCGAGTATGTCCGCAAACCGCTGCTGGATGCGCTTGACGTAAAAGTCGTAGAGGTCGTCGATGAAGAGGCGGCGGCGGAAAACGGTCACCAGACCCGGCAGCCGGTCGTCCAGGCGGTCCCGGCTCGAGCCGACTCCGTACACCAGGAAGGCGATCACCAAACCGGAGATCCAGGCAACGGTGCCCCAGACCAGCAAGGACTTGTGGGCGGAGTGGAATTCCTCCCCCTTGTACACTTCGTTCGCCTCGGCGAGGAAGGATTGCGAGAGGACTTCCGGCCAGAAGGTGTAGAAACCGGCAACCAGCGCCAGAACGGCCAGAACCAGAAGCGGAATCAACATGACCGGACCGCTCTCCTTGCAGTGTTCCGCCGCCGGGGTTCTGGGTTTGCCGAAGAAGGCGATCAGGAACAGGCGCCCCATATAGAGGGCGGTCAGCACCGCGCCACCGATCAACAGGGCGAAAACCGGGCCGTTCAGAGCCAGCGAAGCCGTCATAATGGCTTCCTTACTCCAGTAACCCGCCGTGAAATTCGCGCCCATCAGGGCCAGCATGCCCGCCAGAAAAGTCAGGGCCGTCACCGGCATCCGGCGGAGGAGTCCACCCATCCGGAAAATATCCTGCTCGTGGTGGCAGGCATGAATGATCGATCCCGAGCACAGGAACAGGAGCGCCTTGAAAAAGGCGTGGGTGGTCAGGTGGAACAACGCGAGACCGGGGAGACCCAACCCGACGGCGGATGCCATGTAGCCGAGTTGGGACAGCGTCGAATACGCCAGGATCTTTTTGATGTCGTTCTGGCCCAGGGCCACCAGACCCGCCACGAACGCCATGCCCGCGCCCGTCCAGACGATCCAGTCCAACACGAACGGCGAGAGCAGGAAATCAATGCGGACCAGCAGGAAAATACCCGCCGCGACCATGGTTGCGGCGTGGATCAAAGCCGAAATCGGGGTCGGACCCGCCATCGCATCCGGCAGCCACACGTGCAGGGGGAACTGGGCGGATTTTCCGAGAAAACCGCACATCAACAGCATCCCGATCCCGGTGACCGCCAGCGAGGGGTCCTTCGAAACCGCCCAGGACATTTGCTCGAGGTCGGTCGTGCCGAATTGCCAGTAACACCACACGATGCCGATCAGGAAGCCCAGATCCCCCACCCGGTTCACGATAAACGCCTTCTTCGACGCCGCCGCCGCCTCCTCCGTGTCGCAATAGTGGACGATCAACATGTAGGAGCTGAATCCGACCAACTCCCAGAAGATGAACATCATGATCAGGTTGTCGGCGAAAACGATCCCGAGCATCGAGAACATGAAGATCGAAAGCCCGCCGAAAAAGCGGGCCTTCGCCTTGTCGTCGTCCATGTACCCGATACTGAACAGATGGATCCAGAACCCGACGAAAGAGACGACGAAAAGCAACAACGCCGTGTGCTCGTCGAACAAGAAGCCGAGGGAGAGGGTGAAGTCCCCCAGACGCATCCACTCCACCGAGGAACTGAAGGTCTGCTCCGGCGCATTCAGCAGCAGGAGGGTCGAGAGACCCAGGATCGTGCCCGCCGCCGCAACCGACAGAGCCGAGGCCAGCCCCCCGCGGTCGCGGAGGAAGAGCGCGATCACCCCCGCCGCAACCAGAGGCGTTACCAGAATGAGAACCATAAGAGCGGGAACGGACATCGGATCAGTTTTTCAAGCTGCTGAGTTGTTCGAACATGACGGTCTGGCGCTTGCGGAACAACGCCACGATGATCGCCAGACCGACGGCGATCTCCGCAGCGGCAACGGTTATGATGAAAAAAACGAACAGGTTCCCGTCCATGATCCCGTTGAACCGGGAGAAAGCGGCCAGCCCGAGGATGGCCGCGTTCAGCATCAACTCCAGGGACATGAACACGACCAGGGCGTTGCGACGCAGGAGAACGCCGAAAAACCCGATCGAAAACAACAGTCCGGCGATCAGGAGAAACGAATTCAGGGAAGGCTCGAAGGTCACGGTAGGAAGAAGGGGATCGGGCTCGGGATCAGGAGGAGGTCTCT
The DNA here is from genome assembly GCA_964492605.1 of uncultured Puniceicoccaceae bacterium. GTDB lineage: Bacteria > Verrucomicrobiota > Verrucomicrobiia > Opitutales > Puniceicoccaceae > Puniceicoccus. The sequence continues at coordinate 10,238 of CAZBLJ010000066.1, forward strand.
GCGGAGTCCCGCTTTTTGCTCAGGACGATGACGCCGATCATTGCGACGAGAAGAAGAAGGCCGGTCAGCTGAAACGGAAGCATGTATTTGGTAAAAAGTCCGAAACCATAAGCTTTGGTTCTCTTGGCGAATTCCATCGGGTTGTCATCGCCGGGAAAGTCGGGGGCGGGCGCGGCACCGGCCAGGGTTTCGACACCGATTCCTCCCGTGCGGAGGACGTAAACGATTCCGAACAGCAGAAGAGCCGTCCCGACCACGCTCGCAACGGTGGTAACGGTTTTGGGCCGCAGTTTTTCCATCTCGTCGAGATCGAGAAGCATGATGATGAACAGAAAGAGCACCATGATCGCGCCCGCGTAAACGAGCACCTGGAGGATGGCCAAAAAGAACGCCTCCAGAAAAACGAGGAGAGCGGCCATGCCGACGAACGAGACGATCATGAACATGGCACCGTTCACGGGATTCCGCGCCACCACCATCAGCAGGGCCGGAACCACGGTAAGGACCGCGAAAAGATAGAAAAGTGCCTCTGTCATTCTTCTCGTATTCGGGTCCGGCGTTCGTTACGGACCCAAAGTTCAGCACCTTGAGAGAACCCGGCAGCCACCTCAACACAGAAAAACAGTAAATTCGTCCCCTTCCCTTCAATCACGATTGCCAGCCCGCCGGGCATCTTCCAATCTCACCTCCATGCAGCATTACCTCCGTTCTTTCGGCTTACTCGTCGTCATGGCCGCCCTTCTTCCCGGCCTTGCTTCCGCCCAAAGCGCCTCGTCGACGCTCCGGAAGCAATTGGCCGACCTCACCCAGGACGTGAACGCCCTGCGCAGCACCGTCGGGACCCTACGGGTCGAGGTGGAAGCCCTCAACCGCGAGAACTCACGGCTCAAGACCCAGATTGCGGCCTTCCAATCGGCCAACTCCGGCCAGCAAAACGTTCTGCGCCAGATGGACGCCCGCCTCTCCGCCCTGAAGGCGGAGTTGTTGCGGGAAGATGCCGAGACCAAAAAGGAGATCGTCGCATCCGTGACCAAGCAGGTCGATTCGCTCGCGGCGCAGATGCGGGAAGCTCTCCGGAAGATCGCCGGGGCCTCCACTCCCCGGGTCCCGGAAGATCCCCCCGCCTCCTTTTCGGAGGACTATCCCAGGAACGGGATCATGTATCTGGTGAAGCCGGGTGACACGTTGAGCGAGATCGCCTCCGAACAAGGCAGCCGCGTACAGTGGATCCGGGACGCCAACAAAATCGCCAACGCCAGCCGGGATCTGCGCGCCGGGGAAACCATTTTCGTCCCGCAGCCCGAATGATACGGGGATTGCATTCAGAAACTTCCACCTTTCACTACATTCATGGCGAACCCTAAGCCCAGACTCGGTCGCGGCCTCAACGGCATCCTTGCCGGCGGCAAACCCAAGGAAGCCGCTACGGCGGAGAAATCCACGTCCCAAACACAATCCCGGCCGCCGAAGCGCCCGCTTCCTCCCGCCCGCGGATACGAGGAGATTCCGGTTTCCTCCGTCAAAAGCAGCCCGTACCAGCCGCGGAGGGAGATTCCCCAAGAGAGATTGCAGGACCTGGCCAACAGCATCCGCGCCGAGGGCCTTTTACAGCCGATCGTGGTTCGTCCCACCGGGGAAGGTTACGAACTGATCGCCGGCGAACGGCGCCTCCGGGCCTTCGAACTCCTGAAGCTCACGAAAATCCCCGCCCGGATCATGGAGACCGGAGACGCCTCCTCCGCGGCTCTGGCCCTCATCGAAAATCTCCAGCGGGAGGAACTGAACCCGGTGGAAGAAGCTCTCGGGTACGCCAGCCTGATGAAGGATTTCGACCTCACCCAGGAGGATACCGCCGAGCGGGTCGGCAAAGGGAGAACCACGGTCGCGAATTCCCTCCGCCTGCTGCAGCTTTCCTCCGAAATCCAGGGGTATCTCGGGCGCGGTCTTCTCTCGACCGGACACGCCAAAGTGCTTCTCGGCGTGGAAGACCCCACCCTCCGCGGGTTGATGGCCCGCCGGATTATCGAAGAGGGGCTGAGCGTCCGCGAAGCGGAGAATCAAATCCGCCGCCTGAAAAACCGCGGCACCCCCCGGGGAACCCACCGGCAAAAATCCCCGACCGTCGTCGATCCGGAGCTGGACGGCCTGCGCAAGGAGATCGAGCAACACCTCCGCGCTCCGGTCCAGGTCAAGCAATCCGGGGAAAAAGGAAAAATCACGGTCGAATTCAACGGCAACGAAGACCTCGACCGCATCCTCGGCCTGATCGGACTGAGGTAGAGACG
>CAZBLJ010000067.1:0-12465 GCA_964492605.1 uncultured Puniceicoccaceae bacterium
CGGGGACGCCGGTAAGAACGGACGAGTCGCTGGCACAATTAGTGTTTTTCTTTCAAGCGCCCGGGGAAGCCCGGGCGCTTTTTTATTGCGATTGCATGAGCTGCCGGAGCCGCTATCCTCATCCGAGAACCGTGGAGGTTGTTTATTCCTGAGACCTGATGCTTGAGCTTTCGTTCATAGACCGGATTCCCTGGACGGATCCGCGGGTCATTTTTCTCGTTTGCGTCGTTTTGGCTGTCATTCTTGCCGGATTGGTGTTTCTGGCGCTTCGCCTGGAGCGCAATCGTCTGCGGGCCGCGTCCCGGCAGGAAGATGCGGAACGCCTCGGCCGGGCCTTCGAGGGAACCGGCCTCTGTTTTTGGGATTGGGATATTGCCGGAGGCGTTTTCAGTTACGATCAGGATTGGTTTACGGCGAATTTGGGATACGAGGACGCGAAACGCGAGTTGGGGATCGATTTCGTGGGAACCATTACCCACCCGGATGACTTGCCGGCTCGAAACGATGCCCTTTACGCGCACCTGACCGGAAAGACGGACTCGTACACCGCCGAATACCGGTTGAAACGGAAGGGAGGTTCATGGGTTTGGATTCTGTCGAGAGGGAAGGTTTTTGAGAGGGGGTCGGAAGGGGAGGCCGTCCGGTTTGCCGGGGCCGATTCGATCATCGATCAGCAGAAGATGGCCGAAAACGTTCTGGAGATTGAGAAGGAATTGGCGATCCGCTTCGGCGAGGTATATTCTGCGGACGGTGTGTATCAGGCTCTGGCGGAGGGCCTCGGACGGCTTTCGGGATACGAGTTTTCCGCTGTTTTCCGGAGGGGAGAGGACGCTCCCGTGATGGAGAGGATTTTCAGCCGCAATCTGCCTGAATCGATCGATAGGATCATGACGATCCAACCGTCGACTTCGAATGAGCAATTGAGGTTTTTGGATGAGTCCGATCTGAAGAATTTCGAGGGTGCTGCGGTAAAGGAAGCTCTGTCCATAACGGAATTGACGATTTTACGAGGCGGGGTGATCGAAGGTTGTGTTTGGGTGGGAAGTTCCGGAACTACGATGCCGCCGAATGTGGTGGTCGAAGCGATCGAGCAGCTGGAGATCCAGGCGCAGATGACCCTCGACCGAATCGACTCGGAAAACTACTACCGGGCGGGCCAACGAAACTTGAGCACTCTCATTAATTCGATCGAGGAGATTATTCTCATTCTCGATTCCGAACACAAGGTGATCTACGCAAACGAGGTCGTGGAAGAAGGGTTGAAGTACAACCGCGATGAGCTGGTGGGCACGTGTCTTCTCGACTTGGTGCCGGAGGAGAATCGCGAATTGGCCCGGGAAAGTTTCTCCGATCTGGCCGCGGGGAATCTCCCCTTGGCACCGATGCTGTTTACCAGGAAAGACGAAACGATTCTGAGGGCGGAGGTTCAGATATCCACGGGGAATTGGGCCGAATCCGAAGCCCTTTATTGCGTGATCCGGGATGCCGGACGCCGAGACGAAGCGACCATGGCTCTCGAGAAAAGAGATCAACGCTTGAGGATGGCCTCGAAGGCGCTTGTCGAACTGATAACGGCGGAGAAGATGGAAGAGGGGATCGTGACGGCGATCAAGCTCGTCGGTTCCGTCTTCAAGGCGGACCGGATCTGTGTTTCGCAGAAGACCGGGACGGATCTTCCCGGGGAAGGCGTCGATACGAAACGGATCTCGTGTTGGTCGGACGAAGGAGAGACGACCGTCGATCTGGAGTTGGCAAACCTCGACGTGTACCGCCTTGAGGTTCCCGAGTGGGCCGACTCCCTCCGTTCGGGAAAGAGCGTTATGGCCGTAAGGGACCGGGTATCGGACGAAGCTTGCCGGTTTATGGAGAAGGCGGGGGTTCGGTCGCTCCTGCTCGTTCCCATTCGACTGCGGGATGCATGGTGGGGAATCATGGGGGCCGAGCTGAAGAACGAAGTTTTCGACTGGACGGCGGGGGATGTGTCGTTGCTGGAAATTGTCGGCGCGGGTCTTGCCGGGCTGGTGGAGTCGCTTCGATTGCAGCAAGCTCTGATCGAGGCGAAGGATGAGACGGAGAAGACGAACATCGAGCTGGAGAGTGCGATCCGGCGCGCCGAGGACATGGCGGAAGAGGCATCCCGTGCGAATCGCTCCAAGACCGAGTTTCTCGCGAATATGTCCCACGAGATTCGCACTCCCATGAATGCCATTCTCGGATTCTCCGAGCTGATGGAAGTCGAAATCGACGACCCGACGCTCCTGGAATTCCTCAGTGCGATTCGTTCGAGCGGCAAGACGCTTCTTTCACTGATCAACGATCTTCTCGACCTGTCGAAAATCGAGGCGGGTAAGATGACCCTGCAATTCGAGCCGGTGGATCTTCGCCATCTCGTGGAAGATATGGGAAATATTTTCGAGGTTCGATGCGAGGCGAAGGGGATCCGCTTTGAAAAACGGATCGAGAAAGGTCTTCCGGAACGTCTGATTCTCGACGAATCGAGGATCAGACAGATCATCTTCAATCTGGTGGGGAACGCCGTGAAATTCACCCACGAGGGAAAGGTCGAAATTGCAGTATCCGCGAAGCGACCCCCCGACTCGCCCGACAAGGTGTCGTTGCGGATCGAGGTGAGCGATACGGGGATCGGAATCGCGCCGGAGGATCAGGGAAGTATTTTCGAGCCTTTCGAACAATCCCGGGGGCAGAAGCAGCAGGTTTACGGGGGAACCGGTCTGGGGCTGGCCATTACCTTGCGCCTCGTCAGAATGATGGGCGGCAACCTTTCTCTGAGTAGCGCGGTGGGCCGGGGTGCCACCTTCGTTGTGGACTTGCCCGGCGTTTCTTCCGTCCTCACCTCTGAATCCGGTGCAGGTGCGGGGGAGCTGAGCGAGGGGATCCGGGAACTTGGATTCTATGGAACGAAGGCCTTGGTCGTTGACGACAACGCCATGAGCCGCAAGGTCCTTGTCGCCTTGCTCCGAGCTGCTGCTGTCGATGTGCGCGAGGTTGGGGACGGCGAGGAGTGCCTGAGAACCGCCGGTGATTATCGTCCCGATCTGGTGTTTATGGATCTGCTGATGCCCGGGCTGTCGGGCGAGCAGACCACGGTACGGCTGCGGGGTCAGGACGGTTTCGGGAGTGTGCCGGTCATTGCCTGCACGGCGTTGGATTTGACCAAGGCCCGGAAGGTCGTCGAAAAGGGCGGCTTTACGGATCTTCTGATGAAGCCGATTTCGCAGCAGGCCTTGAAGGAAGTTTTGGAACGGTATTTGAAACCCGTTTCCCGCCCCGAATCGGCGAAGACGAAAATGGTCGAAGCGGAAAATCCGGTCGAGAACGGGGAGTCCATTCCGGATATGGATCCGCAGGATTTGGGAGCGATGGTCGAACGGCTTGAGAACGATTTTTTGTCTCGTTGGGAAGAGTTGAGAAAACGCTTCAGGATTGCCCCGATTCTGAAAGTTTCGGAAGAGATGATGGATCTTGCGGAGAAGTACGATTCCGGTAAGTTAAGGAAGTATGCAGGGGAACTTCAGCACTGGGTCGGGGCTTTCGATGTGGGCGGACTCAGGGACGCAATGGACCGCTTTCCGGAGTTCCTAGAGGATTTGCGCTCCGAGATGTCTGAGGGGGAAACGAGTGGAGGGCGATGAAACCAACAAGGCGAAGCCGGTTGTGCTTCTAGTGGACGATCAACCCCGGAACCTTCAGCTTCTCGGAAATGCTTTGTTCAAGAACGGTTACGATGTGGCGTTGGCGACATCCGGGCCGGAGGCGTTGGAGCAGATTCGGGAATCTCCGCCGGACTTGGTGCTTTTGGATGTGATGATGCCCCATATGGATGGGTTCGAGGTATGTCGGAGGCTCAAGGAATCCGATATGGCACCGGATTTGGAGGTGATTTTTGTCACCGCCCGCAGCCAGAAAGAGGATATTCTGGAGGGGTTCGCCGCCGGAGGCGTGGATTATATAACGAAACCGATCCAGATTCCCGAGGTGCTCGCCCGGGTTCGCAGTCAGGTTTCGTTAAAGACCGCCAGAGATCATCTGCGTGAGGCGAACGCCCGGCTTTCCCGTATTATCGAGAGTCAGCAGCGGTTTCTCTCTATTCTGTCCCACGATGTTCGGGCACCCATGGCCGGGCTGAATAGCATCCTCGTCGATTGCGTGGAGAACGAGGACGTCTATTCGAAGAAGGATCTGCTTGAAATGCTTCATGCGGCCTCGGATTCGTCGAAGCGTTTGGTTTCTTTTTTTGAAGACGCCTTGGTCTGGGCCCGGACCGAGGTCGGCGGAGATGGGGAGAAGGAGCGGCCTACTTCGCTTTCGGATGTGGTGGAATCGGCCATGTCTTTGCTGGTTCCGCTGTTCCGGAAAAAGGAGATCGAACTGGTTCAAGACCTTCCATCGGGTGCGACGGTTCTGGCTCTCCCCAACGCGCTCAGCACCGTTCTGAGAAATTTGCTGTCCAATGCTCTGAAATTTTCGGAACCCGGTGCCAGGATTTTCGTGACCGGATTGGACAAGGGCGATTCCTGGGAGCTTTCGGTTCGGGACGAGGGAGTCGGTATAGGCCCGGAACAGATGTCCTCGCTATTCGATCCGGAAACGCGACGGTCGACCCTGGGAACGGAAAAGGAGAAGGGCGCCGGAGTGGGGTTGCTTTTGTGCCGGAGCCTTGTCGAACGAATGGAGGGTGAATTGCAGGTAGAAAGCGAGGTTGGTAAAGGAACCCGGTTTTATTTCTCCCTGCGTAAGTTCGACGGCGACTGGTCGAACCGGGAGTAGGGGATCCCGATCAAGGCGAGGTCGGAATCAATGGATCTCCGCGAAGATCATCCGACCCCCCGTAGTAGGTACGATTCCGACGACTTCCGCCTGCACCCTGGTGCCGATGAATTCTTTGCCATCGTTGACAACGACCATGGAACCGTCCCGCAGGTACCCTACCGCCTGCCCCGCTTCCTTTCCGGCTTTCACGAGATCCACCCCGATGGACAAACCTACGTGAAGTTCGGGATTCAGGCTGTCCGCAAGATCGTTCAGGTTCAGCCACTGGATGCCTTCGAATTCGGCCAGCCGGGCGAGGTTGAAATCGGTAGTGAGAATCTTCGCCTTCAGGGATCGGGCGAGGAAGATGAGTTTGGCGTCCACCTTGTCCTCGCTGTCGACATCGGACGCCTCGACCCTGAGGTCGATGTTCTTGCTGTGCCTCAGTTCGTTCAGCACCTGGATTCCTTTACGTCCGCGCTGTTTCCGTCCGGGGTCTTCCGAGTCGGCCACATGCTGGAGTTCGTTGATTACGAACCTTGGAATCACCAGACCGTGGCCGAAGAAGCCGGATTTGCACAGGGCGGATATGCGACCGTCGATCAACGCACTGGTATCCACGAGGACAAGCGGGGTCTGGACCTCGTGGGGGACGAACTTCATATAGGGAATCACCAGGTTGAATTCGTCCTTGCCGCGGAGAGCAATGACGGCCCCGAGATACATGAGACAAACGAAAAGAGATAGCTGGACCAGCAGAAGATTCTGCTCCAATAGCGGGTCTTGCTTGAGAGGTAGAAAAAGGGGGGATTCCGCGATGATCCAGGCCACGAGGGCTCCTATGGCCAGTCCGAAGGTAAGGGCCGAAAGTCCGCGGAGGGAAAATCCCTTGAGATAAATATCCACGAGGATCACCAGACCTCCGAGGCAGGCACCGAAGAAAAGCACCTTCCCTACGTTGTAATCGTCCGAGGTGAAGGTAAACAACCAGCTTCCCAATACGCAGACCGCGAAGAAGAAGATGCGGATTACGAAGATGCTCTTATCTTCAAGGTTCGCCATAAGGGTTCAGCGAAGAAAAAGGAAAAGGAACGGAAGAAGAACCAGCAAGGCCATCACGCCGTAGAGAATCCAGATGGTTCTCTCCGCCTTGCGCTTTACTTCCGGTGGTACGTCGTCTTCGGGTTGGGAGGGTGGTTCGGTCATTTGTACGGATTCCTGGTTGAATTCAGTGAGTCTGCGAATTCGGAACAAACAATCAAGAATTCTGCAGAAGAAGTCCCACCCCTTGGAGAATCAGGTTCGTTGCGACCGCCGCCGCCAAATCGTCGGCGACGACTCCCCAGCCTCCTTCGAGGTTTTGCAGGCGTTTGATACCGAGTGGCTTCAGAATGTCAAAAAATCTAAAAAGCAGGAACCCTCCCAAAATCCAGGGCCAGTTGGCTTCGCCCGGCACCAAAGGTACGCCGAGGAAACAAAGGGGTATGGCGACGAATTCGTCCAGAATCACGCAACCTGGATCCCTCCTCCCGAGTCTCGTCTCGGCCTCCTGGCACAGGGGAACCGAGAGAAAGATGAGAAGGAGGCTCAGGAGAAGATATACGGCAGGGTCCAGATGAACGAAAAAGACCGCGAAAAAAAGAATGCCGACGGCGGAGCCCCAGGTCCCCGGTGCCTTGAGGCGCCCGAGCGGTCCGAAAGTCGTGGCTCCCAGCACGACACTGCGGGGTAACAGCGAGAGGAAGGGGGAACGTTCCGGCATCAATCGGGTTTCGGTGGGGATAGCAGATTTCGGTATTTCCAGAGATAAACGCTTCCGGAGACTACCGTGAGAATCGTGGCCAGAAGAAAAGACGCCACTCCCAGGCCATCCGTCACGGAGACCGCCGTCCCGTCCCCGGCCATAGAAAAATCGCGCCGCATGGATTCTCCCAGAAGAAGAAGCGCCGTCGCCACGATCTGGAACACGGTCTTGTATTTCCCGAGGTTTTCCGCCGCGAGGACCACCCCCCGGCTCGCCGCTACCATCCTCAGGCCGGTGATCCAAAGCTCTCTCGTAACGATCAGGAGGACGAGAAAAAGACACCACGGGGGAAGCAGCCCGGTGCTCAACAGGACGATCATCATTCCTACCATGAGGATCTTGTCCGCGAGCGCATCCATCAGTTTGCCGAAATCCGACACATCGCCGGTTTTACGGGCGAGCCATCCGTCCGCCCAGTCGGTGATCGCCGCCACCACGAAGAATACCGTTGCGAGAAGAGGTCCGGGGCTTGGTAAAAAGAGACAACCCGCTACCAGAAAAAGGAACGGGATCCGGGATAGAGTGAGAAGGTTGGGCCAGCTCATTCGGAAAGAAAGATAGGACCTTGGGATGAGAATGCAATGGGATAGAGCGCGTCCTATTCCCAACTGCGGGTGTTCAGGAGTGCGGGGTCCGGGTCTTCTGCCTCAGCGTAGTAAACGGCAAGCCGGAAAAAGGGCAGGAGACCCTCGGGTTGTTCGGGGTCGCGCCGCGCCGACTCTTCGAAGAGCACCTCGGGAGAGCGGCCGCTCAGCTCGTAGATTTCACTCACCCCGGCATTGATGAGGGCTCTGGCACCCTCGACTTTCATTCCCGGAATGCGCATCAACGGGGCGTTCAGCGCCTCGTAGTCGACCTTTTTCTTCTTCTTCCTAACCGGTTCAGGCGGCATCCTTCTTGCGGGTTTCCCGCTTCTTTTTTCGCAGGGTCGGGCGCCGTTCTCCCTCGACGACCGCCCGGTTGATCACCACCTCGGAGATCGTCGGGTCGTCGGGAATCGAATACATCACCTCAAGCATGAGTTTTTCGAGAATCGACCGCAGGCCCCTGGCTCCGGTCTTCAGTGTGAGAGCCTTTTCGGCGATGGCCGAAATCGCATCGCGGGTCAAATTCAACGAGACCCCGTCCATGGAAACGAGTTTCGAATACTGTCTGATCAGGGAATTCTTGGTGTTCAGCAGAATGTATTCGAGGTCTTTGCGGGAGAGTTCCCTCAGGACGGAGACAATGGGCAGCCGTCCGATGAACTCGGGAATCAGTCCGTATTGAAGGAGGTCTTCCGGCTCGACGTGTCGGAGGATTTCTTCCTCCTCCGCCGGCCCCGGCAACGGAGCTTGTCGGCCGGGTTGGCTTCCGCCGCTTTCCGAGGTGAAGCCGAGAAACTTTTTGGAAGAGCGGCGGAGAATCATCTTGTCCAGGCCGACGAAAGCGCCTCCGCAGATGAAGAGAATTTTGGAGGTGTCGACCTGGATGTATTCCTGATTCGGATGCTTGCGCCCCCCTTGCGGCGGAACATTGCAGGTCGTCCCCTCGAGAATCTTCAAGAGAGCTTGCTGGACCCCCTCGCCGGAAACATCGCGGGTGATGGAGACGTTGTCGGTCTTGCGCCCGATCTTGTCGATCTCGTCCACGTAAATGATCCCGCACTCCGCCTTCTTCGCATCGAAATCGGCGGACTGGAGGAGACGGAGGATGATGTTTTCCACGTCGTCTCCGACGTAGCCCGCTTCGGTAAGGGTGGTGGCGTCGGCGATGGCGAAAGGCACGTCGAGCATCCGCGCCAGGGTCCTCGCCAGAAAGGTCTTGCCGCTCCCGGTCGGTCCGATGAGGAGAACGTTGCTCTTCTCGATTTCGACGTCCGCGAAACGGTCGTCGAAGCTGTGCTGTTGATCGCCGCCCTGAAGGCGCTTGTAATGGTTGTAGACCGCTACCGACAGGGTTTTCTTCGCTTCGTCCTGACCGATGATGTGCTGGTCCAGATTCGCTTTGATTTCCGACGGACGGAGGAGTTGGAACTGCCGTTCCTTTTCCTTCGGCTTCTTGGGATCCTCGCCGAGTTCCCGGTCGATGATGGTCTTGCAGACGGTCACGCAGGAATCGCAGATGTAGACCCCGGCCGGTCCCGCGATCATTTTCTGCACCTCGTTCTGCGATTTCCCGCAGAAGGAGCAGAAGGTCATTTTGGTCGGTTTTGCCATAATCAGGCCTTTTGCACGGCGGCTTCTTTCGTATGGGCGATCACATGGTCGACCAATCCGTATTCTTTCGCTTCATTGGCGGAGAGATAGAAATCGCGGTCGGAATCCTTCTCGATCTTCGACACGTCCTTGCCCGTGTGCTCGGAAAGAATGGAGTTCAACGTGCTTTTCCAGCGGAGGATTTCCTTCGCGGCGATGGAGATGTCGGCCGTTTGGCCGCCGGCCCCTCCGGAAGGCTGGTGCAGCATGAGGCGGCTGTTGGGAAGGGCGAAACGCTTTCCCTTCGTGCCCGCGGCAACCAGCACGGTGGCCATGCTTGCCGCAAGACCTACGCAATAGGTGACGACATCGCACTTCACGAAATTGACGGTATCGTAGATCGCCATACCGTCCGTCACGCTTCCGCCGGGGGAGTTGATGTAGAGGTGTATTTCCTTTTTGGGATCCTCCATCTGGAGAAAGAGAAGCTGGGCGATGACGGCGTTGGCAACGTAATCGTTGATCGGCGTTCCGATGAAGATGATGCGGTCCCGCAGCAGGCGACTGTAGATGTCCCAGGCTCTTTCGGTCCGGCCTTCTCGTTCGTAGACGTAGGGAAGTGGTAGATAACTCACGATGATGAATTTTATAGGTTCAATGGAGATTGTATCAATCCGCACAATGCGGATCGACGCAAATTCAGGTGCCGGATTCTCCGTTCGCGCCGGTGATTTCCGCCTGTTCGACCACCTGGCCGACGGTTTTGGATCTGCGGATATTGCGTTGGATATCGGCGATTCTTCCGCGGTCTTTCTGGAGTTCCTTGACGATTTCCTCGGGAGACCGGCGCACCTGCATCGAGTAGCTGTAGAGGAAGTTGCTCATGTCCTCTTCGGTGACTTCCACTTTCTCGGCTTCGGCGATCTCGTCCAGAATCAAGTCCAGCTTCACCTTTTTCCGCGCTTCTTCGTCTGCGCTCGCAAAGAGGGCCTCCCGATTCTTTTCGAAATCCTCCTCGCTTGCTCCCTGCTGCATCTGGCGACCCATGTATTGGGTCAGGATTTGATTCGTCTCGGCGGAGACGAGGCTCTCCGGCAGGGGAAAGTCGACCAGTTCGCCGAGTCGTCGGGACGCTTCCTCGCGCATCTTACCCTCGCTCGCCTGTTCCTTTTGCGCCTGGATACTTTCCGCCGTTTGCTCGCGGAGTTGCTCTTCGGAGTCGACGCCCAGCGTCTTCAGGAATTCTTCGGTCAATTCGGGAAGTTTGCGTTCCCGGACCTCCAGGACCTCGAGGTCGTAGGCGACGGTTTTACCCCGGAGAAATTCCACGTCGTGATCCTCCGCGAACGAGGCGTCGACGGTTTTTTGGTCGCCTTCCTTCATCCCGACCAAGGCGTCGGCGATCTCGGAAATACCCGGTGCATTCTCGGCTCCCGCTTCTTCCCAAGTCCCGGTTTGAGTGCCATACATGGGGCGGTCTTTCACCTCTTCGGCTATGGATTCGCCGTCGATTTTTCCCTCGTAGGAACAACGGACATAGTCGCCCTTTTCGGCGGCGCGGTCGACTTTGTTGAATTCCGCGTGCCGACCGATCGCATGCTCGACCGCTTGATCGATTTCCTCGTCGGTCACCTCGGTCGACTCTTTGGCGAGGGCCATGCCCTTGTATTCCGGCAGATCGAAGGCGGGCTTGATGTCGACCACGAGTTTGAGGGAAACCGGGGGCTCGGCATCGAGATCGGGATCGTCGATTTCGACGATGTTCAAGGGGTCGAAGTCCGTCTCCTTCTCCATCTTTTCGTAGCCGGAGCGCAGGATCTTCCGCTTCATTTCCTCCCGGATTTCGTTTGCAAAGCGTTTGCGCAGGAGGTGTTCCGGGGCTTTCCCCGGACGGAAGCCCGGGATCCTGGCCTGGCGACCGAATTCGCGGAGGATGCCTTTCTCCTCCGATGCAATGTCATCGGCCGAGAAGGTGACGATGACCTCCCGCCGGGTTTCCGAAGTTTCGTTTGTTTCGATATCCACGAGTTCTGGTGATTGAATTGAGGAAAACCGATAAGCAAAGAGATGCCGCCGGAGGGCGTCAAACACGAAGGTTGCGGAGGCGCACGGCTTCTGAATGATTTCCGGCTCATGGATGGGCAAGCGGATGAGCCGGATTTCGAGGTAGTGGAACGGTTTGTGGAACACCTGTCCGCCGAACGCCGGATGTCTCCCGCCACCGTCCGGAACTACGGCCACGCGGTCCGGGAATTTCTCCGTTGGATCGGCGAGGAGGGGGATTGGCGGTCCGTCGAACCGCGCGCGGCCAGAAGCTACGCGATCGAGATCCAGCGGAACGTCTCCCGAAGGACCCTGCACAATAGGATCTCGGGGATACGGGCGTTTTACCGGTATTTCCGCGAACGGGGAGAGGTCGACCGGAATCCCTTCTCTTCGATCTCGCTGCCGAAACTGGAGAAGAGCCTGCCGAAATTTCTGACCCGGAATCAGATGGAAAAGTTTTTGGAAGGGCCGAACCGGCTGATGGCGGAAGGGCGTCTGGAACCGAAGGAGGCCTGGCGGGACCGGGCGGCTCTGGAGCTTTTGTACGGGGCGGGTCTTCGCATCGGCGAATTGACGGGAGCCGATTTGTCGAAACTGGATCTTTCAAGAGGGCTTCTGAGAGTGTTGGGAAAAGGGCGGAAGGAGAGGGTGGTTCCGATCGGAAAGATCGCCTTGTTTGCGGTCCGCCAACACCTTCACCTGGGGGGAAGGCAGGGCGGGAGAACCGGCCCCCTGGTCACCCATCCCTCGGGGAAGGGGATCTCGGCCCGCTGGATGCAGGCCCGCATGAAAACGTATCTGGCTCTGGCGGACCTGCCGACCGACTTGTCCCCCCATAAACTCCGGCATTCCTTCGCAACACACCTTCTCGACGAGGGGGCGGACCTTCGCAGTGTGCAGGAACTCCTCGGGCATGCCAGCCTTTCGACCACCCAGATCTACACGCATACGACGATCGGCAGACTGCAGGAGGCCTATCGCCAGGCTCATCCGCGGGCTTGAACGGCGGGGAATAGTGAGTCTCAATAACGATTAAGTACGTTATTGAGACTCACTATCCTTTAGAAAATCGCAAAATATTGGAAAATAATAACTTATGAAAATTTTTCTTCCGATTTTTGTTGCGAACGGCCGATTTTTGGTTTCTATTGAGACTGAAACAACGAGTTTCTCTAACCAAAAAAAATAAAATGCATATCATCAAACCAGACCTCTGCGTCATGTGTGACGCCTGCCGTCCGGCCTGCCCGCGTAATGCCGTCAGCGCCCACGCATCCGAAAAGACTTACGTCATCGATCCGGATCTTTGCAACGATTGCACCAATATAAGTGCTGTCCGCTGCGTGCCCCAGTGCCCGACGGATGCGATCATCAAAGGCTGACCGGATTGGTATCTTTCCGATCCACATACCGCTTCTCCACAGGGGGAAGCGGTATTTTTTTGTCTTCGTACCGCAACGGAAAGGGCGACAGCATCCAAATCACTGGCAAGGAGTACGTCCAGTGCGAAGCCTTCCCAAAAATCAAGGCCTGCATCGAGTCTCACCACGAACTGATCCGCAAGCGCCACATCGCCCTGAAGAACCGGCGTTCCTGTTTTCAAAACAGCCTCCTACCAGGAGCGCATGCGCATCCTTTGCGAACGCATGGTCCAGGAACGCCTCTACA
>CAZBLJ010000068.1:0-12354 GCA_964492605.1 uncultured Puniceicoccaceae bacterium
CATTTTGCGTAAGTCGTTGGTTTTCGGCTCATCTTTCTAAAAGGTCTCCACCACAGCCTGTTTCCAGACCTGCCCCCACCGAAACAGGGGCTCTCCGAGCATTGGCTGCCCGAAAATAGTCGATTTAGAGAAAAACAGCGTACGTTGGGTTAGCTGCCCGGACTTCGTACAGGGGAACGGACATTCCCGTCCGTCTGGTCCGGATGGCGGGAAACGGGTTGGAAAACCCGTTCTCCGTTGGCTGCCGGGACTTCGTACGGGGGAACGGACATTCCTGTCCGTTTGTTCCGGATGCCGGGAAACGGGTTGGAAAACCCGTTCTCCGTTAGGTGCCGGGACTTCGTGCGGGGGAACGGACATTCCTGCATGGGAGTGGTTTTGTTGCGGGATTCGAACGTCCCCTTCCGGAAGTTCCTGAACCTCGGACCCTTTCGGAAAACATCCCTTCAAAAAAACTTCCCGGGGTGGCCCAAAAACGTTGACAAGTGGGGCAAAGTGGGGCGAAATGGGGCAAATCGGTTTTTCATGGGTAGCCCGGGTCAGAGATGGTAGCGTCGGAACGAGCGTTTTACGTCGGGGAGTTTGAACACTCCGTCGACGCGAAGGGGCGGCTGACCGTTCCCTCCAAATGGCGTTTCCGCGGTGACGATGCGGAGGTCTATCTGGCGCTGCCCAATCCGGGCGGATTCATCACGGTCTATCCGCCGAAAATGATCGACCGGTTCGAGGAGCAGATCTCGAAAATCAGCCTGGGGGATCCGGAGGGACAGCGTCTGGTCACCATTCTCGGCTCCATGTCCCATTCGTTCGGCTGCGACAAAGCCGGGCGGATCAATCTCAACGAGAAACTTCTGAAGCACGCCGATATCGAGAAAAAGGCGATTCTGATCGGAAATTTCAGTTACTTCAGCATCCACTCGCCCGACCGCTACAAGGGCCCGGACATGGAGGACCCGGACCTGATGAACCGAATTCTCAAGGAGATCCATGTTTGATCCGGTAACAGCCAGCGCCGCCCGCAAGGACGGCCACGAAGCGGTGCTTCTGGCGGAAACGCTCGAGGCCCTCCAGGCGGGAACCGGGGGACGGTTTCTCGATGCGACGTTTGGCGGCGGCGGCCACTCCCGCGCGGTGCTGGACTCGCATCCGGCGAATCGATTGACGGCTCTGGACCGCGATCCTGCGGCGGAGGAGCGGGCCAGGGTCTTCGGAGCGGAGTTCCCGGGCCGTTTTACGTTTCACCGGATGGATTTCGGAGACCTGGCCGACCTCGAAGAGAGTGATTTCGACGGGATCCTGTTCGACCTGGGCGTGTCGTCTTTCCAGCTCGACGAGACCGAGCGGGGATTCTCTTTTCGCACCGACGCCCCCCTGGATATGAGGATGGATCCCGACCGCGGGCGTCCGGCTTCCCGGTTCCTCGAGGAGGCTTCGGAGGAAGAGCTGGTGGAAGCGGTGCGCGATTTCGGCGAGGAACGGTCCTGGAGGAGGGTGGTCCGTGCCATTCGGGACGCCCGCGGGTCGGGGGTTCTGGAGCGGACGGAAAGTTTTGCGGACCTGGTGGTTTCGGCGGTGCCCGCTGCGGCCCGCCGGGGCCGGATCCATCCGGCAACGAGAACCTTTCAAGGCGTGCGAATCGCCGTGAACCGCGAGTTGGAGTCTGTCGAACGGGCGCTCCCGGCCGGTTTCGAGCGCCTGGCCCCCGGGGGACGGATGGTGGTGATCAGCTTTCACTCCCTCGAGGACCGATTGGTCAAACGGTTTTTCCGCGCCCGCGCCGGTCGTCCCGAGGGGGCGAACGATTCCCGGCCCCAGGACGAGCGTGTCGCTCTCGCAGACCTTCCTTTTACCCGCCCCCTCCGTCCTTCCGAGAAGGAGATCCGCCGCAACCCCCGCAGCCGTTCTTCGCGGATGCGGGTTTTGATCAAGAAGCCCCGGTCCCAATGAAAAGTTCCCCCCATACTCTCCTCCCTCCCGTCAACCTCGTGCTCCTCGGGGTCCTCCTCGCGATCACCCTGCTCGGGGGGCTCTCCCAGGTGTGGGTGCAGCGTCAGATCGGGCGCACCGCCGCGCAGATCGAGCAGCACGAAATCGCCCTGCGGGATCTCGAACGAAAGAATCGGTATATGGACGGGCGGCTTGCCGAAGCGCATCGTCCGGACGAGCTGATCCGGCGGGCGGGCAGCGACCTGCGCCGACCCGAATGGGATCAGATCGTGCGGGTCCAGCGTTCCTACGATTCGGACGGGAACCGGGTGGTCCGGCTTCTTCCCTACAGTAATCCGACTGAAGTTGCTTCGAATTATTAATGGCGGTCCCTCCGTTCATCGGTGCGTTTCGGTATGGCCTGATCCTCTTCGCGATCTTCCTGGGCTTCGCCGGCGTTTTTACCCGGCTCCTGCATCTCCAGGTCCTGGAGCGAGAACACTATGTCGCCTTCGCAGAGGAGAACCGCGAGCGGTTTGACAAACTTCACGGTGCACGGGGTCCGATTTTCGATCGGTCGGGCAATCTGCTGGCGACGACCCGGACCGTTATCGAGCTGGGGGTCGATCCGCAGAGTCTGGTCCGGGAGGATTTTACGCTCATTCCCGAGCTGGCGGAGATTCTCGACGTCCCCGAATCCGAAATCCGCCGGGCGTTTGAAAAACGCGAGTATGTGAACCGGCGGACCGGAGAGCGGCGTCCGGTCCGCTGGGTCAAACTGGCGGACACGGTGTTTCCCGAGGATTACGAGCGAATCCTCGATCTGGGAATCCGCGCCGTGTACGGAAACTACGAGAACCAGAGGATGTATCCGGCCGGGGCCATGGCCGCCCATTTGATCGGATTTCTCGCGGACGACGGAACGCCCTACTACGGCGTCGAGCAGGCGATGAATTTTTACCTCGAGGGGCAGGACGGCTGGCGGGAGTCGGAGAAGGATGGTCTCCGCCGCGAACTGGCCCAGTTCCGCTGGCGCGAGGTGGCGCCGCGGACCGGTATGGGGGTCGAGTTGACGCTGGATCTCGTCCTGCAGACGGCCGTCGAAGAGGAGTTGGACCGGATCGTGGGGGAATACGAGCCTTCGGCTGCTTCGATCCTGATATCGGATGCCCGCACCGGGGAGCTGCTGGCCCTCGGGAACCGTCCCCACTTCGACCCGAACCATCATTCGGATTCCCCGAAACATCATTGGAGCAATCGCGCGCTGACGTCGGTCTTCGAGCCGGGATCGACCTTCAAAATCGTTGCGGCTTCCGGTGCGCTGGAGGAGGCACTCGTCACTCCGGAGGCGGTTTTCGACTGCAGCGTCTCCCGGGTGGCCTACCGCGGGCGGACGGTCCGCCTCCCCGGCGATCACCACCCCTACGAGGATCTGACCGTCGAGGAAATCGTGGTGAAGTCCAGCAACCGGGGGGCGGCCCTGCTCGGGATGACCCTCGGCGATGAAAAGATGTACGAATACGCGAGGGCGTTCGGCTTCGGGGAGCGGACCGGGTTGCGGCTGGGATCGGAGTCCCGCGGCATTCTGCACCCGGTGGAGGCGTGGGACGGGCTGACCATCAGTCGGCTTCCCATGGGGCATGCGGTCTCGGCAACGCCGGTGCAGGTGCATTCGGCCATGTCGGTGATCGCAGCCGGGGGGATCCGGCGTCCGCCGTGGCTGGTGCGCCGGATCATCGACGAGGAGGGCGAGACGGTTCTCTCGTTCGGCGCGGTCGATGAGGAGCGCGTCCTTTCCGAAAAGACGGCGCGGACGATGGCCGGATTCCTCGAGGAGGTCGTCGGGCCGAACGGAACCGCCCGGCGTGCGTTTCTGGACGGATTCCATGTAGCCGGGAAAACCGGGACGACCCAGATGATCGTCGACGGCAGGTATTCGAACGAACATCACGTCGCTTCGTTCTCCGGGTTTCTTCCCGCGGACGATCCGAGGGTGGTGATCACCGTGGTCGTCGAGGACCCGCAACTGGACGGGATCGGCTATGGCGGAGTGGTTGCCGCACCCGTATTCCGGCGTCTGGCCGAGACGGCGGCCCATCACATGAGGATTGTGCCGAGGGGTATGGTCGGCGGACCGCTTCTCGCAACCGGGGAGGTGCGTCCGTGACTCTCCCGGAGATCCAGATCAGCACCTTGATCGAGAACCGGTTCTGGTCGCCCCGCGTGGTTCCTCCGGGCGGCGGATCGCGGGAGTTGCCTCCGGGGCGGACGATAAAGGATCTTCTGGAAGGAGTGGAGACGACCGCCGTCAAGGGGAGCCGGGATCGCGAGGTGCGCGCGATCATCACGGACAGCCGCCGGGTGATTCCCGGAAGCCTGTTCTTTGCGCGGCCGGGACTGCGGACCCACGGGCGCCATTACATCGAAGAAGCGATCGATCGCGGTGCGGTCGGCATCGTTACGGAGGATCCTCCGGGCACCCATTCGGGGGTGGTATTCATACGGGTGGAGTCGGTGCCGAAAGCGCTGGCCGCCATGGCGGGCAATTTCTACGACCGGCCGGATCGCAAGCTGAAGACGGTCGGCATCACCGGAACCAACGGGAAGACGACGGTGTCCTGGCTGGCCCGCGAGCTGATCGCCGGCGTGGATGGAAAAGCGGGGTTGATCGGGACGATCCAATACGACCTCGGCGGTCGGACCGTGCCTTCCTACAAGACCACGCCGGAATCGGTCGATACCTTCTCGCTGATGGACCAGATGTGGAAAGCGGGCTGTGAAACGGCGGTCATGGAAGTCAGCTCCCACGGGATCGATCAGAACCGCGTCGAGGGGATGGATTTCGACATCGGGGTATTTCTGAACCTGACGCAGGATCATCTGGATTACCACGGGACGATGGAGGCGTATTTCCAGGTGAAGAAGCGGCTTTTCGACGGAGGGATCGGAAGCTTTCCCCGAATCGGCCTGGTGAATCTGGACGATCCTTACGGTCGGCGTCTGGCCGAAGAATTGAGGGAAGGGTCCTCGGAAACCCGTTTGGTTACGTTCGGAATGTCGGAAGAAGCGGATTACCGGGCGGTGGATGCCGGGTTTTCGCGAACGGGCTTGTCGTTTCGTCTGGTAAGTCCGCACGGGGAGATCGGGGTTCGATCGGCCCTGGCCGGACGGTTCAATCTTTCAAACGTGATGGCGGCCCTCGCGGTCGTCGCGGAGTCGGGTTGCGATCTGAAGAAGGCTGTCGCGGGCCTGCGAAAGTTTAAAGGCGTCCCCGGTCGTTTGGAGCGCATCGACGAGAAACAGGATTCGGAGGTGTTTGTGGACTACGCGCACACCGACGACGCTCTGAGATCGACCCTCGAAGTGCTGAGAGAGGTCACGCCGGGCAAGATCCACGTCGTCTTCGGCTGCGGTGGGGACCGCGACCGGGGAAAGCGGCCTCTGATGATGCACGTCGCGCAGACCTTTGCCGACTTCTGCTGGGTGACGGCGGACAATCCCCGTTCGGAGTCGCTGGAGCAGATTTTCGACGACATGCACAAGGGCGTGACGAAGGCGGACTGCGTCCGATTCATCGAGGACCGGAGAATGGCCATCAGTTACGCTCTGGATGCGGCGAATGCGCAAGACACCGTGCTGGTCGCCGGCAAGGGGCACGAGCCGTTTATGGAATTCGGAGATACGATCGTTCCCTTCGACGATCGGCAGGTGGTTCGGGAGTTGATCGGGGTCAAACGGTTGAGGCCATGAGCGATCCGGTATTTTCCGCCGAGTTTTTCGACGAGGTTCTGTCGCCCGAATGGACCGGCCGCGAGCGGTTCGAGGGGGCGTCGGGATTCTCTTTCGATACCCGGACGCTGCAAGCCGGAGAGGTGTTTGTCGCCCTGCAAACGGGAGTCCGCGACGGACACGACTTTCTGGAACGGGCCGCAGAGGCCGGTGCATCCTGCGCGCTGGTCGCGGATGTGCATCCCCGTCTATCCCTGCCGCAGATTCGCGTCGGCAACACCTTGCTCGCGTTGCAGGAACTGGGAGCGGCCTGGAGGAGGCGCTGGGGCGGTCGGGTGATCGGAGTCACGGGAAGCTGCGGGAAGACTTCGACGAAAGAGCTTCTGGGTCTGCTTCTGGGCGCGGAAGAGACGCATGTTTCCCCCGGGAACCTGAACAATCACATCGGCGTTCCGCTCAGCTTGCTTCTTCTGCGGGATCACCACCGGCGGGCGGTCATCGAGGCCGGCATCAACCAGGGCGGCGAGATGGAAAGACTGGCCTCTTTGATGGATCCCGAGGTCGGAGTGGTTACGACCATCGGCCCGGCGCATTTGGAGAAGCTCGGTTCTCTCGAAGGAATCGCTTCGGAGAAAGTGCAACTCCCGGCGGCGGCGAGGGAAAGGGTTTTCCTGGGACCCGCTTGCAGCGAGTATCGGGCGTTCACCGAAGCGACCCTCCCGGCCGCGTCCTGGTTGATCCCGGATGCCCGGTCCGGTCCGTTCGGGGTCGACGGGGAGATCTGGCGGATCCGCGTGGAACCGGAGGAAGCGCGTTTGCGACCGGAAGGGGGGCCGGGGGATTGTTTTTGTTTCAGTTCCCTCCTGGCGACCCCGGGGATGATCGAAAATATGGCCCTGGCGATCCTCGTGGCGCGGAACGAGGGAATCCCCCCGGAAATCCTCTCCGAGAGACTGGCTTCCTGGAAACCGGCTTCCCAGCGGGGGGAGATTCTGCGTTTCGGAAACCGCGAAGTGTACGCCGACCATTACAATGCCAACCCCGCTTCCTTCGCCGATGCGGTGTCGTTTTTCGATCGCCGTTATCCCTCGCCGCCGCGTTGCTGGGTGCTCGGTGCGATGGAGGAACTCGGGGCCGAGACGGCGGTCTGGCACCGCAAACTGGCGGCCGCTCTACCGGTTGCGGAGGGGGATCGTGTATTCCTGGTTGGTCCGGCGGCAGCGGAGATGGCACCCATCCTCACGCAAAAGATCGGCGGGGAGGCGGTACGCCTGTCCGAAACCTCCGAGGAAATTGCAGGGGAAGTCGGACGGGCGCCGGGAACGATCTTTTTGAAGGGCAGTCGGAAGCACGCGTTGGAAAAGGTTCTCGATTCTTTGGGCGGCGGAGGTTGATCTGAGGGATGCTCTTTTATCTCGAGAATCTGGAGCCTCTCTGGGGGCCGTTTCGTCTTTTCGGCTACATCACCGTGCGGGCCTTTCTCGCGGGCATGCTCGCATTTGGGTTTTGTTTGCTTTTCGGACCTCCCATCATCCGCTTTCTCCAGAGGTTGCGGATGAAGGAAACGGGTCGCACCGAGGACGTCGTGGGACAGCTGGCGGTGCTCCATTCCGGGAAGAAGGAGACGCCGACCATGGGGGGGCTGATGATTTTCGGAGCGGTTTCCCTGGCGGTGTTCTTGTGTGCCAGGCCGAACGTATACGTCCTCGTCACCTGGCTGGCTTACGCGGGCCTGACGTTGATCGGTTTTCTGGACGACTACCGGAAGGTGGTGAAGCGCAACAGCGACGGGTTGCCGGGGAAGATCAAAATGTTGGGTCAGGCGGTTCTGGCGGGAATCATTCTGGCGGTGCTTTTACTCGTGCCGGAAACCGCGGAGACCGTCCGGCAACTGTGGGTTCCGTTCGTGAAGGACGCCGCCGTGGAGAGCCTGCCGCTGTTGATCCTCTTTCCCTTTTTCTTCCTCGTCCTGTCCGGCTCGAGCAACGCAATCAACCTCACGGATGGAATCGACGGTCTGGCGATCGGCTGCACGGTCACCTCCGCCATGGCCTTCGGTCTGATGGCTTATTTCGCCGGCAACGTGATTATTGCGGATTATCTGTTGGTCAGCTACCTGCCGGGCACCGGCGAACTGGCCGTTGTTTGTTCGGCATTGCTGGGTGCCAGCCTCGGATTCCTCTGGTTCAATGCCCACCCGGCGGACGTGTTCATGGGCGATACGGGCTCGTTGGCCCTCGGCGGTCTGGTCGGAACGGTGGCGTTCCTGATCCATCAACCGCTGACCCTGATCATCGTGGGCGGTATTTTCGTTCTCGAAGCGGCCTCGGTCATCCTGCAGGTGGCCTCCTTCAAGACCCGTCGCAAACGGATTTTCCTGATGGCACCGATCCACCATCACTTCGAATTGAAAAATTGGCACGAAAACAAGGTGGTGATCCGTTTCTGGATCATCTCCCTCCTCTGCGCGATCGCCGGATTGGCGAGCCTGCGGTTGCGATAGTTTTCCTGCGGAAGCAAGGTTTCGAATGGAACGACCCCCGTCATCGCCCGGTGTCCGACAGCTTACCCGATCACGCGAAGTGGCCGTGCTCGGCGGGGGCTCGAGCGGGCGGGCCGCGGCACGGTTACTGGAGAGCGGGGGATGGATCGTTCGGATGTTCGACGAAAAGGGCGGGGAACGGGGCGGCACGGCTTTCGATCCGAGGCCCAATCAATTTGCCTTCGGCGTGGTGAGCCCGGGTTTCGCGGTTTCCCATCCCTGGCGGGCCCGGGCGGAAGAAGCGGGGTTGCGTTTGGTCGGGGAGAGCGCCTTTGCCGCGTCGTTCTGGAAGGGGCCGGTCCTCTGTGTGACCGGAACCAATGGCAAAACCACACTGACGCGTTTTCTGGAGGAAGCGTTGCGCCGGAACGGCGAGTCCGCGTTCTCGTGCGGCAACATCGGTCGGCCTTTTTCCGATCTTTGCCTCGAGGCCGCGGGAGGAAACGACCGGGCGGTCTGCGAGGCGAGTTCGTTCCAATTGCACGATTGGCCTCGTCTGAAGTGTGAGGCGGGATTCTGGACCAATTTCGATTTCGACCATCTGGACTGGCATGGGAACCTCGGCCACTATTTCGCCGCGAAGTGGAAGCTGGTCGAGTCCGGGGCACCGGTTTTTGCGGGGCCGACGGTTCCCCGGTGGGCGATTGATTTCGGATATCCGATTCCCGAGAATCTGATCGTTGCGGACGAGCCCGTTTCTCCGGATCCCGCGGAGATCGGCGTTTTCTCCGGCCGACCCTGGAACGAACTGTTTCGCCTGGCCCGTCGATGGTGGCTGATGACGGGCCGGGAAGAGCGGGTATTGCTGCGGGCGGCCCGCGACTTCACGGTCTCGCCGCACCGGCTGGAAAAGATCGGAACCGTGAACGGCGTGACGTTCGTGAACGACTCCAAGGCGACCAACCCCCATGCCGCTCTTGCGGCCGTCGACGCGGTGGACCTCCCGATCCATTGGCTCGGTGGCGGGAGCTGGAAGGGCGAGGACCTGTTCTCCTTTGCCGGGCGGCTGGCCGGGAAAATCGCCTCGGCCGACACCTTCGGAAGCACCGGGGAGGAACTCGCGGAAATCCTGCAAAGGGAAGGATGCCGGGCGCGGTATCATCCCCGACTGGCGGAAGCCTTCGCAGCCGCCGTAGCGCAGGCCGGTCCCGGCTCGACCGTCCTGCTGAGCCCGGGATTCGCCAGCTTCGACCAGTTCGGCGGATACGCCGAGAGGGGCCAGGCGTTCCGGGAACGCGTGGAAGCGTGGAGGCTCTCGGCGGATTAGGCCGAAAGCGGAGTTCGATGGTCCGCGATCCGCCGGGTCGCTTGTCGGCGACCCTTCTCCGGAGTCATCATTGCCCGAAGATCGGTAGGATGTGTCGCTGCCACAGGTTCTCGGTCACATTCTTCGCAATGATTTCCTCGTTGGCTTCGAGGGCATCGGTGTAGCGGGTGCCCATCTCCGCCGCGATCTTGAAACCGACGTGGATCAATTGACGGAAGTGCGGGTTGTAGGCGGCGTGGCTCTGCACGTGGCGCAGCGCATGGACGTAGTCGCCGCTGCTCCACCCGTTGACCTGGTCCGCGGACGGTAGTTTGGCCGGGTCGATGTCGATGACGGTTGCGTAGGGTGCGGTGAGTTCATCGAAGCGGTCGCGTGCGCCCGTGTAAAGGTCCTTGGCGATCCGGAGTCCGTCATTGCCCGCCTCGGCGAGGCCGATCACTTCTTCCAGCCAGGTGGTTCCGGCGGTCTTTACGTGCAGGCCCGCGTCGTGCTTCCGGATCAGTTTGCGGATGATCGGGTAGAGCGAAAACTTGTCGGAACCGGAGTGAACGCTGAGCTTGAGCGTAGCGGGGAGGCCGAATTCCCGGATGGCAAAGGCGATGACGTGGAGGTCCTCGTCGAACTCTTTCTCGAACTGCGCGGGATCGCCCACGTAATCGACGCCCTTGTTGAAGCGCCCGGTGAACTTCGGGGCGACGGTCTGTGCCGGGATGCCCTCGGCCGCGATCATGGAAAGGATGAGAAAGAGATCGATGGGCGTCTGCGGAAGATCGGTTTCATCGACGGAGACCTCGGTTACGAAATCGTCCCCGCCCCTGGCCGCGACGATGTGGTCGTAAATGGCTTTGGCACCCTTGATGGCGACGAGAAAGCGGTCGGCGACTGCGCGGAGAGTGTCTTCGGTAACGGTGAACGGGGTTTCGATACCGGGAATGGCAAGGGAACCGGTATACTTGTGGTTGGCCGCGACAAAGGCATCGACGTCCGCGGGTTCGGGCGGTTCGCCCACGAAGTCGGCCACGTCGAGAGTGTAGAAGTTACTGCCCGCGAGAAAGTCGTCGACGGTCTTGAGGCCGATGTGGTCGGCGTCGACGTAGTATTCTTTGGTCCAGCCCAGGGCGGCCACCGCCGCATCCGCTTCGGCGCGAAGGTCGTCGGGACGGCTCTTGACGATGCCGTGTTCCCGGAACGACTTGTTCCATACGGGATAGACCTCGAGCCCCGCTACTTCCGCGTTGATCACGGCCTGAAGCTGCGCTTTGCCCTGATGGGCGAAACGGTCGCCCATGCCGATGGTGTGTTTTTTGATCTTTTTCATTTCGTTGGCGACGTGAGTTGTTTTTGAACCGCATGGCGAAGGAATCGACCCCGGCATCCCGAACGGACGTCGCGGCTTACCCGGCGGCACCGTCGTACTCGGCGATCATGTAGGGGTGTTCGGGGTCGTATCGGCAGAGCGGCTTGGGGTCCTCGACCCTCCCGATCGGGCGAACGCCCGAGCCCGCCGTGCCGGTCGCAGTGTCCCCGAGTTCGGCACGCGCCGCATCAGCCAGTTTCCGAAGCTCGGCGGCGACATCCGGCTGTTTGTCGATTACGTTTTCGGTTTCGCCGATATCGTGGCGGAGTTGGTAGAGTTCGTTAACCGGCTCGGATCCATTCCAGTCGCCCCTGCGCATCCAGAGCTTCCAGTCCCCCTTTCGAACGGCCATCAGCTGGTGCATCCAGTAGTAGTAAAAGGTGTCGGCCGGACCGTCCGGCGTCTCGCCGCACAAGACGGCTGAGAAATCGAGACCGTCGATTTCCTCGGTCGGTAACGGGGCCTCAGCCAATCGGCAGAAGGTGGGCAGGAAATCGATGGATCGAAACAAGGTCTCGCGGATGGTGCCCGCGGGTATTTTGCCGGGCCAACGGACGATGCAGGGCAGGCGGATGCCGCCTTCCCACAGTTGCGCCTTATGGCCGCGGAGCGAGCCGTTGCTGCCGCCTTCGCCGCGGGCGCGCGAGCCATTGTCCGAGGTGAAGACAATCATCGTGTTCTCGTCGATTCCCAGTTCTTCCAACTCTTTCAGGAGAGCCCCGAGTGCCCAGTCGATGCACTCGACCGCCGCGCCGTAAGGGCCATTCTCCGCCTGATCGAGGAACCGCTTGGCCACCAGGAGCGGCAGGTGAACGTGCATGTGGGCGAAGTAGAGAAAGAAGGGGGTGTCTCTGTGATCGCGAATAAAACGCACCGACTCTTCCACATAGCGCTCGGTCAGCCCCGCCTGGTCCGGCTGTTGCTGGACGACCGCCTCGTCGCGCAGCAGCGGCAGCGGAACCTTGGCGTCCGGCCGCACTTTCTGCAGGCCCATGTCGTTCGAATAGGGCAAGCCGTAGTAACTGTCGAAACCGTGACGAGTCGGCAGGAATTCGGGCTGATCCCCGCAGTGCCACTTGCCGACCAATTTGGTGGCGTAACCGGACTTCTTCAGACAGGTCGCGATCGTCTCCTCTTCCGGATTGAGACCGGTCGGGTTGCCGGGGAAAAGAACGGCATTCCCGTCGAAGTCTCCGCATCCGATTCGCGGCGGGTAACAGCCGGTCAGCATGCCGCAGCGTGAGGGCGAACAAACCGCACTGGCCATGTAAAAGTCGGTAAAGCGCATTCCTTCGGCGGCCAACCTGTCAATATGCGGAGTTCGATTCAGTTCGGAACCATAGCAGCCGAGGTCGCCATAGCCGAGGTCGTCGCAGTTGATCAGAATGATGTTGGGGCGGCTTGCAGTTTCCATCAGCGCCCAACATGGACGGATCGGCTTCCGGATGGCAAGGCATAAGCACTTGCGTGCGCCTCGGTGGCAGGGGCCTTTCATCTGGTTCGCAGTGGGTCGAATTCCAAAAAGGAACTCCG
>CAZBLJ010000069.1:0-12303 GCA_964492605.1 uncultured Puniceicoccaceae bacterium
ACGACCGCCGCGGGCCCGGCGACCCATCCCCCGCCGTCTAGCTCCGTTCTTCGATCGGCACGTATTCCCGGACCGACGGGCCCTGATAAATCTGCCGCGGTCGATGGATCCGACCTTTCTCGTTGGAGGCCACCTCGTGCCAGTTGGCCAACCAGCCCGGCATCCGTCCGATCGCAAACATCACCGTAAAGAACTCCACCGGGATGCCCGCCGCTTTCAGAATGAGCCCGCTGTAGAAGTCGACGTTCGGGTAAAGTTTGCGTTCGATGAAGTAATCGTCCTCCAAAGCCGCTTTCTCCAGGTTCCGCGCGATCCGGAGAAGCGGATCGTCCTCCACTCCGATCGCCGACAGCACCCGCTCCGCCGCTTTCCCGAGAATCTTCGCCCGGGGGTCGTAATTTTTATACACCCGGTGACCGAAACCCATCAGTTTCGTCTTCCCCGATTTTGCGTCTTCGATAAATTTCCGGCCGTCGTCACCCGCTTCGTGAATCTGGCTCAGCATCTGGATCACCGCCTGATTCGCACCACCGTGAAGAGGTCCCCACAGGGCACTCACTCCCGCTGAAACGGAGGCGAAGAGGTTCGCCCCTCCCGAGGCGACCATCCGCACGGTAGAGGTGCTGCAATTCTGCTCGTGGTCGGCGTGCAGCAGCAAAAAGAGATCCAGGGCGTGGGCGAGTCCCGCGTTATCCGCGAAATTCTCGTACGGATCCGAGAACATCATGTGGAGGAAGTTCTCGCAGTACCGCAGCTCCCGCCGCGGATAGGCATAGGGCTTGCCGATCTTCATCCGATAGGACATGGCGGCAATGGTCCGCACCTTCGAGATCAGAACCGGCACCGCCTCGTCGAAATGCTCCAGATCCTCGTGCCTCTCGTTGGTCGCCATCTCGGGATAGTAGCACCCCAGCGAGTTCAGCATGGCGGACAGAATCGCCATCGGGTTCGAACCCGTCGGAAATCCGTCGAAATGATGCTCCATGGCCACGTGAACGGGAGCGCTGCGTTTCACCTTCTCGCGGAAGGTGCTCAACTGCTCTTTGTTCGGCAGCTCGCCGTAGATGATCAGGTAGGTGCACTCCAGAAAGGTCGATCGCTCGGCAAGCTGCTCGATCGGATACCCGCGGTAGCGCAGAATCCCTTGCTCTCCGTCGATGAAAGTTACCTTGCTCTGGCAGGATCCGGTGTTTCCGTATCCCTCGTCGAACGATATGTAGCCCGACTCACTTCGAATTTTCCGGATGTCGAAGGCTTTTTCGTTCTCGGTGCCGGTGATCACGGGACAGGCGTAGTCCTGATCTCCAATCTTTATCGTTACTTTCTCTTCCATGGAATGATGGTCTGATGCGTAGAAGGCTTAACCGGTCCGGGAGGACGCGCGAGCGGCATGGTTCAGGAAATTCGTGTACATTTGCAAACCTTTAGCCTGACTTTTCTCGGGGTGGAATTGGGTCGCAAGACAATTCCCCTTCCGCACCGCACTCGCAAAAGGCCCTCCGTAGTCGGTTCGACACCATACGATGCCCGGGTCTTCCGGAATCACATGGTAGGTGTGGTCGAAATAAAACTGGTCGCCGTCCCGAATGCCCTCCCGCAACGGGTCCGATTCGTCCGGGAACTCAACCGAGTTCCAACCCATGTGGGGGATCTTCAAGGATGGATCGATCCGGAAGCGCCGCACGACGCCCCCGAAAATCCCGAGCCCGGGAACATCGCCTTCTTCCGAGTGCTCGAAAAGGGCTTGCAGACCCAGGCAAATCCCGAAGAAGGGCCGGTCGTCGGCAATCCAACGCCCCACCCACTCATCCAGTCCGTTCCGTTTCAACCCTTGCACGCAGTCGCGAAGCGCACCGACCCCGGGAAGGACCAACGCGTCGACCTCTTCGTCGGAACAAGGATTTTCCACCACCCGCACGTCCCCCCCGACTTTTTCGAAGGCTTTCGCGACGCTGCGCAAATTCCCCATCCCGTAGTCGATCACGGCGACTCGGGGACCCTTCGGGCTTTCGAAAGTTACGGACATAGGCTGCTCGAAAAACCCCGAAGCTTGGCGACCGCCGGAGCCGTAAGCAAACCTCTTCGTACCTGCGGAACCGACAAGGAACGACCCACCGGTTTTATGCGTTCAACGTCCCCTTGGTCGATGCGACGGCTCCTTCGCGCCGCGGATCCGGAAGCGTCGCTTCATCCAGGGCCCGGGCCACCCCTTTGAAAGCGGCCTCGGCCAGGTGGTGGGGTTCTTCTCCGGACTCCCTGCGAACGTGCAGGTTGATCCCCGCCTGATTGACGAATCCCTGGAAAAATTCGCGGAAAAGGCCCACGTTGAAATCACGAACGAAACCGGGCGAGGACGGCAGATCGTAAGACAACCAGGGCCGGTTGCCCACGTCCACCGCCACGCGGACCAACGTCTCGTCCATCGGGAGGAATACCGAGCCGTAACGCCGGATGCCCGCCTTGTCGCCGACCGCCTCGCGAAAGCATTCGCCCAGAACAATCCCGACATCCTCAACCAGGTGATGGTAATCGACGTCGATATCCCCCTTTGCCGAAATCTTCAAATCAAAGAGCCCGTGCATCGCGAAGAGCGTCAGCATGTGATCGAAAAAAGGGACGCCGGTTTCGATCCCGGCCGCACCGGTGCCGTCGAGATTCCACTCGATTCGGATCTCGGTTTCCTTCGTCTGTCGCGTTCGCGAGCCTATCCGTTCCTGCGCCATGTTGTAATCACTTCCCAAAGAGCCATCATCTGGTCTTCATCTCCGATGCTGATCCTTAGAAAATTCCGAGTCAAGGCGTGCTTTCCAAAGTATCGCACCAGAATCTTGTTCTCCTTCAGCCGGTCGAAAAGACTCTTCGCCACTTCCGGCCCCGTATCGCCGGACGCATCCCGGGGCTCCAGGAACAGGAAATTGGCCTGGGAGGGATAGACCTTCCAGCCGATTCCCTCGAACTCGTTTCGGTAAAAATCACGGACGTAAGTCGTTTTGCCGATCGTGGCCTCGAAGTAGCCCCAGTCCTCCAGGGCCGCCGTCGCCGCCGCCTGAGCCACCCGGTCCAGGTTGTAGGAGTCGCGCACGCGATCCAGCAGTCCGACGGCTTCCTCGCTGCCGATTCCGTAACCGACCCTCAATCCGGCCAGACCAAACGACTTCGAAAACGAACGGGTGACGAAGAGGTTCGGATGCCTCCCGAGCAATTCCACGGCACTCTGCGCGGCGAAGTCGCCGTACGCTTCGTCCACCACCAGCATTCCTTCGAATCGCCCGGCCAGCTCGTCGATCTCCTCCGATGGAAAAACCACTCCGGACGGAGCATGAGGGCAGGTGAGAAAAAACAGGTTGCAGCCCGAGGAGAGGATCCGTTCGACCGGCAGGCGGAAAGGCGTCTCGAAATCCACGTCGATCCACCGCGATTCGTTGGCCGCCGCCAGGATCGGATAAAGGGAGTAGCTCGGATCCATGGCCCCGGCCGGTCGATCCGCGGAGCCGAACACCCGAATCAACAGATTCAGAATATCGTCCGATCCGTTCCCGGCAATCACCTGACCGGGTGCCACATGCCAGTGCCGGGCAATCCGTTCCCGCAAACGCCGCGCCGGGGGATCCGGGTAAAGAGTGATGCGGTCCAACTCCCTTTCGGCCGCCTCCAACACCAACGGACTCGGCGGGTAGGGACACTCGTTCGTGTTCAGCTTGATCCAGCCTTTCTCGTTGATCTGCTCCCCGGGAACATACGCCTCGAGGCTCAAAACGGACGGGCGGGCGAACCGGCTCGGATTCTTTTCCTCCATCAACGGACCCTCCGTTCCAGCGAATCGCCGTGGACGGGAAGCGACTCCATCGACGAAAACGCTCCGACCACCGGCAAAACCTTCCGATTGGCCGAGGCCGTCGAGCGCACGATGCTCGAGCGCCGCATGAAAGTGCTCGTCTGAAGGCCTCCCGAAAATCGCCCGGTGCCGTCGGTCGGCAGGGTGTGACTCGGCCCCGCCACGAAATCGCCGAGAACCGTCGGGGTGTGGTATCCCTGAAGGATCGCTCCGGCCGTCGTGATCCGACTTGTCAAACGGGTGATCCGATCCGGGGCCACCTGCAGCTCCAGATGCTCCGGGGCGACCGCATTGGCAAACGCCACCGTTGCGTCCTCGTCGGCACACACCCCGACCATGAACCGGTTGTCGAGGATCCCCTGTATCGTTTCACCGTCGGACATTTGCGTCAACTGCCTCCGCACCTCCTTCCGGATGGCGTTCCAACTTTCCCGGTCGGTCACCGCCAGGTAGAGTTTTTCCTTGCCCGTCCCGTGCTCGGCCTGGGACAGAAGATCAGCCGCGACCCAATCGGGGCGGGCTCCGGCATCGGCAATCACCATCACCTCGCTGGGCCCCGGAAGAAGATCCACGCCGACTTTTCCGTACACCTGCCGCTTCGCCTCCATGACGAAGGCATTCCCGGGACCGGCAATCAGATCGACCGGCGGAATCGTCCGGGTGCCATAAGCCATGGCAGCCACCGCCTGCGCCCCACCCGCCCGGTAGACTTCCCGGATTCCCAAGGCGTGAAACGCCGCCAGGAGCCCCGCCGAAATCCCTCCGTCGGGAGAGGGGGGCGTGCAGATCACAACCTCCGGCACGCCGGCCGCCTGCGCGGGAATCGCGGTCATTAAAACCGTCGACACCAGCGGCACCCGCCCGCCCGGAACATAAAGCCCGGCCCTTCGGATCGGATAGAACCGTTCGCCGACGGTGAGTCCATCCTCCGTCCGGGCCGTCCAGCCCTTCGGAACGGATCTCTTGTGGAAATCCCGAATGGTCCGAACGGACTTCCGGATCGCCCGACGCTCCGAAGGGCTGATCGCCTTCCATCCCCCGGCCATTTCCTCCCGGCCCACCCGGAGCTGCGCGGGTTTCAGTCGCGCCCCGTCGAACTTCTCCGTCAACTCGAGCAGTGCCGCATCCCCTGATCGCCGAACGGCCGCCAGGATGGGAACCACCACCTCCGCACTTTCGACCGAAAAGGAAACGGACTCGCGAAACTTCGCCACGGTGCCGGCCGCGCCGGCGGAAGTGATCCGGGAAACCTTCACCTGCTGTGCCTTCGCCGACCCGGAGTCTATCGAATCTCGAAAGCGTCCTCCGGGATCTCCGGATTCACCGCGATATCTTCGAAGCGGATGGTGTGCACCAATTCGCCGTCGGCATACGATTCGACCTTCTCGGCAAACTTCAGGCCATCGACGATCCGCCTTCCCTTTTCCACATTCAACAGGCCATTATCGGCCCTCGTAGCGACAAGCGCCCCCGTTTCCGAGTCGAAATAGCGCACGTAAACGATTCCGCCGCGGTGGACATACCGAACCGCATCGACTTCCCGCCCCTCGATCTCTTCTTCGCCCAGGTATTTCACCCGCACTTGAAACCGGGTCGGGAACCTGAAAAAGTAAAGATTCTCGATCGAATTCGCCTGCAAATTGCGGATCTGCTCGGTGGCCAGGGGGCTTCCCGTCTCCATCCCCGTTTCCAGGTTTTCCCGGATCACGAACCCCTGCAACCGATTGACCACACTCGTCGTCCGCATCTCCGGTGCCTCGACGACGAGTCTCTGCTTCCCGGGCTTCTCAATCAACAGGTTCAGACCAAGTTCCTCCGCCGCCTCGTCGGCCGGGTCCAGAACACCCGAAAACCGGATCGCCTCGACCGCCTCCAGCGCTTCTTCCGAACCGACGAAGTCCCGCGCCTGCTGGATGATCTCCTCCACCGTCTTGGCCGAAAGCGATAAGGAGCAGAAAAAGAATAGTGTCAGAAAAATTCTCATGCCCCGAAGATTCAGGACCTCTGGAAAAAACACAACCCGGAAACCGAAACGATTTCCTTAAACGAGAGCATCGGGGTCGAGTTTTTTCAGGCCCGACGGTTGGAACAGGCCGTCCTTCCGCACCAACTTTCCGTCGAAACGGATTTCCCCACCCCCGTATTCCGGGCGCTGGATCGAGACCAGATCCCAGTGAACCTGGGAACGATTCCCGTTGTCCGCCTCGTCATACGCCTGCCCGGGCGTAAAATGGAAGGATCCCGCGATCTTCTCGTCGAACAGAATATCCCCCATCGGCTCGCGGATATGCGGATTGAATCCGATGGCAAACTCGCCGATGTAGCGGGCGCCCGGATCGGCGTCCAGAATTTCGTTCAACCGCTTGGTATCGCTGGCGGTCGCCTCCACGATTTTCCCTTTCCGAAACACGAATCGAACCTTCTCGAAGGCCACGCCCTGATAAACGGTCGGCGCGTTGTAACAGATCGTACCCTCCACCGAGTGCTTGACCGGTGCCGTAAAAACCTCCCCGTCCGGAATGTTGTAATTGCCCCCGCACGGAATCGCCGGGATCCCTTTGATCGAAAAACGCAGATCGGTTCCGGGACCGGTGATGCGCACTTCGTCCGTTTTTTCCATCCACCGCTTCAGCGCCGCCATCCCCGGCTTCATCTTCGCATAGTCGAGCGTGCACACCCGGAAATAAAAGTCCTCGAACGATTCCGTACTCATGTGGGCCTGCTGGGCCATCGCCGGACCGGGCCAGCGAAGGACGCACCATTTCGTCCGCTTCACCCGGTGATCGAGCGTCGGCTTCATCTTCTTCTGGAACAGACTCATCTTCTCCGACGGAACGTCCGCGGTCTCGAACACATTGTCGGACCCCCTCAACGCGATGTAGGCCTGGATCTTTTTCATGCGGAAGAGTTCCCAGGAATTTTCCGCGGCAAACTCCTCCGCTCCCCCTCCTTTGAGAATCTCCCGGCTGACCCGCGCCTGCCGGAACGAAACGTGGGCGAATCCCCCGCGCGCCCGGGCCGCCCTGACCAAGGCGATCACCATCTCCTCGGGGACACCCCCGGCGTCGATCAACACATGCTCCCCCTTGCGGAGATCTACCGAAAACCCGATCAATCCCCCGGCCAATTCCTCGTAACGCGGATCCATGGACCGAACCCTGCCCGCAGAGCGCCGCATCCGCAAGGAAAACGCACGCGCTAAAAACCCAGGCTGGTGAATCAGGTGCCGCAGGGGAGCCGATCCGCCGCCCAAAACAGAGCTACGAATATCGAAGGCTGAGTGGGGAAAAGACTGCCTCGTCGGTGTGTGGTTGTTTTTGATTGGCCCGCGCCAAGTCGGCAAAACAACACTCTGCGAAAGAGTAGCGCAACACTTCGGACGGCGACTTAGCGCAAAGTAAGAGCTTGAAAACGAAGATCATCCCGCCGATTTTCAGTAGACCCTTCATAGCGATGACGACGGACAAAACTGTAGCGGAATTCTTTGCCGGCATTGGCCTGATGCGGCTTGGGCTGGAACGCGCGGGATGGGAAACGATTTGGGCCAACGACAACGACCCGGATAAAGAGGCGATCTACCGCTTTCATTTCGACCGGGACTACCGCAACCATTTCGTTCTTGACGATGTTCACAATCTGCCCGACGGCAGCATTCCCCATGTGGGGCTGGCAACCGCCTCGTTTCCTTGCACCGACCTTTCGCTTGCGGGTGCCAGACGGGGCCTTGCGGGCAGCGGATCCGGGGCGTTTTGGGGCTTTATCGACTCGATCAAGAATATGGGACATAACAAGCCTGCCTTGATCCTACTGGAAAACGTTACCGGCTTCCTGACGTCGCACAACGGCAACGATTTTGAGGCCGCCTGTATCGCGCTCAATGAACTGGGCTACTCGGTCGATCCTTTCATCATCGACGCCGCCCACTTCGTTCCTCAAAGCAGACAGCGCCTCTTTGTCGTTTGCTCGCTGCAACGTCCTCCGCTCGCGGTTGAAGAAACTGAGCGGGCTTTCTTTGAGAGCCAATGCCGCCCGGCCGCGCTGGCCGACTTCATTTTCTGGCACCCGGAGATCAACTGGAACATCCGTCCACTTCCTGACTTTCCCGCCAAATCGCGGAAGCTGCCGGAAATCATTGAAGACCTTTCGCCCAACTCGAAATACTGGTGGAGCCGCGAGCGTTGCGACTATCTGTTAAATCAAATGAGTCCGCGCCACCGCGCCATCGCCGATGCGATGATTGCGGGGAAGGAGACCTCCTACGGTACCGTTTTCCGCCGTGTGCGCAATGGTCGCTCAATGGCCGAACTCAGGACAGACGGCATCGCTGGCTGCCTCAGAACACCGCGTGGCGGCAGCGGGCGGCAGATTCTTTTTGTCGCGGGCGAGGGCAAATTCGATGTACGGCTGCTCACCCCCCGCGAATGTGCCCGGCTGATGGGGGCGGATGACTTCCGCCTCGATGACAGGCTGGCCCTGAACAAGGCACTTTTTGGCTTTGGCGACGCCGTCTGCGTGAGCGTTGTGGAGTGGATCGCCAAGTTTTACCTGAATCCACTCTGGGAGGAAATCGTCAGCGAACGGAAAGAGCGGACAGTTTATGGCACGCGATAAAAAGGGCGACGAACTGCCCAAGGAGGTTGCGGCGATTCGCGATGCCATCAGCGCATTCTTCGACATCGCCGACGAAAACGGCAGAAAAATCGGAAGCGCCGTTCATGGCGTCTATGCCTTTTACGACTACGACGGTGAGCCGATCTATGTGGGGCAGACTTACGAAAAGCTGAGGGGCCGTATCGGGCGACACCTGACGAACCAACGCACAGACGCAGTTGCCATGAATGTGCTTGATCCATTCGAAGTCGCGGAAATCGAGATATGGCCGCTGGATGATAAGGTGGCTGACCTATCCGACAAGGAGTCGATTAAGTCGTTTTTGGATCAGGCCGAATTCACGGTCTTCCAGCAAGTCCTTGAAGCCTCTACCCTCGGAGCCGTGCTCAACGAAAAGGAACTGACGACCGCCCAACCGATCTAGCTCCCGCAGTCCTACCGTCAGCGCATCATACCCGACGACATCTTTGACAGCCGCAAACATCCCGACGTCCGCATAGCGCGGCGGACGAACACCATCGCCAACCTTGCCAAGGTCATCAGCGAGCGGAGCGTTTCCAAAGGCCTCCGCAAAACCTTGCTCACACAAGCTCGAAGGCTCGAACTCCTGGCCTCCCAGCGACTCGAAGAACTCGGCATCGACGACCCGACACCCCGGAAAATCCCGGGAGAAGAAGCCTGAAAACCCGACCAGCACCGTCGCACAGACGATGCTTATCGGAACCAATTTAAAATACCCTCCGGACGGTTCCGGGTGGATTTTCAAGGCCCGATCCCGTATGGATGCCGCACAACCTATTCCTGCCCCGTCGATTCGCTTCGACCGGTTCGGGACAAACACGAAACCTATGGTCAAAATCAAAAAACACCCCGGTCTACGTTCGTCGGTCGTCTCGGCGCGCCGGGTCATTCAGCCGAAGGACATCTGCGTTCTGGCGGGCACCTATCTCATCCGGTACGGCACCCGCACCCTCCTCCCGGCACTGGCCCTGACCCTTACCATGATTGCCGGGAACAAGGCTATGGGGGGTGGCAGGACGGCACTGCCCTTCACGCCGATGATCGTGGCCCTCCTTCTCGTCACGACCGGATTCGCCCTCAAAGTTCTTCCGGTGCTTTTTTCCCGCAAGAGGTTGATCGTCGCCGAGGCCCGGGGGTTCGACCAGCTCGAGATTTATCGAAAAGCACGCCTGCCCGTACTCCTCGGAGAATTGGAAAACCGTGTCTTCCGCCACGAATCCGCCCTGAAGGCCGGCCCTGCGGAACGAGAGGCCGAGGAAAAGTTGATCCACGCCCGCCGCGAGGAAATCGCCTCGCTCCTGGATCGGCTCGCACCGGAAACCCTGGAGTGGTTGGGTGCCCGCAAGGGATCCGATCTCGTGGCACCGCTCGTTCGCCACCGTCCCCTCTCCCGCGGCATCGAGGCGTCCCGTTCCGGCTTCCTCATCACGGCCTACGCCGGTCTCGCCTCCCCCCTCTCCGAAACGGCGAGCCGGGCCGCCACCGGTTACGATCTGTCGCTCCTCGCGGACTATTTGGACGGCGCTCCATTCCACACCTCGGACACCAAGCTGGACGAACAATTCCACGGCCATCCGTTGATCAAAGCGGCGCAAAAGGACGTCAAAGCCGGCAAACGCAAGCTGCCCGGCTACCTGCGCGGATCCGTTTTCACCCGCCGGTCCGATCTTCTTCACCGTTGTGCGCTCGTTTACGACTCGATGGAGGAAAAGGTGTGGCGCGCCGGGATTTGCCGCGAGGTCATGGTGCAATCCGGAAGGGCCTTTGCGGAAATCGATGCCGCCTATCCCGGCGCCCTCATCACCGCTTCCAGTTTCCTCCGCCCGGGAGATGCCGGGAACGAATACCATCGCCGATTCCCCGGGCTACCGGAGGCACTCCGCGATCAAGGCAAACGGGTCCTCCAGCGGGTCCTCGGCGACAACCGTACCGATGCATTCACCATGGTCGACCGGATGAAGATCCATTCCCTCGTCCGGGCATTCGCGCTGCGTCTCGCCTACGACCCGGAATACGTCACCGGGTGGATCCAGCCCGGTTTTCTCTCGGACGTGGAGGAAATCCTCTCCGGATCATCGCCCGCCGGAGCCTCGGTCCCTGATCGGTTCCACCGCTACATGGAAGAAATCCGCGCCGATCAGGAAGCCCTGGATTCCCTCGTACCCCTTCCCGACCGGGACCCCACCGACCGAAGAGCCCTCCGTTGCGCTTGGCACGTGAACCTTTTCGATTTCCGCGAAAGGCGGGCATCCGCAATCGACGAAATTCTCGCCGAACGGGAAACGATCTCCGACAGGCTCCTCGCGGTGCGGTTCCACCACGCCCTCGCCCTCATCGACCGGCAGGAATACCGGCACCATGTGGACGTGATCGCCTTCGCCGGGGAGGAAAGTTGAGAGCATCGCATCGACCCGCCGAAGATCCGCGGTTTCCGATGCCGCAAGCGCTCCCGGATCAACCGAATCCGAAAACCCGGGAAAGAAACTTTATTCTCGGAAACCGCCTCCCGCTTCCCAAGACTCCGATTCATGAGCGAACATCAACACACCGGAGCTGAAATTTTCGGGGGCGGGTCCCATCTCACCCCGAACAGCAAACCCAAATCGGGCCTGGGCCGGTTCTTGCGGGGCCTCTATCGGTTCCTCCGGATCTGTCCGTGGACCTTCCTTCTCATCGTTTCGGCGATCCTCGTCGAGTATCTCCCCGACAAATGGCAGGGAACCACCCTCAACTACACGATGATCGTTTTCGCCCTAGTGGTGTTCGTCATCGAGGTTCTGAAAGGCGCCGACATCCGGATCGGTCGGTTCGTTCTCGACCTGCTCATTGCCATTGTCGGCGTTGCGGCGGTCTCCTCTCTGATCACCTACGAGATCGTAGCGACCGACCAGTCCCCGCTGTTCTACCAATGGATCGTCGCCGCGGTGGTATTCCTGGACGCCATCATCAGCACGACCATCGCCTTTTCCACGGCCCTGCGCAACATGTCGGTCGGCCACGGGGGGTAACTCTGTTTCCGTCCGTTCCTGTCTCAAAACGGACACTCGGTCGGAATGAAGCACCACGGCAACTCGAAGTAACGGGCCGCCTCCCGGGCCAGCGCCTGCACCCCGAACGTCTCCGTCCGGTAATGACCGCAGGCGTATAGGTTCAGCCGCTGCTCCTGCGCGATGTTGAAGAAGTGCTGCTTCAATTCACCGGTGACCAGGGTATCGACGCCAATGGCGGGAAGATGCTCGACCGCACTCGATCCGCTTCCGGTGAGAATGGCGATCTTTTGCGGCCGCTCGGAACCCTCTTCCACCGCAACCACATTGCCCGGGAACAAGCCTTCCAGGCGGGTTTTCAGCTCCGCACGCGACTCCGGTGCCGTGGCCACCAGGCCGATATTGGTGCCTTCGTAAGGCAGAAAGGTGTCCATCCGGGTCAGCTCCAGTGCTTTCGCCAACAAGGCGTTGTTGCCGATTTCCGGGTGACAGTCGAGGGGAAGGTGGCTCCCGTACACGGCCAGGTTGTTCTCGACCGCGCTTCGGATCTTGCGGAAGGCCGACCCCGCGAGCGGCACCGGCGGCACCCAATACATGCCGTGATGGACGATCAGGAAATCAACCCCGTCCTCGATCGCCTTGCGAAACGGGACCTCACCCGCATCGACGGCCGCACCGATCTTGCCCACCCCGCCCCGGTTCTCCAGCTGGAGCCCATTGTAAGCCGGGGGAAAATCCGATATCTCCGCGCGGCGAGTTCTCCGGTCGCAGAACGAAACCACTTTCTCAAGTTCCACCATGCCCCGTTCATCGCAAGTTTCCGCCTGCGTGACAAGCTGCGATCTACTC
>CAZBLJ010000070.1:0-12276 GCA_964492605.1 uncultured Puniceicoccaceae bacterium
GAACCCCGACAAACTGAACCAGAATCAGTTGTGCTACCATTACACCACCGGGCTGTGGGGAAAAGCGGAGGATGATGAGCGCCCCGTCGCCTCCGTCAAGCGAAACCTATCGGGTGAACTTCGCTTCCGGAAGCTCGTAGTCGATCTTCAGGCTCAACAAATAGGCCACCAGGGCCTCCGCCTGCCGGGTGGGCACCACTTCATAGCCCTCTTCCGGAGCGAATTCCGAATCCGGTGGAAAGCTCAGCGCATTGGGCGAGGGGCGACCCTCGATTCTCCGGACTTCGTAAAGGTAGGCAAAAGGCGGCATGACCGAGCCGGGAGAGGTAATCTGTGGATTGTAAAGATGTTGATGGTGCCAGTCCGCCGTCAGGGCGCGGCCCCCGACATTGGCCAGGTCGGGCCCGGTACGCATCGTTCCGAGGAGAACCCGCTCCTGCAGGATGTAATCGCGGGGAACCGACTGCCGGGGTCCCCACCCCCGCTCGAAGTCCGCACCGAATCCCTGTGGCCTCACCTGCTGCGAGTGGCAGTACATGCACCCCTCGCTGATGTAGACCTGTTTGCCCTGTTGGGCCAATCCGGACGGAGCCCGCGGAAACATCGTCTCGCCGGCCACCGGGTTTCCGTCTTCATCCAAAGTGGAAGTGGTCGGCTCCAGCGCCCCATACTGGACCTGGGACGAAAGAATGAGCCCCGCCCACGAGAACGCCAGCGTGAAGAAGATGCCAAGGAAAAGAATGGGAAGGTTTTTCATGGTCGGTTCTTCTTTAGGCGACGGCCTTTCTCGCGAGGGACAGCTTCGGCTCGACGACCTTCGGCCCCAGGAGCATCCAGGCGATATTTACCGCAAAGGCGCAATGCCCGATCGTAAGGAGGACGCCGGCGACCGAGCGGGACATGAGCCAGGGAACCATCATTCGCACGATGTCCATGAACGGAACATCGGGATTGTTCATGGCCATCCCCTGCAACCAACCGCCGATGGAAAGGCCGACGATGTAGATCCCGATGCCCAGGGCACACGTCCAGAAATGGATCCGGATGAGACTGGCCGACGGCCATTCCCTCTGGGTCAGGCGCGGCAGCATGAAATACACGGAGCCGAACATGATCATCGTAAAGAAGGCGTAGACCCCGTGGTGGGCGTGGGCGACCGTGAAGTGGGTGAAGTGCGAAACCACATTTACCTCGGGAACGGCCATGGTGGACCCCGCCAAACTCACGAGCGTGTACGACATCGCCCCGAAGACAATGAACCGCAGGGTCGGGCTATTCCAAATCTTCCGGAAACATCCTTTCACCGTCATGTGATGGTTCACGGCGACCACAACCACCGGAATGACCATCCCGATACTGCCGACCGTTCCCACGGCCTGGAGCCAAAGGGGAATCGGGCCGCCGATGAGGTGGTGCACCCCCGCCCAGTTGTAAAACAGGGCCAGCGACCAGAACCCGAGGATCGAGAGGTAGTAACTGTGGATCGGCTTTCCCAGAATCTTCGGAATCAGGTAATACGCGGCCGCCAGACCCACCGGAGTATACCAGAGCCCGAGGACGTTGTGGGCGAACCACCAATTCGTGATCGACTGCACCGTTCCCCGGGCGGGCGTAAAAAAGATCACCATCTGGGCGACGGTGTAGAGCCAGGGAAACCAGAAGAGCGCGGCCAGGATATACCACTGCGAAACGTAGACGTGCTCGCCCTTACGATAATGAAAAGCGAGAATCCCCCAAACTCCGACCAAGGCATAGGAGAAAGCCAGGAGGGGCGTCACGTAGGTGGGGATCTCCAGCCATTCGACCGAAGTCAGGTCACCGTTCAGAATACCCAGAACACCGATCGTCACGCCGACATTCCAGGTGGCCCCGGCAATGATCAACAGGCCCCCGTGCCGCACGGCGGAACGACAAAGCCGGGCCATGATCCAGAGGCCGACGGCGAACACCGCATTGTTCCCCCACCCGTAGGTCATGGCGTTGAGGTGGGCGGAGCGAACCCGTCCGAAGGTCAACTCCGGCCAAGCCGAAAGGAACTCCGGATTGTGCAGTTTGAAGGAAGCGATAAACCCGAGGAGCGAGCCGATCAGAAGCCATAGGACACCGGATACGATGAAGAAGACGCCGCCCACTTTCATGGAGCTGTCAATGGTGCTCAGGGCGGTTCGCTCGTCCGTGCTGCGGCCGCCGTAGATCTTATCTCCGAGGGCGGCCGTGTTTCCGGCAATAGCAGAGGTATTCGACATCAGAAAATTCTAACGGTTTCGTTTCTTCTCGGGGTCCGAACCCTCGCCGGGGAAGGAATCGAGCACCTTCCCCTCCGGTTCCTCCTCGGTGAATATCGTTTTCGCACCTTCCTCAAAATCTTTCAGCTGGCCGTTTCTCGAGGCCCAAAACAGCGCATACACCGCCGAGAGCAGCAAAAGCCCCGCGAAACCAATGAGAATGATCAGTAAATTGTTCCATCCCTCCATTTTAGTTCTCCTCTTCGTCAGGAGAAGGAGTATTTCGGAACTTTTCAACCGTCAGGCGCATTGCTTCCTCGACGGGAATCCGGTAGACCCCCTCCTGGGGATTCACCACGCCGTAGGTCGTGATCGCCTCGGTCGACGCATTCTCGATTTCACTCAGGTTCTCCAGACGCGTCTTCGCCTGCA
This sequence comes from uncultured Puniceicoccaceae bacterium, assembly GCA_964492605.1. Taxonomy (GTDB): domain Bacteria; phylum Verrucomicrobiota; class Verrucomicrobiia; order Opitutales; family Puniceicoccaceae; genus Puniceicoccus. Next base: position 2,658 of record CAZBLJ010000070.1, read on the forward strand.
CTTCGGCGATCGGCTCCGGGCGGTACGGGAGGTAGGCCACCCAGAGGATGAGGAGAAACAAGAGGATGAATCCCACTCCTCCGATGACGCTGAGAGTGCGATTTCCCCAAGACGATTCGAATGCTTCGGACTCACTCATGATGATGGATCGATTCACCGACACGCGGGTCCCGCAAGGGAACCGGACTGTTTTCGGAAAGACTGCGGAGGTAGGCCCAGAGAACCACGCCGCCGATCCCGACGATCATTGCGACATCCCAGAGCGACACGCCGAACTGCCGGACGTCGTAATTCAGAATGTTGTCCGCAGGGGCCTTCTTCGAGGGCAGGATGTTGAAGTAGAGGTCCACCAGGTGGAAGACGAGGATCCAGGAAGCCATGAACAGGACCAACCGAATCTTCACCTTCGCCTTGTAGAAGAGGAGCACCAGGAACGGCACCAGAAAGTGGAAGAAAATCAACGCCAACCCGATCCACCACCAGGAATTCGTGGAACCGTCCACGTTGGTATGGCGGATCTTGTACCAGAAGGTCTCCTCGGGGATATTCGCCTGATAGATCAGGAAATACTGCGAAAAGCTGATGTAAGCCCAGAAAACGGTAAAGGCCAGGGCCATGCAGCCGAACTCGTAGTTGTGCGCCTGTTTGTGAATGCCCTTGAGGACGCCCCGGTCCGCCTGGAAAAAGAGGAGGATGAGGATGAAGGCGATCGCGGCGCGCATCGATCCGGCGAAAAACCAGACGCCGTACATCGTCGAAAACCAGTGAAACTCGATGCTCATGAACCAGTCGATCGCCGCAAAGGTCGCACAGAGTCCGCAGGCGAAAATTCCGCCCGCCGCCAGCTTTTTGGTCGCCGAGTAGTGCTTGGGATCCCCGTCGCCGTCCATCGCGAACGAGTGCTTGCGCAGCGCATTCGCGAAATACAGGAACACGCCGAAGAACAGGAAAGCCCTCGCGGTGAAGGCGAACTTGTTCAAATAAGGCTCCTTCGCCTGATACAGGACGTCGTCCGCCACGGTATAGCCGGACGGAAGCAGATGGTCCGGATTCAACCACTTCCAGACGATTCCCGGATCGGAATAGATCCACGGGATCAGAACCAGCGGCAGAAACAGAATCGCCAACCAGGGGAATCCGGCCAGGAGGTGCTCCAACTGTCGTCGGGCGACCACCGCCCAACCGGCGTCGAAGACGTGGAAAATCATGACCAGGAAAAGCGATCCCAGAAGAATGCTCGTCCAGAAGGAGATGCCCAGAAGCCAGCTCAGGACCGGGCGGGCGTCATGATTCACCAGGCCGATGATCAGGCCGATGAAGGCAACCGCCAGTCCGGCAATGCCGATGGCGAGTAACAATTTCGGCAGCGGCCATTTACCCCCCTCGCCGGCCAGGGTGGCGCTCACGGTATTCGCAGGGCTTTGGCTCATAGTCCCAACTCCTTTTTCTTGTCGACCGGAACCGCATCGGCCGGTGCGTTCTGCGAAAGCTGCAGGGCCCGCAAATAAAGAATGATGGCCCAGCGTTCTTCCGGCGTGATCCTGTCACCGTATCCGTACATGGTGTTCTTGCCGTAAGTGATCGTGTTGAAGATCTCGCCTCCGGACATGTCGCGATACATCTGCAGCTGCAAGTTCGACGCGAGGACTCCGTACTTCGAGGTGATCCCCTTCCCGTCTCCGGCCGCACCGTGACAAACCAGGCAGAAGATTTCGTACTTCTCCCGGCCCGTCTCCATGGTTTCGTAGCTTACCGGGATCGGGAAATCCTCGGCCCAGGAACCGTCGGCATTTTTCCCCTCGTTCAGGGCCGTCTGCGAAAAACGGCTCGTGCCGTACTGGTCGGAAAATACTTTCTTCACTTCCCACCCCTGGCCGCGGATGACCGTATGCCCGGGCCGCGGGCGATCATTCATCCGGTTCGGGAAATACTCGTTCGTGCCCTGGGGTTTGTAGCGGGGTTGGTCATCCATGTCCGGGAAGATCCTCCACGGCGGTTTCTCGCTTTTCTCTCCGCGAAAACCCAGGATCGAAACCGTCGCTACGATCAGAAAGGCGAATATGGCGAGGAAATAGCGCATCACCTCAGGCCTCCGCCTCCACCCGGGTTATTTCTTCGCCGCCGGCCTCGTCGAGCAGGGATCTTACCTTTTCCTCGTCGAAACCGGGGTCGGTTGATTCGATCACAATCATGAAAGTGTCGTCAGATGTCCGCAAAAAGGGTTCGTAGTCGAACAGGGGATGATGGTGGCGCGGCAGACGATTGACGAGGAACATGCCGCCGAGGGTCCCGAACGCCGCCAGCAGGATGGTCAGCTCGTAAAAGATCGGGAAGGGAAAGACCGGACTGAAATACGGCTTGCCCCCCACCACCAGCGGGTAGTCGAAATTCATGTAGGCGACAATGGCGAGGCCCGTCAGGAATCCGGTCACTCCCCCTACGAAAGTGAACAGGGGCACGCGGGAGCGCTTCAACCCCATGGCATGGTGGATCCCGTGGATCGGAAAAGGAGAATAGCAATCCCAACGCTTGAAACCGGCGTCGCGCACCTTTTCGCAGGCGTGATACACGTCGGGCGTGTTCCGGAAGGTGGCGGCCACCCCGAAGACTTTGACTTTCGTAGCGGACATCAAACCTTCCCTCCTTTCCGATCATTCCGGTTCGCCGGATGATCGCGGTTATGCGGATCGGCCTGCGGCAGACTCAGCGCCTTCACCTCGGAGAAGGCGATCAGCGGGAGAAACCGCAGGAAAAGCAGGAAGAGAACGCTGAAGACCCCGAAGGTTCCGAAGAAGGTGAAGATATCGACGATCGTCGGCGAGTAATAGCCCCAGGAACTGGGGAGGAAATCGTTGGCCAGCGAGGTCACCGTGATCACGAAACGTTCGAACCACATGCCGACGTTGACGAAGATCGAAATGATCCAGACAAGGGCGATGTTCTTCCGGATCTTCTTGAACCAGAAAAGTTGCGGGCAGATGACGTTGCAGGAGACCATGATCCAGTAGGCCCAGGCATACTGGCCGAAGGCCCGGTTGACGAAAGCGAATCCTTCATAGGGGTTTGCGCCGTACCAGGCGATAAAGAATTCCATCGCATAGGCGTAGCCCACCATGCTCCCCGTGGCCAGGGTGATCTTGCACATCGCGTCGATGTGATACTGGTTCACCAGATCGTGGAGGCCGAAGACGGCCCGCAGGGGCAGAATCAGGGTCAGCACCATGCCGAAGCCGGAGAAAATCGCCCCGGCCACGAAGTAAGGCGGAAAGATCGTCGTGTGCCAGCCCGGCAGGATCGAAGCCGCAAAGTCGAAGGAAACGATCGTATGAACGGAAAGCACCAGAGGCGTGGACAGACCGGCCAGCAACAGATAGGCCATCTCGTAGTTGTGCCAGTGGCGGCTCGAGTTGCGCCACCCCATCGCCAGCACCCCGTAAAACACCTTTCGCCAGGCCGACCGCGCCCGATCCCTCAGCGTGCCCAGGTCCGGAAGCATACCCATGTACCAGAAGAGAACCGACACCGTTCCGTAGGTGGAGACCGCGAAAACGTCCCATTCCAGCGGGCTTCGGAAATTCGGCCAGATCCAGTTTGCGTTGGGAAGCGGGAAAAGCCACCAGGCAAACCATACCCGCCCCACGTGGAACAGCGGAAAGATCCCCGCACAGACCACCGCGAAAATCGTCATCGCCTCGGCCGTTCGGTTGATCGACGTTCGCCAGCGCTGTTTCAACAGGCAAAGGACCGCCGAGATCAGCGTCCCGGCGTGGCCGATACCGATCCAGAAAACGAAATTCACGATCGCCCAGCCCCAGTTCACCGGATTGGCCAGACCCCAGACTCCGACACCGGTCGAGACCAGATAGATCAGCCCCATCAGGGTGAAACTGGCGATCCCTCCCGCTATGGCAAAAGACACCCACCACCAGGTCGGGGTCTTGCCTTCCACGATCCCACAGACCTTTTCGGTGACCCAGTGATAATCGCGGTCGTTCAGGACCAGAGGCCGACGCGGCACATCGACCGGCTTGACCTTGTCGAGAACCGCCGGGCGGGGAGAGTTTTCGGATGCTTCCGCTACAGTGGACATGACAACAATTGTTTCTCCGTTTTCCCCTTATCCTTCGCGCTCACCGCGGGGCCTGGCGCTCTCCGCCCCGTGCGCACCCTCGTGTTTGTCCCCGTGCGAACCACCGTGTCCGTCATCGTGCCCGCCGCCGTGTCCGTACCGCTCTTCGTAATCCATCCGTCCGAAGGGCTGCTCGTAGCGGTATTTCTCCGGCATCTTCGGATTCGGATTCCGCAATTTCGCCTGGTAGGTCGTTCGCGGGCGGATGTTCAGGTAACCGAGGACCGCGTAGTCGCGGGGCGACATTTTGGCTTTATAGATCTCGGAGCCGGTATCCGTGATATCCCCGAACGTGATGGCTTCGGCCGGGCACGATTGCTGGCAGGCGGTCTTGATGGTACCGTCCGGCACCTCGATGTTGCCGGAGGCACCCGCCTTGACCTTCTGATTGATCTTGGCCGCTTCGATCCGCTGCACGCAATAGGTGCACTTTTCCATAACCCCGCGCATCCGAACGGTCACATCGGGATTCTTCTGCATCTTGATGGGCTTGGCGGGCCCGGACGGTCCCAGGGGACCTTCGTAAAAGTGGCCGTCCTCGCGCTTGTTCCAATCGAAGAAATTGAATCGCCGCACCTTGTAGGGACAGTTGTTCGCGCAGTAACGGGTGCCCACGCAACGATTGTAAGCCATGGTGTTGAGGCCCTGCTCGTCGTGAACCGTCGCATTGACCGGACAAACCGTTTCGCAGGGGGCCAACTCGCACTGGGCGCAGGCCATGCCCTGGAAAGAGACCTGCACGTCTTCCGGGACATCGTCCGAATCGGTTTCACCGGAGGCGAAATAACGGTCCAGACGAATCCAGTGCATCTCCCGCCCCCGGAGGACCTGGTCCTTTCCGACGATCGGGATGTTGTTTTCGCTCTGGCAAGCCACCACGCAGGCGTTGCAACCGGTGCAAAGGTTGAGATCGATGGACATCCCCCACTGCTGCGGTGCGGTGAAGGACGGGGTCTTGTACATCGAACCGCCCTTCGGAATCTCCGTCACCTTGTACTCGAGAGGCTTGTCCTTGGACTTTCCGTAAACCGGCGGGGAATGGGACTCCATACCCATTTTCTCGACGAACTCCGGCTTCTTTTCGAATTCCTCCACCGAGCCTTCCCGCAGGATCGCCCGACCTTCCATCGACCCGTGCTCCTGCGTGTTCGCCAGCGGATACGTGTCTCCGGTCATCACGATCTTCGCACCTTCCGCCGTCCATCGATTCCCCGAAGAAACCGCCGGAAAGGCGTTGAAACCGACGCCCTGCCCGACCGGGCCGCAGATATCCCGGCCGAACCCGAGCGGCACCACCACCGAATAATTCGCCAGGCCGGGCATCACGTGAACCGGACCGGTCAGGGTGACGCCGTTCACCGTCAACTCGGCAACCCGCGCCTGCTCCTGGCCGCGCTTGAACTGCGCGCTGTTCCGCTGCAGCTGTCCGAGTTCGTTCAACAGGGTCGGCGACGCGAAAATCTCTTCCCCGGATTGCTCCTGCAACTCCTTCGCCAGCCTCGGGCTGATCAGAATCGCGTTGTCCCAGGTCAGCTTCGACATGGGGTCCGGACACTCCATCATCCAACCGTTGTTCGCGAACCGTCCGTCAAAGGTATGGCTGCTCGGGCGGAAGAGGACCTCCAAATTCGTTGCGGACGCCTTCGCTGGCGCTGGCGGGGGGGATGCCTTCATCGCCGCCACCACGGCATCGCCCCTGGGGGCCGGGGAAAGAGCCTCATACCCGCTTTCCGGGAGAACCCCGTTCGCCAGGAACGTTTTGAACCCGGCGTCCGACCCGTTTCCGGCGCGATCGCGATAGGTCCCCTTGACGATCTCCACCGGATCCGTCGTGTCCCGCCCGATCAGTCGGGCCAGGAACTCCAGCTCGCCGACCGAATCCATCAGCGGCTCGATCATCGGCTGCACCGGCACGTAGGTTCCGTCCCGCGTCTCGCCGTCCCCCCAGGTTTCCAGATAGTGCGGCAGGAGCAGCTTCGTCCCGGCGGCGGCGGAGGTCTCGTCGTCCCAGTAACCGAGACGAACGACTTCTTTCGCCTGTTGCTGGAGGAAAGGCCAATCCAGCTCGGCCGGGGCGTCGTAGACCGGATTGCCACCCAGGATAAACAGATTCTCGATCGCCCCGGAGCGGAGGTTCCGCGCCAGGTCCACGATCGAGGCCGCCTCTTCTTCCGGCAAAGCGAGAAGCTCCTGGGTCTGTCCCGGCGCACCGAGCAAGTCGTTGACGAAGAAGCCGAGCCACTGGGAGCGCTCGTCGGCCCCCTCTCCCACGGAGACCAGGGCCTCGCCCCGGTATTCGTATAAATCTTTCGCGCAGGCCTTGATCCAATCGTTCGGAAGATCCCCGTCTTCCGGAAGACCCTTCACCGCACCGGCAAGCGTCGAATCCCCGCCGGCGCCGAGAGCCATCAACTCGCGGGCCAACGCACCGAGAAAACTCTCCGTGCGAGCCGCTTCGAGACGCAAGCGGTGGTCGGCCATTGCCCCGGTGAGGGTGAAGTCCGCCTCCACCGAATACAACCGGTTCATCTTCTTCGCATCCTTCGGATCATCGACTTTCCGGGACCGGCTGAACGAACGCGTGGTTTCGTAAGAGCCGGGGTCTTTTCCGAGAAAATCACTGCCGACCGAAAGAATCCGCTTGGCCCTGGAATACTGGTTCCGAACCCGAACCGGACGACCCCAGTAAACCTCGGAAGCCCGCCGGGCGGCACCGTAGTCGATCGCGTCATACTCCGCCCAGACCGCTTGCGGGAACTTCTTCTTCAGCTCCGCGACAAGGGCGCGCCGACTCGGAGAGGTGGAACTCTCCGCCAGAAAAGCAAAGCCGGCCCCCGATGTCGCGACCAGCAGCGAGGACCACTCGGCCAGCAGATCGAGGACCGCCGGACGGTCCAGGGTTTCACCGCCGCGAACGTTTCGTTTCGCACGGGACGGGTCGTACAAGTCGAGCACACTGGCCTGGGTGAAGACATCCGTGGAACCGCCGCCGGGTAAATAACTGGGATTCCCCTCGATCTTCGTAGGCCGCGCCTCGTGCGTCTCGACGACGACCGGGATGTTCTCGTAAGGCGTCGGGCGGGAGGACGAATAATACTGCGGCACCCCGGGAATCACGTTCTCCGGCTGGCGCACATAGGGGCGAATCTCGTAGTCGGGCCGCCGACATCCCGTCAAACCGACTCCGGCCAATCCGAACGAGGCGGCCATGATCTTGAGGAAGTGACGGCGATCGACTCCGTTCAACTCCGAAGCACCCTGCGGAAACTCGCGCTCCGCCCACTCGCGAAAGGCGGGGGTGTCTGCCAAATCGTCGAGGCTTTTCCAATACCGCGAACCCTTGTGTTGTTCGAGCTGACCAAATTCCGTTTCCATCTGCTCCTTCATCGGTGACATCCGGAGCAAGACTCCGGCGGATTGACTTTCCAGTGTTGCACCAGCTCGGTGCCCATCTCGATCTGCGCGGTTTCCGATTCCGCTTTCCAGGTCAGATCGTAGACCTTCTCATTCGGGCGAATGTATTTCTCCGGCTCCCGGTGGCATTCCAGGCAAAAGGCCATGGATAGCGGCTTGGCGTGGTAAACGACCTCCATCTCGTTCACCTCGCCATGACATTCGACACAACTGATCCCGCGGTTCACATGAACGGCGTGATTGAAAAACACATAGTCCGGGGTTTTGTGGACCCTCGCCCACGGGATCGACTCGTCGTTCGCATAGCTGTCCCGAACCGGCTTCAACGCCGGGGAATCCGTCTGCACCATGCTGTGGCAGGCCATGCAACTCTCCGTCGTCGGGACGTTGGAATGCTCCGACCGATCCACAAAGGTGTGGCAATAACGGCAATCCATCCCCAACTGGGTCACATGCAGATCGTGGCTGAAGGCCACCGGCTGGACCGGCTCGTAACCGACACGGGACCATTTCGGCGTCATATAATAGGTCACGCCGGCAATGACGGCACCCACGACCAGCAGAGCGCATCCGACGATTCGGAGGGGGGCCCGGTTGATCCAGGACGGGAAGACGTTCGCCATCGTTCGCTAAAAAGCGCCCCCTTCACGGCGTGGGACGTTATTCCCGGCACGCCGAACGAACTCGTGGGGAATGTCTTCCGGTTTGCGAACCGATTTCCGGCGACCAAAGACCGGAGCCCGGGAGACTGCAAAGGCGGCACCTACCGCTACCGCTATTCGACCTAAAAAAGATGACCGTTTCAAAACTGCAAAATTAAGATGGATACAAAAAATAATGATCTCTCAGAGAAGAGGAATCCTTCCGCGAGGGATGTCGCCGAATAAGGCGAACTGATCGGGGTTAGGCAACCTTTTTGTTCAAGGAACCCTGGAAATCGGGCCCATAAGCTCCCGTTTCCCCCTTATTAGCAAAAGACCTTATCCTTCCAAGAAGTATTTCTACTTACAACCGTAAGCCCTTTCAGAGCCGCCCCCCCTTTGCCCTTTACCCCAACCCTCAACGGACCATGCTGGCGAATTCATGAAAACCGCACTTTATCCGGGAACCTTTGATCCCATCACCTACGGCCACCTCGACGTCCTCCACCGCGCCTCGGTCCTGTTCGAAAAGGTCATCGTAGCCGTGGCGGAGAACGATCCGAAACAGCCGCTGTTCGACATCGAGGAACGCATCGCCCTGATCCGGACCAACATCGACCCCGATCATTTCGAAGTTCGCCGTCTGAACGGACTCGTCGTCGACTTTGCGAGGGAAGTCGGCGCCAACGCACTGATCCGCGGGCTTCGGGCCATTTCCGACTTCGAATACGAATTCCAGATGGCACAGATGAACCGGAACCTCGACGAATCCATCGAAACCATCTTCCTGATGCCAAACGAAAAATACTTCTACACCAGCTCCAACCTCATCAAGCAGGTCGCCCGATACACCGACCGCGACACGGAACTGGTCCCCCCCAATGTGCAGGAAGCCCTGAAACGGAAATTCGCCCACTAAGTCCGCCACGCGATTCGCAAACTCCGGGCATTATTCATCCTTCCCTTTCTCTCGGGGGGGGCACCAAAACTAAGGTAAGATTTGGGAAAAGGTCGCCTGAATCAGGAAACCGTTTCCTCCTCCGCGGCCGCCCTCCCGGACTCCCGTTCCTTTCCCAAAAGGGCCAGACCTTTTTCCAGGTCCTCTCCGGACGGCTCCTGATAGGCGGATAAGCCGAAGGTCGGCAGCGCGGCGATCAGGTGATCGAAAATGTCCGCCTGGATGCTTTCATACCGCACCCAGTTCGTGGTCGCGGTAAAGACGTAGATCTGGAACGGCAGGCCCTGTCCATCCGGTTCGAGCTGTCGGAAGAGAAAGGTCATGTCCTTGCGGATGCGGTCGTCCTCCCGCAAGTACGCCTCGCAATAGGCCCGGAAACATCCGAGATTCGTCATGCGGCGCCCGTTGACCGGCATGTCTTCGTCCACTTCCCTCTCGCGGTTCCATTCCCGGATCTCCTTTCCCCGTTGCTCGAGA
>CAZBLJ010000071.1:0-12250 GCA_964492605.1 uncultured Puniceicoccaceae bacterium
ACATTCCTGTCCGTTGCGTTGGGTGGCGCAAACGGGTTGGAAAACCCGTTCCCCCGTTGGCTCGGCTGCGGCCCGTGATGATAGGGGAATTAACCAGCCATTCCGGGCTAGACAGACTCGAATTGTTGCCTAGGTTTTTTGTTCTGCATAAAAACAGATCTCAACGGACAAGTCGCCGCAAGGCCGCGGTCGCGGGCGACCGTCCTGCATCCGAAAATTCAAGAAATCCTTTATTCCATGGACAGAGTTAATTCCCAGCCGAAGGCGCAAGGCCTTTACAACCCCGAAAACGAGCGTGAGAACTGCGGTATCGGTCTCATCGTGGATATGAAGGGCCGCAAATCCCGCGACATCGTCCGGGGCGCCCTCGATATCTGCGTCAATCTCGACCACCGGGGCGGTTGCGGGTGTGATCCCATAACGGGCGACGGGGCCGGCCTGTTTATCCAGATTCCCCACAAGTTTTTTAAAAAGGTGTGCCCGGCGGAGCATGGCTTCGACATTCCGGAAGAGGGGGACTACGGAGTGGGATTCGCGTTTCTTTCGCGGGATGAAAAGGAGCGTGGGAACGAAGAGGCGATTATCGACGAAATCGTCGCCAGGGAAGGTCTCCGGATGATCGGTTGGCGCGACGTACCCGTGCGCAGCGAGATCCTCGGGAAAGCTTCCGCGGCCTGTGAGCCCTTCATGCGCCAGTTCTTCGTCGCGCGCGGGGAGACGGTTGATCGCGGCCTGGCCTTCGAGCGAAAGCTTTACGTGATCCGCCGGATGGCGGCCCACCGGATTCGCTACAGCGGCGAGGACGAGGAATCGCTCTTCTACATCACTTCGCTCTCCAGCCGGACGATGACGTACAAGGGTATGCTCACCACCGGGCAGTTGGAGGAGTACTTTCCGGATTTGTCCGATCCGGACATGGAGTCCGCGCTCGCCCTCACGCATTCCCGTTTTTCCACGAATACCTTCCCGAGTTGGCCCCGCGCCCAGCCCTTCCGCTACCTTTGCCACAACGGCGAAATCAATACCGTCCGCGGGAACGAGAACTGGCTGCACGCCCGGCAGATGCAGCTCGCCAGCGAGGTTTTCGGCGACGACCTGAAGAAACTCCTGCCGATCATCCGCGAAGACGGTTCGGACTCGCAGAAGTTCGACAACTGTTTGGAGTTTCTCGTTCTCTCCGGCCGCAGCCTGGCCCACGCCATGATGATGATGATCCCCGAGCCCTGGGAGCGGCACGGAAATATGCCGCAGTGGAAGCGCGACTTTTACGAATTCCATGCCTGCCTGATGGAGCCCTGGGACGGACCCGCCTCCATGGCGATCTCCGACGGCATCCAGGTCGGCGGCACGCTCGACCGGAACGGCCTGCGCCCGTCCCGTTACTACGTGACGTCCGACGACAAAGTCATTCTCGCTTCGGAAGTCGGCGTCCTCGGCGGCATCGAGCCGAAAAACGTGGTCAAAAAGGGCCGTCTCGAGCCCGGCCGCATGTTCCTCGTCGATATGGAGCAGGGCCGCATCGTGGGGGACGAAGAACTCAAGAAGAGCATCTCCTCCGAGCACCCTTACGGCGAGTGGCTGGCGAAGAACCTGGTCCCCGCCGCAGCCTTGCCCCCCGCTTCGGAGGAGGGGATCCCGGTCGACGATTACGAGAGCATCCAGACCCGCCAACGGGCCTTCGGATACACGTTCGAGGACATGCGTTTCCTGATCGGTCCCAGTGCCGAAACCGGGAAGCAGCCGCTGGGTTCCATGGGCAACGACACGCCCCTGGCCGTGTTCTCCGACAAGCCGCAGCTTCTCTACAACTATTTCAAACAGCTCTTCGCCCAGGTGACCAATCCGCCGATCGATCCGATTCGCGAGGAACTGGTCACGGCGAGCGTCACCTTCATCGGGTCCGAAGGCGACCTCACGCGGCCGACCCCCGACAGCTGCCGCATGATCAAGTTGGAGAGTCCGCTGATCGACCGCATCCAGCTCGCCCAGCTGCACCGCATCGACATGCCGGGGTTCAAATCGAGCAAGCTTCCGATTACCTTCACCCCCGAGGCCGGGGGTCTGGCCGAAGGCCACAACGGCATCGACGAGCCGGGCATTTCCGGGCGGGGCCTGGAAGCGGCTTTGGATTCGCTCTTTGAAAACGCCGACGCCGCCATCCGGGACGGGGTGAACATCCTCATCCTTTCCGACCGCAAGGTCGGCCCGAAGAAGGCTCCGATCCCCGCTTTGCTCGCCGTATCCGCCCTGCACCACCACTTGGTCCGCCAGGGAACCCGCACCCGTGTTTCCATCGTACTCGAGTCCGGCGAACCGCGGGAGGTCATGCACTTCGCGCTGCTTCTGGGTTACGGTGCCGATGCCATCAATCCGTATCTCGCCCTCGAGACGGTGCGTCACATGATCGCCGAGAACGATCTGGAAATGGACTCCGGCAAGGCTTGCGAAAACTTCCTGAAGGCCAATCTCAACGGGGTCATCAAGACCATGTCGAAGATGGGGATTTCCACGGTCGCCTCCTACCGCGGTGCCCAGATTTTCGAAGCCATCGGGCTGAGCGAAGCCGTCATCGACAGATATTTCACGAAGACTCCGTCGCGCGTCGAGGGGATCGGGCTGGACACCATCGCCGAGGAATCCCTGTCCCGGTACAAAAAAGCCTTCGCTCCCCGCGACGACAGACGGAGTGCGCCGCTCGATCCGGGCGGTGTCTACCAGTGGCGGGCCGACGGCGAACGTCACCTTTTCAATCCGACTACCATCCACAAATTGCAGAAGGCCACCCGGCTCGGCGACTACGCCGTCTTCAAAGAGTATTCGGACGCCGTCGACAACCAGTCCAGGGAGATGTTCACCCTGCGCGGGTTGATGGATTTCAAATTCGACGAATCGAAATCCATCCCGATCGAAGAGGTCGAACCCGCCGAAGCCATCGTCAAGCGTTTCAAGACCGGAGCGATGTCCTACGGCTCCATTTCCAAGGAGGCCCACGAATCGCTGGCGATCGCGATGAACCGCCTGGGCGGGAAGTCCAACACCGGCGAAGGAGGCGAGGACTTCGACCGCTTCACCCCGGATCCGAACGGGGACTCCCGCCGCTCGGCCATCAAGCAGGTGGCCTCGGGGCGCTTCGGAGTCAACAGCTTCTATCTCGTAAACTCCGACGAGATCCAGATCAAGATCGTCCAGGGGGCCAAGCCGGGCGAGGGGGGCGAACTCCCGGGCCACAAGGTGCTTCCGCAGATCGCCAAGACCCGCGGCACGACTCCGGGAGTGGGGCTCATCTCGCCGCCCCCGCATCACGACATCTACTCCATCGAAGATCTGGCCGAGCTGATCCACGACCTGAAAAATTCCAACCTGCACGCCCGCATCAATACGAAGCTGGTGTCCGCCGTCGGGGTCGGCACCATTGCCGCCGGCGTCGCCAAGGCGAAATCGGACGTGATTCTCATCTCCGGTTACGACGGGGGCACGGGCGCTTCCCCGCGCTCTTCCATCCAGCACGCCGGAGCACCCTGGGAACTCGGGGTGGCCGAGACCCATCAGACGCTGCTGCTGAACGATCTGCGCTCCCGGGTCGTTCTCGAGACGGACGGCCAGCTCAAGACCGGTCGGGATGTCGCCATCGCCTGCCTCCTGGGTGCCGAAGAGTTCGGCTTCGCCACGGCACCGCTCATCACTCTCGGTTGTCTGATGATGAGGGTCTGCCACAAGAACACCTGTCCGGTAGGCGTCGCCACGCAGAACCCGGAACTGCGCAAGAATTTCAGAGGAGGCGCCGATGCGGTCGTCCATTTCATGAATTTCATCGCCGAGGAGCTGCGCGAACTCATGGCAAAGCTCGGCTTCCGCTCGATCAACGAGATGGTGGGCCGCGTGGACAAACTTGAAAAGCGCGCGGCCGTCGATCACTGGAAGGCCCGGGGACTCGATTACAGCAAGATCCTGTACCGTCCCGAAGTCGGCCCGGAAGTCGGCACCTACTGCCGGATGAAGCAGGACCATTTGCTGGAGAAGTCGCTCGACATGACGGAAATCCTCCGGCGGGCCGCACCGGCCATCGAGGAAGGCAAGCCGGTCGAGATGGATCTTCCGGTGGTCAATACGAACCGGGTCGTCGGCACCCTTACCGGAGCGGAAATTTCACGCCGCCACGGTCCCGACGGCCTCCCGGAGGATACCGTCAGGATCAACCTTACCGGTTCGGCCGGCCAGTCCCTGGGGGCCTTTTGTCCGAAGGGGATGACTCTCACCGTCACCGGCGACACCAACGACTACCTGGGCAAGGGCTTGTCCGGTGGGAGGATTATCGTCCGTCCCCCGGAGGATTCCCCCTTCGTCGCGCACGAAAACATCATCACCGGAAACGTCTGCTTCTACGGCGCAACCAAGGGCGATGCCTACATCGCCGGTATGGCGGGCGAGCGCTTCTGCGTGCGCAACTCCGGAGTCGAAGCCGTCGTTGAAGGGGTGGGCGACCACGCCCTGGAGTACATGACCGGGGGGATGGTCATCAACCTCGGCTCGACCGGTCGCAATCTCGGGGCCGGCATGTCCGGGGGCGTGGCCTACATCTACGACGAATTCGGCGACTTCGTGGAGCACCGGCTCAACCCGGCGATGGTCAACGTCTATCAGTTCATCGAGTGCGAGGACGACGAAATGGCCGTGGTCAAAGCCAAGATCGAGAAGCACGTCGTGCTGACCGGTTCGGCCCGCGGGCGCGACATCCTCGCCAAGTGGCCGGAAGTGGCCGGGAAATTCCTCAAGATCATGCCGCAGGACTACGAGCGGGTCCTCCAGGCGCAGGCCCGTGCCGAGGAGCGCGGTCTCCAGGGCGAAGAAGCCATCCTCGCCGCTTTCGAAGAAAACGTGAAGGCGGGTCATTGACGGCTCCGCGAGGCAGGCAAATGACATCGGACAAACGCACGATTTCGACCCGCGGAAGGGTCCCTCTCCATCCGGACTCTCCGCGATTCGACTGAATTTTCACCGTTAACTTTTTACATTATGGGTAAACCAACAGGATTTCTGGAATACGAACGCAACCCGGTCGCCGACCGCGATCCGATCGAGCGGCTGAAGGACTGGGAGGAGACGCACGTCCATCCCGATTACGAAAAAGTGCGCACCCAGGGCGCGCGCTGCATGGACTGCGGCACGCCCTACTGCCACACCGGCATCACCCTCGCCAACATGGCCAGCGGCTGCCCGATCAACAACCTGATCCCCGAGTTCAACGACCTCGTTTACAGAGGGCGCTGGCACGAGGCCTACCTGCGCCTGGCCAAGACCAACAATTTCCCCGAGTTCACCGGGCGCGTCTGTCCGGCCCCTTGCGAGGGGTCCTGCGTGCTGGGAGTCATCGAGCCGCCGGTCACCATCAAGAACATCGAGCAATCGATCATCGACCGGGCCTGGGAAGAAGGGTGGGTCTCTCCCAACGTGCCGGAGGAGCGCACCGGCAAGAAAGTTGCCGTCGTCGGCTCGGGGCCGGCGGGCCTTTCCGCCGCCGACCAGCTCAATCAGGCCGGTCATCTGGTCACCGTTTACGAGCGCGCCGATCGTATCGGAGGCCTTCTCATGTACGGGATCCCGAACATGAAGCTGCAAAAGGAAATCGTCGATCGCCGCGTCAACCTGATGCGCGACGAAGGGGTTGTCTTCGTTCCCGACACCGAGATCGGGAGGGACCTTTCCGCAAAGAGCCTGCTCGACGAATTCGACGCCGTCGTGCTTTGCTGCGGGGCCACGAAGCCGCGCGATCTACCCATCGAAGGGCGCGAACTCGGCAACATCCGCTTCGCCATGGAGTTCCTCGGGCCGAACACGAAAGAGCTTTGGGACGTCCGCGAAGGCAAAAGCAAGGAATTCAGCGAACTGGCCAAGGGCAAAAACGTCGTCATCATCGGCGGCGGGGATACCGGTACCGACTGCGTCGGCACCTCCCTGCGCCACGGCTGCAAGAGCGTGACCCAGCTGGAAATCATGCCGAGGCCGCCGGACCAGCGCGCCGACAACAACCCCTGGCCCGAGTGGCCCAAGATCTTCAAGGCCGATTACGGCCAGGAGGAAGCCGCCGCCTTGTACGGCGAAGACCCGCGCCGCTACCTCGTCTCCTCCAGCAAGTTCGAAGGCGACGAAAACGGCAACGTCAAGGCCGTCCACGTGCACGACATCGAGTGGACCAGCGACAACGGGCGTTTCGTCCCGAAGAAAGTCGAAGGCACCGACCGTGTGATGGACGCCGAACTCGTCCTCCTGGCGATGGGCTTTCTTGGACCGGAGAACACTATCATCGAAGAACTCGGGCTGGAGCAGGACGCCCGCTCGAACGTGCGGGCCGAATACGGGAAGTTCGCAACCTCGGTGGACAAAGTCTTCGCCGCCGGCGACATGCGCCGGGGCCAGTCCCTGATCGTCTGGGCGATCAACGAAGGCCGCGCCGTGGCCCGCGAATGCGACCGATTCCTGATGGGATCAACCAAATTGCCGTAACACCGTATTCTGAATTCAGGCTTTCGGGCGCAGGATCAACCACTCGGTTTCCTCGTTGCGGCCTTCGAGCATCCAGTAGCGTTTCAGGCCCTTCGGAGCGAATCGCAGAACGGGGTCGTCCGGAAAATCGTCGAGCGAGCGGTCCCGGAGGGGAATGTGGGTATAATCGTGGGTCTCGGCACAGCGCTCGATCAGGGTTTCGCGGATGTCGGGGTGCGCGAAGAAGTGCAGCTCGATCAGGAGAGAACATTTCGCCAGAGCTGGAATCGTATTCGGATCGAAGAGAGTTTTTTCGTATCCCTCGCAGTCGAGGATGACGAGAGCGTCCCGGGTTCCCTCCAACTCCCGGGCGAGCGTTTCGGGTTCGCAGAATCCTTCGACCCGGACCCGGTCGGTCAATTGGTTTCGCCGGAGGAGTTTTTTCTGTAGATCCCGGCCCAGCTTTTCGCCCTCGAAGGCGACGACCCGGGCGGAGGGAAGGCTACGGGCGAAACCGGCCGCGTAGTAGCCTTCGGCGGTTCCGACATCGATGATTTTGGAAGGTTTCGCCGCGACAAGCTTCTCCACTTCTTCGTGTAGCTCGATCTCGTAGGTGGCGATCAGTTTGTTGTAGTAGGCGGACCCGATACTGGTGTAGACGTAGCGAAGACCTCGGAATGGTCCGGCGATGACTTGTCGACGGCACAGGAAGTAGAAGACCCAGTGTGCGAGAAGGTAGGGCTGCGCCCAATGGGGCAACTTGCGTTTCAATCGGTTGTAGGCACGTCCGAGCATGACGGATCAGTGAAGTGGATAGCGGTCTCCGGCAAGCCTGGAATTGCCTGTGGTGCCTGTGGGTGAAACAAGACCTGATAATTCACTTGGGAGAAACGCCCGCTCCCCTGGCGGCAGGGATTTCCGGCTTGCGATTTTCCGTCCGCCGAGGACCCTCGATCCGTGGTCGCGTTGAATGTAGAGGCTTGCCGCCGGGGGATTCTCCGGGTCGTTGGGATCGGGGTTGCGCTCCTGTCCGCCACGGTCGCCGTCGGCGACGAAGGGCCTCTGGTTCCGATACCGCCGGCGGAGGAACTCCTGCGGCATGGCGAAGCGGCGGACGAACCGGAGAACGGGAAATCCGATCCACGGGAGGGGGAGACCGAACGGAATCCCACCGTGGGTCCGGAGGAGATCGACAGGATTGCAGAGGATTCCGATGCCGGAAATGCCGACCCCGGGGCGGAGAATCCGCCGGAAGACGAAGTCGAGGCGAAAGGTGGGGAAGATTTCGAGTGGGGTTTCAAAATCCGTCCGGATCAGCCCAACCTCTTCCTCAATCTAAACGGATACGCCTGGCACTTGAACAAGGGGGACGAGTCGGAGGAAGAGGTCAACGACTGGCCCTTCGGTCTCGGGCTGACCTACGAGTTGAGACGGAAAAAGAACTACATCTGGACGGTCGACGGGGACCTCTTCTTCGTCGACTCCAACAACGATTTCGCGGCGGCCGCCGGGTCGACGATTCTCTGGCGCACGAAGATCGTCGATATCGGTGCAAGGGGCGGGCTGCTGTACAAGCAGAATTTCGTCGACGATTGGGGGTTTCCGCTCGGCCCGGTGCTGCTGCCCGTTTTGCAGCGGGATTTCGGCTACTTTTCGGTAAAAGTCGTCTACATTCCACCCGTGCGGAAAGCGACGGACGAGCAATTTTTCATTCAGTTGTTGATCCCTCTGGGAGGGCCTGCGGAGAAAAAGTAGATGTCTGAAAGGTTGAGTGCGGACAGGGTTTCGGAGTTCCTCGAGTTTGCCGAAGGAACGGTTCGCGAGGTGGGCCGGACCATCGCCCGCAGGTTTCGCGAGAGAAACTTTTCGGTGGAGGAGAAAGGGGACGGCTCGCCGGTGACCGAAGCGGATCGAGACGCGGAGGAAAAACTGCGTGAGCGGATATCGCGAAAGTTTCCGGACCACGGTTTTATCGGCGAGGAGTGGGGTGTTCAGAACGACGACCGTGAATTCGTCTGGGTCCTGGACCCGATTGACGGAACCAAGAGCTTCGTTCACGGCGTTCCGCTGTTCGGAACCCTGGTGGGGCTTCTGTATCAGGGACGCCCGGTCGTCGGTCTTATCCATCAACCCGTCATCGACCGGATGGTGACCGGTGACAACCGCTCCGCCTTTCTGGACGGGAAACCGACGAAGGTGAGGGCGATACGACCGTTGCGGGAGGCCACGCTGCTTTACACGGACCCTTCAGACCGGGTGCTGCTGGGAGCCGGAGATGCATTCCGCCGGTTGCAGGAAGAGGCGGGCGTGGTTCGATCATGGGGCGATTGTTTCGGCTATCTGCTATTGGCCTCCGGGCAGGCGGATATGATGATCGATCCGATCATGGCTCCCTGGGATATGCTTCCTCTTCTGCCGGTTTTGCGCGGTGCCGGGGCGGTGGTTACCGGTTTTAACGGCAACGTTCCCGAAGAGGGAAAATCTCTGGTGGCCTCGACCGGGAGAGCACTGCACGATCAAGTCTTGAGGGCTCTTCCGAATAACGGCGTTCATGGCTAAGGCGAATCGGACGGCATTGCTTTCCGAGGCGGGTCGTGTCATCGAGGCGTCCATCGCCGAGTTGCCGGACGAGTTGCGGGAACTGGCCACGGGGATTCCGGTCATGCTGTTCGAAGACGTGCCCTCGCACTTGATACAAGATGGTTGGGATCCGGATTTGCTGGGCCTGTTCGAGGGAGGCGAGGACGGCGGGACGGGGGGTTCGGCGCGTATTTCACTCTTTCTGAAAAATATTCTGGACCATGCGGAAGGAGATCCGGATGGGTTTCGGGAGGAGGTGAGAATCACCTTTCTGCACGAGCTGGGTCATTTGCTCGACCTGGAGGAGGACGATCTGGAGGCCCGGGGTCTCGGGTAGGACGTGACGGGAAATCCGGTTGCCCATCGGCGTGCGACTGCTAGGGATGGTGGGAGTCTTTCATGAGCGACCGACTCCGCATTGCATTGATTACCGATCTGTTTCCTCCGATTGTGGGGGGTGCGGAGACCCATGCCCGGGATCTCTCGGCTGCCTTGATGGCTGCGGGAGCGAAGGTAACCGTGCTGACGCGGCGGGCGGCGGAGGATCTGGCGACCTCGGAAACCCTGGCATCCGGAGTGGAGGTTCGTCGCATCGGTTCCCCGGGAAGTCCGCGTTGGGGCAAGTATCGCTTCATCCCGGACCTTCTGCGGGAGTGGCGGCAGGTCGAATCGGAATTCGATGTGGCGTATCTCTGCGGATTCAGAGTGCTGGGCTGGCCGTTGGCCGGGGCGACCGCACGATCCCGAGTGCCGCTGGTGTTGAGGGCCGAGGTTCTCGGCGAGCTGTCGGGAGGATTCATCTGGGATGCGCCGGGCGGCGGTCGGAACCGCTTGCTCAAGATTCTTTTCGGACCGCTGATCGCGCTGCGGAACCGCCGTCTGATTCGAGAGGGTCGTTTTCTCGCGATTTCTTCCGCCGTGCGGGAAGAGTATGAGCGGGCGGGTGTCCCGGCGGAGCGAATGACGGTCATTCCCAACGGGATCGACACGAAACGCTTTCGACCGCCGGAGGAAGAGGAGAGACGCTCGCTCCGGATGGAGTTTTCTTTTCCCGGTGCCCCGGTCTTTCTGTATTCGGGTAAGCTCAACCGTGGGAAAGGTCTGCCCGCTCTGTTGGAAGCCTGGCAGCGGTATCGATGCGCGGACGGAGCGGGAATTCTGGTTCTGGTCGGATCCGGAGGGGGGCAATATTTGTCGGAGGAGGCTTCTTTGAAGCAGACGGTGGAGCGGAACGGCCTGGGCGAAAGCGTCCGGTTCGTCGGTTATCGTGACGATGTGGAGAAATGGCTCCGGGCCGCGGACGTGTTCGTCTTCCCCTCGGAGGCCGAGTCTTTCGGTCTTGCGCCGTTGGAAGCCAATGCCTCCGGCTTGCCGGTCGTCTGCACCCCCGCGGGGGCCCTCGCCGAAACGGTGCCGGATGGGGTCGGAGGGATCCGCGTGCCGGTGGGGGATCCGGTCGAGCTGTGTGAAGCGATGCGGACACTGGCGGCGTCTCCGGAATTACGGAAGACCCTGGGGGAAGCGGGACGACAGCGCGTTCTCCGCGAGTATTCCTTCGAGGCGGTGGCCCGGCGTCACTTATCCTGGTTTGAAACGCTGGTTTATGTGGGGGGGCGGTCTTGAGCGGGGAAGCCAGAGAGGATCCGGGTGATCTGAAGACGGTTGCGGGGCATAGCATTTGGAATCTGATCGGTTTGACGCTGCCGTTGTTGCTGGCGCTGATCTCGATCCCCCTTCTCGTCGAACATCTCGGCAAGGAGCGTTTCGGGGTGCTGTCGATCGTCGCCCTGGTAATCGGGTACATGGGTGTGTTCGATTTCGGTTTGGGGCAGGCGCAGGCTTACTTTATTGCGGATCGCCGGGGAAGCGGGAAGCTGGGCGACACCCAGGTGGTTTTCTGGACGGGGATCTCGATCATCTGTTGCCTCGGTCTGATCTTCGCGAGTCTGTCCTATTTCCTGGCCGAGTGGTTCGCACTCGATGTTCTTACCGTGGACGAGGGAATGCAAACCGAGGTGCTGGCCGCTTTCCGGGTCGTGCCGTTCATCGCTCCGTTCGTCATGCTGACGCCCTGTCTGATCGCCACCCTGGAGGCGTATCAGGAATTCAAACTGATCAATCTGATTCGGATCCCCACGGGGGCCTCCTATTTTCTGGCCCCTTTGGCGGTGTTGCCCTTCAGCGATTCTCTGGTGCCGGTGGTGTGCGCCCTCGGTGCGGGCCGCCTTCTGGAGACCGCGGCGTTCTTTTATTTCTGCCGCAAGCGGATCGGCGGTGCCGGGATTTCCCGACCCAACCCGGGCTACGCGCGCAGGATGCTTGGATTCGGAGGGTGGATGACCGTGACCAATCTCGTCCAACCGGCGATGATCCACGGCGACCGTTTTTTTCTCGGAGGGATGAAAAGTCTGGTAGCGGTAACCTACTACGTAACTCCCGCGGAGCTGATCGTCCGGTTGTTGATCGTTCCCCGCTCGATCGTCACGGCGCTCTTTCCCAACCTGACGATGCGCTTTGCCGGTGACCGCAAGGGCATCGATGACCTCTTCCGTCAATGCATGGCATTGCTCGCCTTCCTGTTGGTCTGCGGGGCGATGCTTCTCATTGTGTTCGGCCCCTGGGCGCTCGGGCTGTGGCTTGGGGAGGATTTCCGCCTCAACAGCGGGCCGGTTCTGCGCTGGCTGGCGGTGGGAATCGTGGCCCTGAGTCTGGCCTACGTGCCCCAGTTTTTGATCCAGGCATCGGGAAAGCCTTCCTACACCGGCCTGGCCCATCTCTCCGAGCTGCCCCTCTATGTCCTGCTGGTCTGGCTGGGGATCGAATGGGGGGGTGTTGTCGGGGCGGCCATCGCCTGGGCGCTTCGGGGAGGACTCGACCTGGCGGTCATGATGCTGCTGGCCCGGAAGCGGATTCCGGACATCAAGGGTAGTCTGCGAAAACTCGTCGTTTCCTTTTTCGCAGTCTTCGCCGTGTTGGCCGGTGCGGTGTTTCTTCCCGACGACGGTTCGGGGATGCTGGCAGGGTCCGTATTGATTCTCTTCTGCGTCGTATCGGGCTGGCTGTTTCTATTGGGCCGGGAGGAAAAAGAATTGCTTCTCGGCATCCTCCGGCGAGTGTTGAGTCGCCGATGATCCGAGTTCTCCATGTGATCGATAAGCTGAGTGTCGACGGTTCCGGCATTCACGGGATC
>CAZBLJ010000072.1:0-2122 GCA_964492605.1 uncultured Puniceicoccaceae bacterium
AGCGACATCGAACGCTTCCGTTTCTTCTCCCAAGGCTATCTCTACCGGCATCCGGAGGACCCCATGGTCGTTGCCGACATGCGGTATTCACTTTTCCCCGACTCAACCCTTCCGCTATGGGGAATCAAAACCCCGCGTCCCGTTCACGATTTCCATTTTGCCTACGAAAGATCCGGCAGCATCCTCAATGCGCATGAAACCGACCCTCCTGATTCTCGCCGCCGGCATGGGAAGCCGCTACGGCGGACTTAAACAGATCGATCCGATGGGACCGAACGGAGAAACGATGCTGGATTACGCGGTCCGCGATGCGGCGGCTGCCGGGTTCGGAAAGGTGGTCTTCGTGATCCGTAAGGATTTCGAAGACGCGTTTCGGAAAAGCGTGGCAAGCCGGATTCCGGAAACACTCGCCGTCGACTACGTATTCCAGCAACTGGAGGATCTGCCCCAACCGTTCAAAAGGCCGGAAGGCCGGACCAAACCATGGGGAACGGCGCACGCCGTCCGGGCCGCCCGCAATTGCGTTCGCGAACCCTTCGCCGTGATCAATGCGGACGATTTTTACGGTGCCAATGCCTATTCCGCGATCGCCCGATGGCTGTCGCCGCTTCCCGTCGACAAACCCGCCGCCGCTCTTGTCGCCTACCGTCTGGACCATACCCTTTCCGAACACGGAACCGTCAACCGCGGCATTTGCACGGTCGAAGCGGGACTTCTCCGCAGCATTCGGGAGCGGGAGGGGCTGTCCCGCAACCCGGACAAGCGCATCACCACCAGCGACCCCGCGGGACCGGTCTTCGACGGAAGCGAGGCGGTCTCCATGAACTTCTGGGGCTTTTCTCCCGCCGTCTTCCCCCTGCTGGAACAGGCTTTCGTGCAGTTTCTGACGAAACGAGTTCTGGAATCCAATGCCGAATGCTACCTTCCGGCCGTGGTCGACCATTGGATCGCCTCCGGCCTGGTCCAATGCCCGGTCCTGCAGACCGACAGCCCCTGGTTCGGGGTGACCTACCCCGAGGACAAAGAACACGTCGCGGCCAGCCTTCGAGAACTGGAGGGAGAATGAGACAGCTCCGTTATTCCAAAACCCGCCCTGCCCCCGACTCAAGATCTCAAAGTCCGACTGATTTCAGGCAGTAGCTTTCCTTCAAAATGCATCTTTTCCCGTTTTCCTCTTCTTGCGTTCGAGGCGACTCCGGGACATTCTTTCTCTTTGCCTTATGCTCAAGAAACACCCGTGGATTTTTCTTTTGATCATTTTTCTTCTCTCTGTCGGCGCGTGGGTGTTTTTCGTGGTGCTCGCCGTGAACAATGCTCCGGAACAAATTGAACCGGCCCGATTTTGAGTCCCGTTTTTCCGAATCGATGATCGATGCCCAATCCATTACCGGCCCCGCCACCGCCTTCATGGCAGGCGTCGTCACTTCGGTGCATTGCGTGGGAATGTGCGGTCCTCTCGCCTGTGCGTTTCTTCCCAACAAGGACGAAAAGGCGAACCCGATTATCGTGACCTCGGTGTACCACGGTGCCCGGGTTCTGGCGTACACGATCATCGGGGCCGTTGCCGGGGCGATCGGTGCGGCTCCCTTCGCTTGGTTCGGTGCGAGCGCGTTGCACTATCTTCCCTGGGTACTCGTCGCTTTCTTCGTTGCCATCGCGATCGGGGTGGAGCGGTGGCTGCCGAAACCGAAGTTCGTGAGCAAATGGTTTTTCCGCCTTAACGCCCGCTTCCGCAAACTGCCGCGAACGGTTTCGGGCGGATTCCTCGGTCTGGTGACGCCCTTTCTGCCCTGCGGCCCGCTCTATCTCGTTTTCGGCGTGGCTCTCGTCACCGGCTCGGCGGTAGCCGGGGCGGAATTCCTTCTGGCGTTTGCTCTGGGCACTCTTCCCCTGATCTGGCTGACCCACACGCAATACGCACGCATCCAGACGAGAATCTCGCCGGTTTGGATGCGGAGAATCCAACGGAGCATGGCCCTGATCCTGGCGCTAATGATCGCATGGCGACTGGCCGCCGGACCGGAATTGGCCCCTGCCATGGAAAGCGGCGAGGCACCCTGCCCGATGTGTGCGGAGAGCTGACGGGTGGCGAGGGTGCGACTCCGGGCCGTCCTCACGTCCG
>CAZBLJ010000072.1:2222-9327 GCA_964492605.1 uncultured Puniceicoccaceae bacterium
CGTCCTCACGTCCGGCGCTACGATTGCGGGCGATCCCCCACGATCCTTGATCGATCCAGGGGTCGGCGGTCGATGATTTCAAAGCTTTCGGGCCGCGTAGGCGACCGCCTCGCCGATTTTCTCCAAGTCCTCGTCGGTGTGACGGGCCGAGATGGAGGTGCGCACGAGATCCTTCCCGGGAGGAACGCCAGGTGCGATCGACATCACTGTGAAGATCCCCTGGGAGAGGAGATCTTTCCAGAACGAATATACGCGTTCTTTAACCCCGAGAACGATGGGCATGGCGGGGGTCTCACTGCCCCACGTATCCAGGCCGAGTTCCTCGAGCATCTTTTTATATTTTCGCGTGTTGCTCCACAAGCGTTCCAGATGCTCCGGCTCCTCCTTCAACACCCGCAGCGACGCCAGCGCGCATGCCGCCTGGGAGGGGGAAATCGCCGCACTGAAAATCGTCTGCTTCGAATGGGTTCGAAGATAGTCGATCAGAGCGCGCGAAGAAGCGACGAAACCCCCGGTGCTGGACAACGCCTTGGAAAAAGAACCGGACACCACATCGAGATCATCCTGAAGCCCGAAGTGAGCCGCCGTTCCGCGACCCCCGGGCCCGAGCACGCCGAAACCGTGGGCATCGTCCATGACGGAGAAAAGGGCATGCTCCCTCGCGATGTCGATCAGCTCCGGCATCTTGGCGATGTGTCCTTCCATTGAATACACCCCTTCAAAGAGCAGCACCTTGGCCCGATCCGGATCCTCGTGGGCCAACACGTCCTTCAAGTCGACCGGATTGTTGTGGAGAAACCGTTCCGAACCCGCACCGCTGAGATGGATCCCCGACCACAGGGAGGAGTGGACGTTTTTGTCCACGATGATGAGATCGCCCCGTTCGGCAAAGGTCGCCACCGCCGACATACAGGAGAGGTATCCGGCAGCGTGAACATGACAGGCCTCTTTTCCGATAAAGTCGGCCAACTCCTCCTCAAGCTCCGTATGATAGGCCCGACTCCCGTTGGCCAGGCGCGCCCCCGTGGTACTGCTACCCCATTTTTTCAGCGCCTCTTTTCCGGCCTCGATGACTTTGGGGTGATTTCCGAGCCCCAGGTAATCGTTGCTGGATAGCATGATGTAGGACTTCCCGTCCCTCCAGACCCGGGTGCCCTCCTGCCGGTCGAAGGTATAATAATACGGAGCGTATTTGAGCCGCAACTTCGTAACCGGGTCGTCCTCGCAACGTTTGACGATCGGACTGCGAGGGGCGCGACGGGAAGGAAAGATGGCCATAGTTCTTCGGAAATATCTGCGGTTGCAACTGAACTGTCCGCCGGGACCGGAAATCAGTCAAGTTCGTCCGCCAATGGAAAGCTGCCCAATTCCTTTACGAAGGAACATTTCTGGCGAAGCAAGGATAGCGCCTCGCGCACGCCGGGGCTCTCCTCGCTTCCGCAGAACTCGATGAAGAAGAGATAATCCCAGGCCTTCCGCCGACTCGGGCGCGATTCGATCCGACTCAGATTGATTCCGCGTTCGGCAAAGAGACCGAGAGCCGCTTGAAGGGCTCCGGGAGCATCCTGCAGGGAGAGCACCAACGCGGTTCGCACCCGTTCGGCCGGCACCGGTGCCACCGCATCCGGACGCCCCAAGACCAGAAACCGCGTATGATTTCCCCTCCGGTCCTGGATTCCTCTTTCGAGAACGGGGATGTCCAACTGCTCCGCCGCCAGGGAGCTTGCAATGGCCGCCGCCCCCTCCTCCAAGGCGGCGATCTCGACTGCCCGCGCGGTGCTGGTCGTCTCGACGAGTTCGGCCGATGGCAAGGTTCTGGCGAGCCAGTCCCGGCATTGCCCCAGTGCCTGGTCCTTGGAATAAACCTTCTGGATCTCTTCGATCGGGGATCGGGAAATCAGGCAGTGGTCGATCCGCAGGCGACGTTCGGCAACGATCCGCAAGTCGGCCTCGACGAGCGAGTCAAGGGTCTCGAAAACCGATCCCTGGATCGAATTTTCGACCGGGGCCACTCCGTAATCGACAGACCCTCTTTCTACTGCTCGAAAAATTTCCGGAATCGTGCGAAAGGCCGTGTAGCGGGCACTGGAGCCGAACGTATCCTGCGCGGCCCGATGGGTGAAGGTTGCTTCAGGACCGAGGAAACCGACGGTCAGCGGCTTCTGACGCGAGATGGAGGCCGAGATGATCTCGCGGAAAATTCTCCTGAGGCTGGCTTCGGGAAAAAGCCCTTCACTCGCAGCTTGAACTTTATCCAGCACGTCCTCTTCGCGGGCGGGATCGAAAACGGGCGTGCCGTCCCTCGTTTTGGCCTCCCGGATTTTTTCCACAATACGAAGCCGTTCATTCAATTCGCCGACCACATTGCGATCGATCTCGTCGATCCGCTCCCGCAACTCCGACAACGACTCGTTCCCGCTCATTTCGCCTCCTCCGCTTGCGGCACCGTCTCCGGTTCCTCCTCTACGTTTTCCGCTTCCGGCAGGCCCATGTCCACCGTATCGGGGCTCCCGTCCTCCTGTTCGTCGTTCAACCACGCATCGAGTCGCG
Source organism: uncultured Puniceicoccaceae bacterium (assembly GCA_964492605.1). Classification (GTDB taxonomy): domain Bacteria; phylum Verrucomicrobiota; class Verrucomicrobiia; order Opitutales; family Puniceicoccaceae; genus Puniceicoccus. Next base: position 4,773 of record CAZBLJ010000072.1, read on the forward strand.
CCGGGGTAAGGACATCCGAACTCGGGAGTTCCTCGACCGAACGAATCCCGCAGAATTCAAGAAACTTCTCCGTCGTCCCATACACGACCGGTCGGCCGGGAAGATCCGCCCGCCCGGCCGATTCGATCAGCTCGTGTTCCAGAAGACGGGAGAGGGCGCTGTCGACCGAGACTCCTCGGATCCGCTCCATCTCCGAGCGGGTTACCGGCTGACGATAGGCTATGATCGCCAGAGTCTCCATCGCCGCCACGCTCAACCTCGCCGGTCGGGGCTCCTTGCGAAGCAGCCGGACCGCATCGGCAAAAGCGGGGCGCACCACCATACGGTATCCATCCGGAGTTTCCGCCAGATCGTAAACCGATCCGGCCGCCCGCCACTCCTCCCGCATTTCGCCCACGATCTCCCTCAAACGCGAGGTGCCCGGCGGTGGCGGAACGGCGGCTTCGGCCGATTCCTCCCCGTCATTCCCGGCCTCCGTATCGGCCAGCGATTGCTCGTGAGCTTCGGACAGAACGCGATGCAACTCGCGGACTGCAAGCGGCTCGGAAGTCGAGAAAAGAAGGGCCTCGATGGTTTTTTTGAGGTCGGCTGACATAGGAAACGGTCTCTTGGCTAAACGGGAAGCGAGCTGCGGACAAACACATTTCTCGAAAGGAGAGTGCCTCTCCGAGGCTCTACCCTCCATTTCGGGATGTCGATGATTCAGGTAATTCGCCTTTTTGCGCCGAGAGCAGGGGCCTTTCATCTGGCTGAAATTGGTTCATTGTATAGGAATACTGTCCCACTTCGGACCTCTCTCCGCCTGAAGAGCGGAGTTCCTTATGGAAATCCGCCCCACCGAAAGCCAGATGAAAGGCCCCTGCGCCGAGAGGAAAAGAGTCAAATACCGTCCTTTACAGCAGCACACTTTGGTGTCATTTTAATCTCAATAGAGATGACATCAGCCCCTCAGCCAGACACCGAAGATCCCTGGACCACGTTCCGTGATTTTCTTTCCAGCCGCGGTCTTCGCATCACCAACCAGCGTCAGGCCATTTTCAAGGCGGCCTATGACAGCGAGCAGCACTACACGGCGGAAGACCTGCTCGACCGGGCTCGAGCGATTGATCGAACCGTTTCGAGGGCAACTATTTACCGAACACTTCCCATCCTCGTGGAGAGCGGTCTGATCCGAGAGGTCGACATCGGGAAGGACTATAAATACTACATGGCCCACCGGTCGGCGGACACGTTCAAGGCCCAGGTGATCTGTGTGGACGACGACAAGATTTACGAGATCGATGCCCCGTTTATGGAATGGTACGGAAAGGCGGTCGCCGCCAAGCTGGGTCTGGAGGTCGTTTCCCAGCGGCTCCAGGTGCAGGCGAAGCATCGCTCCGGCCAGAGTCCCAGCGAGGCGGTGGAAGAAGCCCGGAAGTCGGCGGCGGCCACGGCCAGCGTCGAAGTTTAGGTGCCGTTATTCCATGGAATCTCCTGAAAAGGATCGTTCCGGGAATCCCGGCGAGTTTTCCTTCGAGATCGATTTTTTCGAGAACCTCTCGCGGCGCGATCCGAAGGATGTGCGTGTTCTCGAAGCACTTGCCCACCTTTACACCAGAACCGGGCGGATCAGCGACGGCTTGCGGGTCGACCGGCGCATCGTCCGGCACGATCCGGCCAACCCGGTGGCCCATTACAATCTGGCCTGTAGTCTCGCGCTTCGAAGCCGGAAGAAAGAAGCCGTCGAATCGCTTCGCAATGCCGTCGACCGCGGCTATGCGGATGTGGATTGGATTCTGCGCGACGAGGACCTGGAAGGTCTGAAAGGGTATCCCCCTTTTGAAAGATTGGTGAGAGAGGTCGCCAATCAATCCGGCGAATCCGGTGGCTGATCCGGCGAATAGGCTGGCGTGGATCTCTCCCGACGAGGATCCGACGTGGCACGCCGCCCTCGAGGAGGCGGCCCTACGGAAGAGCACGGCCGATTTCCTGCTTCTCTGGGTCAGCCCGCCGTCGCTGCACGTGGGGAAAAACCAGAACCTGTGGTCCCAGGTTCCGGCCGGTCCCGTCTACCGCGACAAGATCCCCGTGTACCGTCGGCTCTCGGGAGGCGGAACGGTGTACCACGACCGCGGCAACTTGAATTTTTCCCTGATCTCCACCGGAGAACCGCGGATCGACTTTTGCAAACACCTCGGCACCATCCTGCCCTTCTTCGAACGAAGAGGGATTCCCGCCGAGATCCGAAACCGCAGCGACCTTTTCTGCGGCGAAGAAAAGTTTTCCGGAAACGCCGAGTATTTTTCCGGAGGGCGGATTCTCCACCACGGAACCCTGCTCTTCGACACCGATCTGGCGGCCATGCGACGCTATCTGACCCGCGGCACCGGTCCTTACGAGGATCGGGCGATCGATTCGAATCGCAGCAAGACCCGCAACCTCAAGCCGCTTCTCCCCGACATCGAAACCCTGCAAGACTTTGCCACCGCTCTCGTCGACGACCTGCGCGAGCGGGAGCCCCGATGGCGCACCGTTTCCGGGCTGCCCGGCGAATTGATGGAGGAAGCGCGCAGGCTTCAGCCCGGGTATCGGAAGTTGGAGTGGATTCTCGGACGCTCGCCGGCCTACGAACTCGAACGGTCGCACGGTGGCATCCGCTGCCGCCTCAGCGTCAAGCGCGGCCTCATCACCCGATCCGAAACCCGGTGGCCCGACCATCCGGACGGGGCACGGGTCATCGACGAAGCCCTCCCCGGGACGTTTCACGCCCCTCGGCAGATTCGGGATGCGCTAACCGCCGCCGGGGCGGATGCGCGGTTGACCTGCGACGATTTCTGGCTCGATCTCTTCTTCTGATGGCAAACGTGCGGAACCAATATCCACTCCTCCGATTCGAAAACGTCTCGGTCCGCTATCACGAAAAGGGATCCGCCGCAGAACCGGCGTTGGAAGATTTCTCCGCCGATCTGGTTTCCGGCGAGGTGCTTGCCGTCGTCGGCGAGAGCGGGAGCGGAAAATCCACCGCCGGCTTTGCGGCGGCGGGTCTCCTCCCCCCAACCGCGCGGGTAAGCGGCGAGATCCGGTTTGGAGACATTCGAACGCCCGCCGGAGACCCGTCCGCTTTCCAGCGATTCCGGGGAAGAAAGATCGGCTTCGTGTTCCAGGAACCCGGAACAGCCCTCCACCCGGCGATCCGGATCCGGCATCAGGTGGCCGAATCCCTGCATCCCCGCCCTCCCCGGAGGTCCGAAAAAGAGAAGGTCTGCGAGTTGTTGCGTTCGGTGCGGCTGGACCCGACTCCGGCCGTGCTCAAGGCCTTTCCACACCACCTCAGCGGAGGCATGCGGCAGCGGGTCGTTCTTGCCATGGCTCTCGCCAACCACCCCGATATCCTCGTCGCCGACGAACCGACGACGGCCCTCGACCCGACCCTTCGGCGGGGCATCCTCGAAACCCTCCGGGCCCATGCGACGGTCCACCGCAAGGCGGTTCTATTGATCACGCACGATTTCGGGATCGTAGCGCACTTCGCGGACCGGGTGGCGGTGCTGCGCCATGGACGGATCGTCGAGACCGGCTCCCGTGAAGATCTCCTCGCCAGTCCCCGGCACGATTATACCCGTTCTCTTCTCGAATCCGCCCGCCTCACGGCCGGCGTCGCCCTATGAACGACGGAGTCCTCCTTCAAGCCGACGGCCTGTGTGTCGATTATCCCGGAGGAAAGCGCGCGGTGGACCGGGTCGGCTTCCACATCTCCGCAGGGGAGCGGGTCGGCCTCGTTGGCGAAAGCGGCAGCGGGAAATCCTCTCTCGCGCGCGCGCTGCTGGGGCTGGAACCGATCGCCGAAGGAAAACTGCACTTCCCGGGTTTCGGGAACGAAACCTTCACCCGCCGGCAACGGGCACGCTTCGCCCAAATGGTGTTCCAGGACCCCTACCATTCCCTCAATCCGCGCCGAACCATCCGGCAAACCCTCGAAGAAGCCCTCCTCGTTCGAGAAAACGACGGGATCGCGCCGGAAACTTTGGCCGGGAAGGCTGCCGCACTCCTCGAAAGCGTCCATTTGGACCCCACCGGATTAGACCGTTACCCCCACGGGTTCAGCGGCGGTCAGCGCCAGCGGATCTGCATCGCCCGCGCCCTTGCGCCCTCCCCCCGACTTCTCGTGTGCGACGAAGCCGTTTCAGCTCTCGACGTGACGACCCAGCGGTCCATTATCGAACTCCTGCGGGAACTCGGCGAACGCTCCGGCGTTGCCCTCCTCTTCATCACGCACGACCTGCCCCTCGTGGAAACCCTCTGCTCGCGCGTCCTCGTCATGGACGGCGGAACCATCGTCGAAGAAGGCCCCGTGGAAGAAGTATTCAAGGCACCGCGCTCCGAAAAATCGAAACAATTGCTGGATTCGGTATTACGGCCCCCGCCGGCGCGATGATTCCGGAAGAACGGGACTACGGCCAAACCCGGACCAAACCCGTTTTTACGAAAAGCCCCCCTTTACCTTCGCTCGATTTGGCGCCTCCCCCTTACCAGGGAACTCGGGACGATCCCCTTCTTCCGCATGAGGGAAAAATGC
>CAZBLJ010000072.1:9427-12017 GCA_964492605.1 uncultured Puniceicoccaceae bacterium
CCCCCTTACCAGGGAACTCGGGACGATCCCCTTCTTCCGCATGAGGGAAAAATGCCGCTTCACGTCCGAATCCCGCAAGGGCTGGAGGTCCGGGTTCAGGGCCAGCGTTCCGTAAGCGAGTTCGGCCAGCATTTCCACGTAAACCGCATTCCGGGCGGCATCCATGGGAGATTCCCCCCAGGAAAAGGGTCCGAGCCGGTCCACCAGAATCGCCGGAACCAGCGTAGGATCTTTCCCCTTGGTCTCGTAGTAATTTACGATCTGCTCGCCAACCTGACGGAAATAATTCTCTTCCTCCACCTCACCCTCGTAGGGCGAGGTGATCGGAATCGCTCCCTCGAAAAAATCGGCATGGGCCACCCCGAGGCAGGGGATTTCCCGGCCCGCCTGCGCCCACATGGTCGCATATTTCGAATGCGTTCCCACCACCGACCGGACATCGGGCAGATCCCGATACAGCCGCAGGTGGACGTCGAGACCCGTAGCGGGAGAACCGAGCCCCTCCACGACCTGTCCGGTCCGCGCCGAAATCACCATGTACGATTCCGGAGTCAGATTCCCGTAATCGACCCCCCTCGGCTTGATCACGACCAGGCCCCGCCGACGGTCGAACCCGCTGATCGTCCCTCTGAAGTAGTCGACCAGCCCGTTTTCCACGAGTTGCAGGTTTGCCTCGTGCACCGCCAAACGTAAGTTTTCTAGCATAAGAACGTAGCAAAACTTCTCAACCCTTCCCGCGCAACCCCGGAAACGAGATTGATTTGGGATTGGACAGGGGGTTTTAAGAGACCTCTGCTGTTTCCATGATCATCGACGTCCATACGCATGCCTTTCCGGCAGCTGCTCAAGCGGCTCCGGGAGAATGGGCGGACGCCCACGGCGAAGCGCACTGGAAGAAGCTGGTCGTCTCCGAACCGGACCACCCCTCCATCCAGGGCTGGGCCGGGAGGAACGATTTCCGCGAGATCATGGATCGCGACGGAATCGACCGATGCGTCCTGCTGGGCTGGTATTGGGAGAGCCCGGAAAGTTGCCGGCTGCAGAACCGGGAAGCCGCCGACTGGGTGTCGACCGCTCCCGACCGTTTCTCGGCCTTCGCCAGCGTGCATCCCGACGGGGGCACTCCGGAGGACTGGCTTCGGCTCGCCCGCGACCGGAACTTCATGGGGTTCGGCGAATTGCTTCCGGCTGTGCAGAACTCCTCCCTGTCCGACCCATTCTGGCACGAGCTGGCGGCGGGAGCGGCGGAAGCCGGGCTGTGGTTCAACTTCCATGTAACCGAGCCGGCCGGTCGACCGCACCCGGGCAGGATCGAAACCCCCTTTGCCGAACTCCAGGAGTTCATCGAGCGCCACCGGAACCTGAAAATCATCCTCTCTCATTGGGGCGGGGGCCTGTTCCTGAGCGAACTGAACCCTTTTGTGAAAAAGCGTTTCCAGAACGTCTGGTACGACTGCTCGGCGAGCCCGCTGCTCTACGAACCGACCATTTTCGAAGTGGCGGTCCGCACGGTCGGCGCCGGGAAAATCCTGTTCGGTTCCGATTTTCCCCTGCGCCTCTATCCCCGCAAGGACCGACGGCCCGGTTGGAACCGTTTTCTCCAATCCATTGCGACCGCCGAAATCACTTCGGACGACAGGGAAAAGATTCTGGGCGGGAATGCGAAGAACCTCTTCGGTTTGTAGCGGAAGCGCGATGCCTGCGCTCACCCCGTCTTCGACCGGTTCCGCGGGTGGAAGCGGGCGTGTTCGTCGAGGAGGCGCTCGCCCTCGACTTTGGTATAGATCTGGGTGGTCGCGATATCCGCGTGACCGAGCATCTCCTGGATGGTGCGCAGATCCGCCCCTCCTTCCAGAAGATGGGTCGCAAAGGAGTGCCGCAGGGTATGGGGCTTGATGTCCGGGGAGAGCCCGGCGCGCTCCGCGTGCATCTTTACCAGATGCCAGATTGTCTTCCGCGAAATCGGCGTGCCCCGCTGGCTGAGGAAGACTTCGCTGCCGGTCCTGGCTTTTACCAGACGCGGACGGCCCGCCTGCAGGTAATCGCGGAACGCCTTCAAAGCCGTGCCGCCGACGGGCACGAGACGTTCTTTCGAACCTTTCCCGAACACTCGGACAAACCGGTTCTCCAGATCGACCGATTGCAACAGCAGGCCGGTCAACTCGCTGACCCGAAGCCCCGACCCGTACAACATCTCCAGGATGGACCGATCCCGAAGACCGTGCGGGGTTCCCGGCGAAGGGGTTTCCATCAGCCGGATCGTCTCTTCCACCGTCAGACTCGCCGGGACCTTGCGGCGACTGCGCGGACCGCGAACGATTTCGGTAAGACTGCGCCCGAGCCCCTCGCGCTCCCGATAGCCGGAAAAACTGCGCAAGGCCGACAATTTCCGCGCAACCGACGCCGTCTCGTAGGACTCGTCCGTCAGGTGCCCCAGGAAAGAGGAGACCACGTCCTCATCGACATCCTGCCAGGATCGGCAGCCATACTTCTCCAGAAATTTCCCGAACTGGAACAAATCGTTTTCATAGCCGCCGACGGAATGATCCGAAAGTCCGCGTTCCAATTGCGCCCAGGCCAGAAAATCCTC
>CAZBLJ010000073.1:0-11974 GCA_964492605.1 uncultured Puniceicoccaceae bacterium
CTGTCCGACCTGTTGCACCAGCGGAATGTCGACTCCGAGCCGCAGGTTAACGGCGTGTAAGGCCGGGGTTTCCCCCGCATAATTAGAATCGCAACCGGGCTGCCCGGGGAATGAAATTCCTCTCGCAATCCGCGTCGGCGGCTGGGACAGTAGAGGGCTTTCCCAGCCAAAACCATGTCCAACGAAAGCGTCTACCTTCCCGCCGATTTATTTTTCCCAAAGGTACTCCCGACCGGGCTGACCTTTGACGACGTCTCCCTTGCCACCCGCTACTCCGAGGTGCTCCCGCGCGATGCCAATCTGAATCTCGACCTGGCGCCGGGGTTGGCCCTCCACGTGCCGATTCTGTCGTCCGACATGGACACCGTCACGGAAAGCAACATGGCCATTGCCATGGCGCTGCAAGGCGGGATGGGGGTCATCCACTACAATCTCCCCGCCAGGCAACAGGTTCGGGAGGTCGCCCGGGTGAAAAACTACGTGAACGGTCTCATCCAGGATCCGTTCGTCGCCCACCCCGAGCAGTCGATCGGCGACGTCCTCGAGCTGGTCGAGCGAAAGAACGTGAAATTCCGCACCTTCCCGGTGGTCGACGAGAAGAACCGGCTGGTCGGCCTTCTCCCGGGCCGGGTGGTCAAGAACCGATACAGCCAGCACCAGGTGCGGGAGGCGATGCACGCCCGCGACCAGGTACATACCGTGCGCGAAGGCGATCTGGGCAGCAATCCCGTCGATACGGCGGACCGGTTCTTCAGCGAACATCTCGGAATCCACAAGCTGCTGGTCGTCGATCGGGACGATCATTTGAAGGGGCTGTTCACATTGAGCGACATCGAGCGGATCACCGAGGAGGCGCGATCCAATCTACGACCGGCGCGGGACGACCGGTTCCGCCTTCTCTGCGGGGCGGCCGTCAGCACCATCCGCAAGCCGGACGGCGCCCTCGACCGCGACCAGGTGCTCGAGCAGGTTTCCCGGCTCGTCGAGGAGGGGGTGGATGTCGTGGCGGTCTCCACCGCCCACGGTTTTAGCGCCGGAGTGGGTGACGTCGTTCGCCTCGTCCGTTCCGAATTCAGCGACCTCCCCATCATCGCCGGAAACGTCACCAGTCCCGAAGGGGTCGACTTTCTCGCCGATGCGGGGGCGAATGTGATCAAGGTCGGCCAAGGACCGGGCTCGATCTGCACGACCCGGCAGATCGCCGGGGTAGGGATTCCCCAGCTGACCGCTCTGTACACGTGCTCGCGTGCCGCCAGGGAAAAAGGCGTCCGCGTCCTCGCCGACGGGGGGATCACCACCTCCGGCGATATCGTCAAAGCTCTCACCCTGGGCGACGCCGTGATGTGCGGCGGCGTGCTGGCCGGTTGCCGGGAAGCGCCGGGCACCATTCTCGAGATCAAAGGAAAACTCTACAAGCAATACCGGGGCATGGGGAGCGAGGCCGCCATGAAGTCCGGATCGGCCGCCCGCTACGGCCACGACAAGAAGGATGTCACCCGCAAGGTGGCCTCCGAGGGGATCGAGGCCTTAAAGGAGATTTCCGGCTCGGTCGAAGAGGTCATGGGTGGACTGGTCGGCGGACTCCGCAGCGGCATGGGCTATCTGGGTGCGGCGGATCTCCGGGCCCTCAAGGAGAACGCGCGCTATGTGCAGGTGTCCCAGGCGGGCCAGAAAGAGGCCGCTCCCCATGATGTGATCATCGTGAAAGCCGAAACCGCGGAGGAAAACTAAGGTGGCGCTGACTCCTTTCAAGAGCCCGCTCATCGCGGATACGGGCATCAGCTTCGGTGACGAAGGCAAGGGACGCCTGATTTCCGAGGTGGTCCGCGAACTGCAACATTCCAGCGGCACCGAAGATCCGGTCCGCGTGGTCCTCAAGGTGAACGGCGGTGCCAACTCCGGCCATACCGCAGGGGGCCTCAAGCTCAACCTTCTGCCCGGAGGCGTGATCGAGAAGAGCGTCCCCATCCTGGGCCTGGGTGCCGGGGTGGTCGCCGACCCGCGGAAACTCTGGTGGGAAACGAAGGCCACCGAGGCGCGCGGTTTTTCGGTCATGGACCGCCTGCGCATCGACGAACGCACCATGGTCAGCGATCCGGGCCACCGGCTGCTCGACCTCGCCTGGGAATCCTACCGCGAGAATCAGCTGGGACTCACCGCGAGGGGCTCCACCGGACGGGGCATCACGCCGGCTTACCTGGACGAGGTCGGCCAGTGGCAGATCTATTTCGCGGACTTCCGGGGTCCCTTCGAGCGGTTCGGAAAACGGTTCGCATCGAAAATGGAACGCGCCGTCCGCACCATTCGGAATGTCTGCCAGGTCACGGAAGATGAGTGGTTCGGTTTTTTCGAAACGCTCTCCAACGCCGAGGGCCGCGCCAACCAACCGGCCGTGGAAGACGGCGTGTTCCCGCCGGACGAATTCGACTTCAAGCGTTTTTGCGGGAAGGACCCGTTTACGCTCAACACCGATCTACTCTGCGAGGTTTACTGGGAATCGGGCCGACGGTTCGTGAACAATCTCTGCGACATCCGCGAAGAGGTCCTGGGCACCATCGAAAACGGTCGGACCGTCATCGGCGAATTCGGACAAGCCTACTGGTTGGACAAGCGCCACGGGTTTCCTCCCAATGTCACCGCCTCCCACTCCTATACGCCCGAATTTTTCCAATCCGCCGGGATACCCGTCCAACCGCTCCACACCATGGGAGTCTGCAAGGCCTATGACACGAAAGTGGGGACCCACGACTTTCTCACCGAAATCCCGAAGGAACATTCCCTGTCGAAAAAACTGGAGAAGCTGGAATTCGGAACCTCCACCGGCCGGCAGCGGATGGTCGGTTGGTTCGATGCCGTCGAAAAGGGGACCACCCTGCGCTATGGCGGGTTCGACGATTTCGTGATCAACAAGCTCGACGCCCTTACCCGGAACGGAACGTGGGAGGGAACGCTGCGGATCTGCACCGGATACCGGACTCCCCGGGGAAACCTCCATCGGAAAGTTCCCCGCGACGAGGTCGAGAGAAAGAGCTGCGAGCCGGTCTTCGAGGAGTACGAACCCTGGGACGAGGACATCTCGCAGGTCCGTTCCTTCGAAGCCCTTCCGGCGGCGGCTCAAGCCTACGTCGTTGGAATGCTGAAACACACCCTCCTTTGTGCCTACGGCGAGCGACTTCCCCGGGCGCTTCCGAATCTGCGCTACATCGGCGTGGGACCCGATCCGGACGAGATCATCAAGGATATTCCAAAAGTAGAAACGCTCCTCGCCGGAACCTCCCCGCCCATCACCGCAAAGCCTTGAAGGCATGACCCCGGCAAGCGCGTTTCCCTACCACCGGAGGAATCGGCAGCTCCGCCTGCTTCGCCCCGCCTTCCTGGTCTGCTGTTTCCTGGCTCTTCTCCTTTTTGGCCCCGCGCTGCGGGCCGCCGAGTGGGACGTACTGGAGAACGTCACCCTGGTCCGCGATTCCTACGCCGACGGCGACTCGTTCACGGTACGGCACGAAGGAAACGAATACACCTTTCGTATCTTCTTCGTCGATACGCCGGAAACCGACAACCGCTATCCGGAACGGGTCCGGGGACAGGCCCGGGCGTTTTCGATTTCCGCCTCCGAGGCCATTGAGCTGGGTGAAGAGGCCGGTGACTTCACGCGTGAATTCCTCTCCGGTCCGTTCACGGTCTACACGGATTGGAGCGATGGCTGGGGAGCGAGAACCCGCTACCGGGCGATCGTCGAACGCAACGGGCGGAACCTCGGGGCGGAGCTGGTTCGCAACGGGCTTGCGAGGGTTTCCGGGTTTATTCCGGACAGCCCCTGGCCGGGACTCGACGGATCGTTGTCCGCCTACCAGCAGGAGTTGAAACGCCTCCAGGCCGAAGCGCGGGTCAGCGGTGCCGGCGGTTGGCAAAGCTCGCGGCTGCGAAGCGGCAACACCCGGGACGGCAAGCAGCCGACAACCGGACGGGAAGGCATCGACCTGAACACCGCCGACTTGGCGGAGTTGGAAACCCTTCCGGGAATCGGCCCGGTTCTCGCCTCACGAATCATCGAGCTGCGCCCCTTCCGCAGCCTTCTCGAACTCGATCAGGTGTACGGAATCTCGGAAAAGACGATCGAAAATCTCGGTGGAGCGGCGACCGTGATCCCCCCGCCGCTTCTTCCGCATACCGCCGACTATTACCGCGAAAACGCTCGCTACTATGTAAACTCGCCCGTCCGCGTCACGATTTCCGCACTGGAAAAACTCAATGATCCGACTCCCGCAGGTTTTGCCGTAGCGGAAGCGTTGACCACGAACGAGGGCCGCCGCGGCGGGGACATCCGGCTCTTTGCACCCGAGGAGAAGATGGCAAACGCCCTGCAAAACTTTCGCTCGGCTTCGGCACCGCTGAGCATACGCGCCTGGCTGCGGGATTACGAAGGGGAAGTCATTCTGGTAATCTACTGACTCCGCGCGTTTCAGCTCCGCTCCCATGTCACAACCGGACGGCACCCTTCAGCTATGGCGGCACGACCGAACCATCCTTCGGGCGTCTTCCGGTCTGATCGGCGTGGATGAAGCGGGCCGCGGTTGTCTGGCCGGGCCGGTTTTCGCGGCGGCCGTTCACCTCCCGGCCGCCTTCTTCGATACATCCTGGAGAAGCCGGAAAGCACCCCGGATCGACGATTCCAAGAAACTGAAAATCGAGGAACGCCGGGAAGCCCTCCGGTTTCTTCTTCGACTCCGGGATGAAAGCGGTGTTCGCATCTCGGTCGGGATCGGCGAAGTGTCCGAAATCGAGGAGCATAATATCCTCGGTGCCACCACCATCGCCATGAGACGGGCCCTCGAAGGTCTGGCGGGCACGGTCCTCCCGGGAGAGGAAGAGCATCTTCCTCTTTGGTCGAGCGGGGAGAACACCTCCCGCCTTCCGCGAATCCTGGTCGACGGCCGCCCGGTAGCGCGTCTCGGCTACGCGCACCAATCCCTTGTCAAGGGTGACGGAAAATCTCTGGCCATCGCCCTCGCCTCCGTCCTGGCGAAGGTGGAACGGGACGCCTGCATGGAACGGGCCCACCGGGATTTTCCGTTCTACGGCTGGGACACGAACCGCGGTTACGGAACCGAAGCCCACCTGGCGGGCCTTCGGGAGAGAGGCCCCTGCCCCCTCCACCGGAAGCTGTTTCTCCGAAAAATCACGAATCCTTCCTGAACAGCTATCCGGGGGCCGGGTTGCCCCATTGACAACCGGCCTATTCGGCATTGCTGTGCTGTTGTGAGTGGAGAGCAGAAAATTCTACAGGCCTATTGGGAGTCCGGCCAATCCGGTTTGATCGTTCTGGCGCGGGACTGGGTCAGCCGGAAGGAAAAGCCTCCCCTCTTTTTCGGTCCTCCCAAGCGGCCTTTCGAGTCGCTGGAGCGGTGCCCGCCACTGGTTTATGCGCGGATCGCCGGATACCTGCGGTTCCGCGGGAATCTCCTGTTCAGCTGCGAACTTCCGGAGCGCGGAAAGACCGCTCTCGCGGAGAAGGGCGTCTTCGTGGCCGGGGATTTCAACGACTGGCAACCCCTGAAAGACGGGCCGACCTGGCGAATGCAACGCACCCGCCTCTCCGGCATCACCTTCGCCGCGCTTCCAATCCCCCGGGAGCTGCTCGACCGCGGCGAGCCGTTCGCCTTCAAATTCCAGGCCGGCGACGGGGAATGGCTGGACGTGCCGCGCGGTGCCCCCAATGCGGTTTTCGACCCGGACGGGGCCTGCAATTACGAATTCCATCCGGAGAGAACCGGCCTCCACCTGTTCAACTTCTCGGTTCCGGACGACTACGAGGTGGACGGCCAGGAGGAGGTACTGTGGTCCTCCGGCGACGCCGAGGAGATCCGCCACCTGCCTCCCACCACCGACTTTCTCTCCCTCGCCTCGGACAGTCCGCTGGGTGCCGAATCCGACGGGAAGACGACGCGCTTTCGACTCTTCGCGCCCCGGGCCGACAAGGTCGTGGTCGAAATTTCCGAGGATGCCACCATGGAAAGTCCGGAGACGATCGAACTCGAAGGCCCGGTCGACGGCGTCTGGAAAGCTTCCGTCCCCCGGGACCTGGGGGGCTTCTTCTATCACTATCGGGTCCACGGCGTGAATCGGGATGGCTCCACCCAGTTTCATCCGGATCTGCCCGTCCTCGATCCCTATGCGAAGGCCGCGGTCTCCCGCGGCGGCCCCGGGATCCTGTTCGGTCCCGCAACCTTCCCTCCGGGCGGAATCGATACGGGATTCTCCCCGCCCCAGTGGGACGATCTGGTCGTCTGCGAATGCCATGTCCGCGATCTCCTGGCCCGCCTTCCGGCGTCGTTTCGCGACGAGGAGCGACTGGGATTCGCGGGGCTCGCCCGATGGATCCGCACCGGTCGTTCCTACCTGCACGAACTCGGAGTCAACGCGGTCGAATTGCAGCCGATCCAGGAGTTCGACAGCCGCAGCCGCGACGAGTATCACTGGGGATACATGCCGGTGAACTACTTCTCGCCGGAGAGCACCTACGGCGCGAAACCCGAACTCGGTTCGCAGGTGGAGGAGTTCCGCGACCTGGTCCGCGCCCTGCACGAGCAGGAGTTCACCGTGATTCTGGACGTGGTGTACAACCACATCGGCGAGCCGAACAATCTGCTCTTTCTCGACAAGTATTATTACTTCCACCTCGACACCCACCACACCATGACCAACTGGAGCGGGTGCGGAAACGACCTGAGAACCGACGCCCCCATGGTCCGGAGGCTGATCGTCGAAAGCCTTCTCCACCTGGTCGAACAATACGGTGTGGACGGTTTCCGCTTCGATCTGGCCGACCTCGTGGGCAAACCGGCTCTGCAGGAAATCGAGCAGAAGCTGAAGGAGAAGCATCCGCATCTGGTTCTCATCACGGAGCCGTGGAGTTTCCGCGGGCATCTCGCGAGAGACTTGACCGATACCGCCTTTTCGCAGTGGAACGACGGGTTCCGGGATTTCGTCGCCGAATACGTGCGGGGCGGGGCGAACCAGGATGCGGCCCGCTACTTTCTGGCGGGCTCGCCGGGGGACCGCGCCTCCTGGCCCGCGCAGACCGTCAATTACTCGGAATCCCATGACGATTATTGCTGGCTCGACCGGATTACGGAGAATCCGGATCACGAGGGCATCGCGCCGACACCCGCCGACCGCCGCCGCACCCACCTGATGGCGGCCTTCCTCTTCTGCTCGGTAGGGATTCCCATGATTTCGGCCGGGCAGGACGGTCTCCGCACCAAACACGGCGTCCACAACACCTACCAGAGGGGCGACCTGAACGCCATCGACTACGAGAGGCGCACCTATTATACGGCCACCGTGGAATACTTCGCCCGCTGGATCCGGCTCCGCCTGGCGCCGACCGGACGATTGCTCCGCCCCTCGGCCCACCGAGACGGATACTTCCGATTCTCCGGGGCGGAAAACACCTCCGCAATCGCTGCGCTCTACAATGCGGACGGATCGGAAGGAGACGACCGCCTTCTGTTCGCGATCAACCCCCATCCGCATCCGGTGATGCTGCCCTGGCCCAAAACTTCGCGGGAACGCCACTGGATCCAGGTCGCCGACCAGGAGCGAGTGGCCCAGGGCGGCCTGGAGGGTGCCCTGCACCGGACGAGCCAGGAGGGAATTTATCTTCCCGCCCTGTCCTGCGGGCTCTGGAAGTCTTCACGGTAAACCCTTGACCGGAATGGCGGAGCGGTTTTGCTCGAATTTTCACCGGACAGGCCTTTTCCCACAAACAATCGGTTATTCTCTTGCCAATGCGCGGCACAAAGTTTTCATCGAACCTTCACCTCCTGATAAAGAAGGTATTCTTCTATTAATTTCTCTAATCACTAAACAGGAAACCAACCATGCCGACAAAAATCGGAATCAACGGCTTCGGCCGTATCGGACGGCTCGTCTTTCGGGCCATTGCAGACAAGGGCCTCCTCGGGAAGGATATCGAGGTAGTCGCCATCAACGACCTCGTCCCGGCGGACAACCTCGCCTACTTGCTGAAGTACGACTCCATCCAGGGTCGTTTCAACGGCACCGTCGAGGCTCCGGATGACGACACGCTGGTCGTGAACGGCCAGACCATCAAGTCCCTCTCGGTCAAGGAAGGCCCGAGCGCCCTTCCGTGGGGAGAACTCGGGGTCGACGTCGTGATCGAGTCGACCGGCCTCTTCGTCCAGGACACGGCTGCGCAGGGCCACATCGACGCGGGAGCGAAGAAAGTCATCATCTCCGCCCCCGGAAAGGGCGACGGAGTCAAGACGGTCGTTCTCGGAGTCAACGACGACACCCTGACCGGGTCCGACAACATCATTTCCAACGCCAGTTGCACGACCAACTGCCTGGCCCCGATCACCAAGGTGGTTCTCGACAACTACGGGATCGTCGAGGGGCTGATGACCACGGTCCACAGCTACACCGCGACGCAGAAGACCGTCGACGGTCCGAGCCGCAAAGACTGGAAGGGCGGCCGCAGCGCCGCGATCAACATCATTCCGTCGACGACCGGAGCCGCCAAGGCCGTCGGACTGGTCATCCCGGAGGTCAAGGGCAAGTTGACCGGTATGGCCTTCCGCGTCCCGACCCCGACCGTTTCGGTCGTGGATCTCACCGTCCGCACCGAAAAGGCGGCCGGCTACGAAGCGATCTGCCAGAAGATGAAGGAAGCTTCGGAAGGCAGCCTCAAGGGCATCCTCGGTTATACCGACGAGGAAGTGGTCAGCTCCGACTTCATCCACGATCCGCTCAGCTCGATCTTCGACGCCGGTTCCGGCATCGGATTGAACGACAACTTCGTGAAGCTCGTGTCGTGGTACGACAACGAGTGGGGCTACAGCAACCGCTGCGTCGAACTTCTCGAGAAGGTCGCCGACCTCCTCTAACGAATCCCGGACGGCCCGGAGGGTTGCGCCGCAGCCCTCCGGACCTCCTTTTCTTCCGGCCGCCGCGTTCCTCTCCTCTACAACGCGGCGGCTTTTCTTTCGGTAAACCAAGCGAGCAAAACCATGTCCAAAGCCAAAACCATTGATTCCGTCGACCTCTCGAACCTGCGCGTCTTCGTTCGGGTCGATTTTAACGTCCCCCTTCATTCCGACGGCACGATTTCGGACGACAGCCGGATCGTCGCCGCCCTCCCCACCATCAAGCGACTCGTCGAGCAAAAGGCCAAAGTGATTCTCGGCAGCCATCTCGGCCGTCCCAAGGGCAAAAAAGTTCCGGAGATGAGCCTCGCCCCGGTCGCCAGGGACCTGAGCGACAAGCTCGGACAAGCCGTCGCCTTCGTCGACGACTGCGTCGGACCCGACGTAAAGGCCGCGGCGCAAGCCCTCGAACCCGGGGGCGTGCTTTTGCTGGAAAACCTTCGTTTCCACGAAGGAGAGGAGAAAAACGATCCCGCCTTCGCGAAGGAGCTGGCCTCGGTCGCCGAAGCCTACGTGAACGACGCCTTCGGCACGGCCCACCGCGCCCACGCATCCACCGCCGGAGTCTGCGAGTTCCTTTCTCCCAAGGTGGCGGGTTACCTGATCGACAAGGAGCTGGCCTACCTGGGCGAGAAGACCGCTACTCCGGAGCATCCCTTCGTCGTCATCCTGGGCGGGGCGAAGGTCAGCGACAAGATCGCGGTGATCGATGCTCTTCTCGACAAGGCGGACGCCATGCTGATCGGCGGAGCCATGGCCTACACCTTCGCCCTCGCCAACGGTCGCACCGTCGGCGACAGCCTCTGCGAGCTGGACAAGGTCGAAACGGCCGAAAAAGCGATCCACAAGGCGGCGGAGAAAGGCGTACGCCTCCTCCTCCCGTCCGACAACATGATCGTCAAGGGCCTCGACTTCAAAGCGAAGACGGTCGCCGAAACCGATTTCGCCTCCGGCAACATTCCGGATGGCTGGGAAGGGGTCGACATCGGACCTGAAACCATCAAGACCTTCTCCGAGGAGATCGCCGGAGCCAGGACCATTCTCTGGAACGGCCCGATGGGCATTTTCGAGATCGACGATTGCGCGAAGGGAACCTTTGCCATCGCCGACGCCGTCGCCAACAGCGGCGGCACCTCCATCATCGGCGGAGGCGATTCCGTCAAAGCCATCAAGAAGAGCGGCTTTTCCGAAAAGGTCACCTTCATGAGCACGGGCGGAGGTGCGAGCCTCGAGTTCCTCGAAGGAAAAACGCTTCCGGGCGTCGCCGCCCTCGACACGGAATAAGCCACACACCGATTTACGGCGTCGCTTCCAACTTATTGCTCGTGGAAAGCAGCAGACTGGCGGCACCTATCATCCACACCAAATCTCCATAGACACACATTATGAGCCAATCCCGCAGATACCTGATTGCCGGCAACTGGAAGATGAACAAGAACGCCGCCGAAGGCGTCGACCTCACCAAGGCGATTGTCGAGGAACTCGGTAACGAGACTTCCGTCAGCGTACTGGTTTGTCCTCCGTTCACCGGTATCGAAAGCGTCGCCAAAACCGTCTCCGAATCGACGGTCCAGGTCGGCGCCCAAAACATGAATCCGGAGACTTCCGGAGCCTTTACCGGCGAAGTTTCCGCCGAAATGCTCCGAAGCCTTTTTGTCACCCACGTGATCCTGGGGCACAGCGAGCGCCGGGCTTTGTTCGCCGAAGACGACGCCTTTGTGAACAAGAAGGTCCTCGCCGCCCTCGAAAGCAGTCTGAAGCCGATTCTTTGCGTAGGGGAAACCCTCGAAGAGCGGGAGGCTGATCGCACTCTTGCGATCATTGAGGCCCAAGTGCGCGAAGGATTGAAAGGCGTCTCCAACGATCACGCCGAAAACGTGATTATCGCCTATGAACCGGTCTGGGCGATCGGCACCGGCAAGACGGCCACACCGGAGATGGCTCAGGAGGTTCACGCGGCGATCCGTAAGATCCTGGTGGATCTTTTCGGCAAGGAGAAGGCGGACAGGATCCGCATCCTCTACGGTGGATCCATGAAACCCGCCAACGCACCCGAATTGCTTGCCCAATCCGACATTGACGGTGGTCTGATCGGCGGTGCCTCCCTGGAGGCGCGCTCCTTTGTCGGGATCGTCAAAGCCGCCGCGAAGCTGGCGAAATAGCCGACTTCTCATGCGCGTTTTGGCGCTGCACGGTTTTACCGGGGACGGGGCGGATTTTTCCGCCCTGTCCTTTTTTGTCGGCGGGGAGTGGGAGTGTCCGGACCTGCCGGGACACGGCAGCCGGGGCGGTGCCGCGGAGGAGGAGTTCTCCCTCGAGAGAATGGCCGACCGCCTCCTACCCCGAGAGAAGACCGAAAGCCCTCCGCTCACGGGCCTCGGATACTCACTGGGAGGGCGACTCCTCCTCCACCTCGCGCTTCTGCGGCCGGACGCCTTCTGCCGCTTGATCCTGATCGGTGCCGGCCCCGGACTGAAAACCCCGGAAGAACGCGCCGCACGGATCGGGTCGGACTCGGAATGGATCCGCAAACTCCGTTCCGATCCCCTCGACCGCTTTCTGGACGCCTGGTGGGACCAGCCGGTGATGGCCGGATTGAAAAAACTCTCCGCGCCGGTTCGCGAAAACCTGCGACGGCGCCGTCTGGCCAACGACCCGACCGGCCTCGCCCGCTCGTTGAAACACCACGGCACCGGCGCTCTCCCCCCGCTATGGGACCGTCTCGGCGAAGTAAAGGTTCCCGTGCTTCTATGCGTCGGTGAAAACGACCGCAAATTCGAGAGCATAGCCCGAGACATGGCCAACCTCCTGCCGGACGCCACGCTAGCCCTCATCCCCAACTCCGGCCACAGCCCGCACCTGGAGAATCCAAAGGACCTTGCCCTGAGCTTGGCACCAGAAAGCTTTCCGAAATGAATCGATGGAGATAAAAATAAACCTGTTCTATTATGCTTGACAATATGGCAGGGATCGTGGATTTTTCGGGCATGAAACGACGAAAGCGCAGGAAAGTAGGAGAGGGTCAG
>CAZBLJ010000074.1:0-3859 GCA_964492605.1 uncultured Puniceicoccaceae bacterium
CCATCTTCCATTTCGGAACCTTCACCATTCCCGAAACAAAGCGCTTCCTCCGCGAGCGCGGCATTCCCGTGCGCGAAATTCCGTGAGTCCAATGAATGTGCGATCTACTCGCAATCGAACGACCTCCAATCACGATTGCGATCACGTCTAAATATTCCACCCGGATTCCGTACTCCTCTGCCAGCCTTGGCTTGATAATCCCGTTTTCCCAGCTATTCTCTTCTCTCGTGCGTCGTCTCTCCACCGGTCTGCTTCTTCTCCTCGCCCTGGCGGGTGCTTCCGCCTATTCCGAACCGGAGGCGAATCCGGAGACGTCCCCGACATCGTCCGACACCCCGCCTGCGGAGGCGTCTCCGAGCGGGAAAACCCCTGTGTACATCCTCCCGGTCCAAGGGCAGATCGTCACCCCCACTTTCTATATTCTGAACCGTGGGCTGAAAATGGCCCAGGAAAACGGGGTCGAAATCGTGATCATCGACATGGACACGCCGGGCGGCGGCCTCGGCCCGACGCTCGAGATCATGGAGGCCCTTTCGAAATTCGACGGGGAGGTCTACACCTACGTCGCCCCCGAGGCGATTTCCGCCGGGGCTTTCATCTCCATCTCGACGGACCGCATCTACTTTAGTCCGGACGGGATCATCGGTGCCGCCGAAGCGGTCGCCTCGACGGGTCAGGAGATCCCCGAGGGGATGCAGCGGAAAATCAACAGCTACATCCAGGCGAAGGTTCGTTCGATGACCGAGGACTACCGCTACCGCGCCGATGTCATGAGGGCCATGTCCGACCCGAATTTCGAATTCAAGATCGGCGACAAGGTCCTCAAGAAGGAGGGCGAGCTGCTCTCCCTCACGGCCAGCGAAGCCGTGGAGAAGTTCGGCGACCCGCCGCAACCCCTGCTCGGGGCGGGGATCTACGACTCGATCGACGACCTTCTCGACGATGTGGTCGGCCCCGGTGCCTACGAGATCCGCTCCTTCGAGGTGACCTGGTCCGAATCGCTCGCCCACTATCTGAACACCATCGCCCCCCTCCTTTTGGGTGCCGGCATGCTCCTCCTTTTCATCGAGTTCAAAACTCCCGGCTTCGGCATCTTCGGCATCGGGGGGATCATCATCCTTGCCGTGGTTTTCATTAGCAGCCACATCGCCGGGCTCGCGGGTTATGAAGCCATCCTGTTTTTCTTTCTCGGGATCATTCTCATCGTCGTCGAATTGTTCCTCTTCCCGGGGCTGATTTTCCCGGCGGTCGCCGGGCTCGCCCTGATCCTGGGATCTCTGGTCTGGGCCATGTCGGACATCTGGCCGGATGAACCGATCGATTGGAGCGGCGGCGTCTTTCTGACGCCGATACTGAACGTCATCCTGGGAGTCGTCCTCGCAGTGGTCGGTGCCGCCTTCGTCGTGCGTTTCCTGCCCCGCACCTGGGTGTGGAACAAACTCGTTCTGCAATCGGCCGTCGGCGATCCCCCCGAGAGGCCCCACGGGTCCGCCGATTCGGGAGACGCCCCGGTCCGCACGCCGACGGGCTGGCCCGACGTAGGTGCCGAGGGAATCGCCGCAACCGATCTTTTCCCGAACGGCCAGGTCGAAATCGAAGGCAAGCGCTACGAAGCCAAGACCCGGCTGGGAACCGTGGAGCACGGCACCCGCATCCGGGTGACCGGCTATCAGGATTTTTCACTCACCGTCGAACCCTTACGCTGATGGCAGCCATATTCGGACTCTTTCTTCTGGCACTGCTCCTCGCCACCGCCGAAGTGCTCATACCCGGGGGCGTTCTCGGGCTTTTCGCCCTGGTGGCCCTGGCCACCGGAGCTTACTTCGCAGCGGAGCCGTGGGGTCTCGGAGGGTCTATCCTGTACTTCATGCTCGGCGGCCTCGCGATTATCGTAGCGGTTTATTTCGAATTCCGCCTGATCGGGAAAACCCGCCTGAGAAATCGTTTCGTCCTCGGCTCCGCCGTGAGCGGGCGCACCGAGTCCGTCCACGCGGACGACGAAATCATCGGCTCGGATGGAGTTACCTTGACGACCATGGCTCCGACAGGGATGATACGCGTCGGTGATCGAAAGTATGAAGCCTTTTCCCGCTCCGGTTTTCTCGAGAAAGGTCAATCCGTTCGCGTCACCGGCCGAGATAATTTCCGTCTAATCATCGAAAAAGTATGAACACCCTCACCGTCCTCGCCCAAGTTCCGTGGCCCATGATCCTGATCGGCGTCCTCGCGGTCGCCGTCCTGGTTCTCGGCTACATTCTTTTCTCCTTCTTCACCGTCTGGTTGAAGGCCCTGCTCGCCGGTGCCTCCGTCAGCATCTTCACCCTGGTCGCCATGCGGCTCCGATCCGTCGATTACAAACTGGTCGTCGACGCCCGGATCACCGCCTCGAAGGCCGGCATCGAGATCACGACTGACGAGTTGGAAGCCCATTACCTCGCGGAAGGGAACATCATCCATACGGTCCAGGCGTTGATCGCTGCCGATAAGGCGTCCATCGCCCTCGACTGGACCCGTGCCTGCGCCATCGACCTGGCCACCAAAGGCACCGGCAAATCGGTGGTCGAGGCCGTCCGCACCTCCATCAACCCGAAGGTGATCGACTGCCCCGACCCGAACGCCGGACGCCGCAGCATCGACGGTGTTGCAAAGGACGGGATTCAGGTGAAGGCCCGCGCCCGCGTGACCGTCCGCTCGAATCTCGACCGCTATGTCGGGAGCGCCCTGGAAGAAACCATCATCGCCCGCGTCGGCGAAGGGATTGTCACCACGATCGGTTCCGCCGACACCTACAAAACCGTTCTCGAGAGTCCCGACTCCATTTCCAAGGTGGTTCTCCAGCGCGGACTCGACGTCGGCACGGCCTTTGAGATCCTCTCCATCGACATCGCCGACGTGGACGTCGGCGAGAACATCGGCGCGAAACTGCAAGTCGCCCAGGCGGAAGCCAACAAGAACATGGCCCAGGCCCAGGCGGAAATCCGCCGCGCGGCGGCGGTCGCCCTCGAGCAGGAGATGAAGGCGAAGGTGCAGGAGATGCAGGCCAAGCTCGTCGAAGCCCAGGCCCAGGTCCCGATGGCCATTGCCGACGCCCTCCGCGAAGGCAACCTCGGCGTCATGGACTACTACCGCCTCAACAACATCCACGCCGACACCAAGATGCGGGAAACCATCGCCGAGGATGACGAGGAAACCCCGGACATTCCGGGCGGCAAGAACTAAGGCAACCTCCCTGGCCTGAGCCCGGTTCGGCAATGGACAATTTCTTCGAAATCCTCCTGCCGTTGATCTTCTTCGCGATTTACTTCGCGTCGCAGTTCTTCGGCAAAAAAGGGGAAGAGGACCCCTCCGCGGAGGAGGAGCCGGAATCGATGCGGAAGATCCGCGAGGAACTCCGCAGGAAGATCGAAGAGCGTCGGCGGGCCGGGCAGCAGGGCCAAGAACAACCGCACGAGATGGAGCCCCCCGCCGAAGAACGGGCCGGCGGCTCGGTCTTGCGGGAGTCGCGGCAACGACCCGAACGGGAACCCCAGAGAAACCTCAGACCGGCGGAACCGGAGAGAACGGAGGCCCAGCCCCCTCCCCTTCAGCCGAGCTACGACCGGGATCTCGAGGAAAGGATGGCGGAAGTCCGCCGCTCGCAGGAAAAGGTGGAAGCCGCGCGGCAGCAGGCCCGGGAAAGGATTGGCAGCCTGGCCGCAAACCAACCCGCTTCGTCCAAACGGGGAACGAACCAGACGGCCAACTACCGGGAATTCCTCCGGGAATCCCTCCGCGATCCGCAAAACCTGCGTAAGAGCTTCCTCTTGCACGAAGTCTTCGGCACCCCTGTGGGCATGAGGGAAGGTGGGAAAATGCGAGC
>CAZBLJ010000074.1:3959-11716 GCA_964492605.1 uncultured Puniceicoccaceae bacterium
CGGATCAGTCACTTTCGGCAAACGGCACTCCCGGCGGATCGGGCACTCCCGACAAACGGCAAGCCCGACAAATCGGGCGCTTCCGACGAACGGGCGCTCCCGGCAAACGGCGGGCCCAAACCCGGCTCTGCAAGCCGTTCACCAAACTCCCCTCCCCGACCACCTCCCCCACGAACCAACCCCTGCGGAAAATTCATCACCCCCGTTCCCGCCAAAACACGGTATTTATATTGGGCCTGATTTTCCGGAATTCTGCGTCCTGACTCGGCGAAGCTCATACGGCAAAACGGATACCGCAGGAGTCTCCGGCTAACCCGACTCCGCTCTCCAAGGGCCTTTCTTCTGTCAACAAATATATTCCTGTTCAATTATATCGCTGCCAAGAGGGCCTTTCGCCTGTCAATAAATATAGAACTGTTCTATTTTTCCGGTCGCACGGACGGGATTCTGAGCGGTCGGGCGAAAGCCGTAGTCGGAGAGGGCAGAGCGTAAAAAGCCGGAACAGGCGACCTTTTGCCTTGCGCTTCCTCTTTCCAGAAGCAGTTTGGCGGCTGACGGCGTGTCCAGAACATGCTTCTCCGCAATGAGCCTCCTCTTTTTCCGAACGTTTCCTCTCCTTGTCACCGCACTTCTGTTTGTGGCGGGCTGCTCGATTCCGCAGCCCGAGCCGAAAACGGAAATGACGGAAATGGCGCCCTCCGATTGGTCCGCTCCCGCCGATAGCGGTGAAGTGGCCGACGACTGGATCGCCGCCTTTAACGATCCCACCCTGGAGAAGTTGGTCGGGGAAGCCCAGATCGCCAACCCGAACCTCGCTCAAACCGCCGCCTCCCTCTCCGCGGCGATCGCCCAGGCACGCCAGGCGAATTCCGCCCTTTTCCCCGAACTGGACGCGGGGGCGCAGGTCGGCCAGACGCACCGGTTCGGACTGACCGAGCAGGAACGCGCTTTCGGCGTCGACAAGGATCAGACCACTTTCGGCGTATCGCTCGATCTGAGCTGGGAGATCGACGTGTGGAGCCGCATCTCCGACAGCGCCAAGGGTGCGGCCCTCGCCGCCCAAGCCAGCGCCGCCGACTACGCTTTCGCCCGGCAAAGCCTGGCCGCGCAGGTCGCAAAGGGATGGTTTCAGGCGCTGACCGCCAAGCGGCAGATGGAACTCGCCGAGGCCTTCGTCGACCTCTTCGCCGAGTCCAGTCGCCTCGCGCAGGCCCGCTTCAATGCCGGCGACGTTTCGGCGCAGGACACCTTCACCTCGAACGCCGATCTCGCCAACGCAAAGCAGCAGGCCAAGGAGGCCGAATTCGCCGCCCGGGCGGCAGTCCGCAGTCTCGAGGTATTGCTCGGGCGCTATCCGGCGGACGACTTGCGGATCGCCGGCGACCTGCAGAGGGATCTCCCGCCGGTTCCCGCCGGACTGCCCTCCCAGATTCTGGAACGCCGACCCGACCTGATCGCGGCGGACCGGCAAGTGCTCTCCGCCTTCTTTCTGGCGTCTTCCGCATCGGCCGCCCGGCTGCCCCAGTTCTCCCTCGGCGCTTCCTACAGCACGACCGCCGATAAGATCGGCGATCTCTTCGACGGCCCGGGCACGCTTGCCCAAATCGGGTTGAACCTCTTCCAGCCACTCTTCGACGCGGGATTGCGCAAGGCGCAATTCGAGCAGGCCGAGGCCGAGCAAATGCAGGCCGTCGCCTTTTATAAATCGACCGTGTTGAACGCCTTCCAGGAGGTGGAAGACACTCTCTCCCGGGAGATGTTTTTGTACGCCCAGTTGGAAAATCTCACCGACGCCGCCGAGAACTATGAAAAGGCCCGCAAGATCGGCGAGATTCGCTACCGGGAGGGAGAAACCGACCTGACCAGCTACCTCGACGTCCAACGTCAGGCCCTCGTCGCCCAGCAAGCCCTGATTTCGGCACGGGGCCAGCTTCTCACCAACCGGGTCGATCTCTATCTCGCTCTCGGCGGAAACTTCGCCGAAGGTCCCACCAACGACACACCCGCGCCTCCGCCCTTGCCTTCCCAGCAGTCCGAATCTCCGCCGCAACCATGAACCTCCGCATCCTCGTCTTTCCCGCTCTCGCGCTGGCGGCCCTCTCCGGTTGCCAGAAACAATCCGCCCCCCCGGCACCGCCGCCTCCCACCGTCGAAGTCATGACGACCGCCACGGAGGAGTTGCCCGTCTATCGCGAGATCGTCGCCACCCTCCAAGGGGTCATCAACACAAACATCAAACCAAAGGTGCAGGGTTATCTGTTGACGCAGGAATATGACGACGGCGCCCTGGTCGAAAAAGGGCAGCTTCTCTTCACCATCGACTCCGACCCCTTCGAGATCGCCGTGCAAATGGCGGCCGCCGACGTCGCCCAGGCGCAGGCGGAACTCGTCAAGGCGGAACTCGATGTGGAACGCGGTCGCGAACTCATCAAGGCGGATGCCATCAGTCAAAAACAACTCGATAACGCCGTGCAAGCCGAGCAGGCCGCCCAGGCGCAGGTGAAAGCCGCCCAGGCCAACCTCGCCAACGCAAAACTCAACCTCAGCTACTGCAAAGTCTATTCGCCCGTCACGGGGGTCGCCGGCAAGGCCCAGGGAGAGATCGGCGATCTTGTCGGCACGACAACGACCCTCACCACCATTTCCAGTCTCGATCCGGTCCAGGCCGTTTTCTTCATTCCCGAAAAATCCTATCTCGAACGGGCGGGCGACTTCCAAAAGGCCCTCCAAATCCCCTACGAACAACGGCCCGAGAACCTCGAGCTGATCCTCAGCGACGGCAGCACCTTCAAACACAAGGGCCGCCTCCAGTTCATCAATCGACAGATCGAGGAAGGGACCGGAACCATCGGAGTCTACGCCCTCTTCCCGAATCCCGGCAGCGTCCTCCGCCCCGGCCAATACGTGAAAGTGCGCGGTCGGGTCAACACGCTGCCGGATGCCATCCTCATTCCGCAGCGGGCGGTCAAGGAAACCCAGGGAATGTTCTCGGTCTTTACCGTCAACAAAGACGACACCGTCAGTTCCGCCACCGTCGAACTGGGCGAGACCAGCGGAAGCAACGTCGTAATCGCCTCGGGACTCAAAGCGGGCCAGACGGTCGTCGTTCAGGGAATCCAAAGGTTGCAGTCCGGCATGAAGGTTCAAACGAAACCGTGGAATGCCAAAAAAGCAGGAACAGATCACATCGCAGACCCGAGTGATCCGTCCTCCGATTCCCAGACGGCAAACGGGCAGTCGGCCGCCGGTGCGGGCGCGAGTTCGAATCAGACGGCCAAAGAGTCCCCATCCGCCGATTCTGCGGATTCCGGTTCTCCGGCAAACTAAGCGGCCCCGCCTCCCGGCATCATGTATAAGTTCTTCATCAACCGCCCCATCGTCGCGATGGTCATTGCCATCCTGACGGTCATCGTCGGTCTGGTTTCCATGACCATGTTGCCGGTCTCCCAGTATCCGGATATCGTTCCGCCGCAGATCAGTGTCAATGCGAGCTACGTCGGTGCCGACGCCATTACGATCGAGGAGTCCACCGCGCTCCCCATCGAGCAACAGATGAGCGGAGTCGACGGCATGGAATACATGTCTTCCACCAGTTCGAACAACGGATCCATGGCGCTGACGGTGACGTTCGACATCGGAACGGACAGCAACACCGACCAAATCCTGACCCAAATGCGGGTCAGCCAGGCCGAATCCCAGGTACCCCAGGATGTCCGCAATATGGGGATCACCGTCCGCAAGTCCCTGGCCTCCCCGCTCATCCTGTTCGCCCTGACTTCCCCGGACGAAACCTACGACAGTCTGTTCCTCACCAACTACGCGGTCATCAACCTCAACGACGCCTTCACCCGGATCCCCGGGGTCGCCAGCGTGACCATTTTTGGCGCGGGAAACTACGCCATGCGGATCTGGATCGATCCGAACGTGCTAGCCAGCCGCAACATCACCGTTTCCGAAATCGTCCAGGCCATCCAGCAGCAAAACACGGTCAACCCGGCCGGAACCATCGGGGGTGAACCGGTCCCGGACGGACAGGAATTCACCTACTCGGTCAGCGCCCAGGGTCGGCTGACGGAGCCTTCCGAATTCGGCGAAATCATCGTCCGGGCCGAGGAAGACGGATCCGTCGTCCGGGTGAAGGACGTCGCGCGCGTCGAACTCGGTTCCCAGAACTACACGGCCGAGGGTCGGTACAACGGAAAGCCGGCCGCCATTCTCGCCCTTTACCAAA
This sequence comes from uncultured Puniceicoccaceae bacterium, assembly GCA_964492605.1. Lineage (GTDB taxonomy): Bacteria > Verrucomicrobiota > Verrucomicrobiia > Opitutales > Puniceicoccaceae > Puniceicoccus. The sequence goes on from CAZBLJ010000074.1 coordinate 8,191, forward strand.
CCCCCGGAAGTAACGCGCTGGCTGCGGCCGAAGCAGCTCGCGAACTTATGGACGAAATGTCGCAAAGTTTTCCGGACGGGCTCGAATACACCGTCGCCCTCGACACGACCGAAGCGGTCACCGAGGGAATCAAGGAAATCCAGAAAACTCTCTTCGAGGCACTGGCCCTCGTCGTCATCGTCGTCTTTCTCTTCCTGCAGGGCTGGCGGGCCACGCTCATTCCGCTCGTCGCCGTGCCGGTATCTTTGATCGGGACGTTTATTTTCTTCCCCATGTTGGGATTCTCGATCAATACTTTGTCGCTCTTCGGGCTGGTTCTGGCGATCGGGCTCGTCGTCGACGACGCCATCGTTGTCGTTGAGGCGGTCGAGCGGTACATCGAGGAAGGCTTCGGCCCCAAGGAGGCCACGATGCGGGCGATGAAAGACGTCAGCGGGCCGATCTTCGCCACCAGCATGGTGCTTACGGCCGTCTTTATCCCCACCGTCTTTATTCCCGGCATCACGGGGCAGCTCTACCAGCAGTTTGCGGTGACGATCGCGATCTCCGTCCTCATCTCGACCTTCAACGCCCTGACCCTGAGTCCGGCTCTCTCCGCCCTGCTCCTGCGCCCCAAGAAGAAATCCCGCGGCCCCCTCAACTGGTTCTACGGGAAGTTCAACAAGGGATTCGACAGCACCACCGCCCGCTATGTGAAGATCTGCGGGGGCCTCCTCCGCAAAAGCTTCATCGCCGTGGGGATCATTGTGATCATCGGCGGGGTCGGAGGTTTCAGCGCCAGCCGCCTGGCCCCCGGGTTCATCCCCGACGAGGACCAGGGCTACGCGTTCGCCTCGATCACCCTTCCGCCCGCATCCTCTCTCCAGCGGACCGCCGATTCGGCGATGAACGTTGTCGATCTCGTGAAAGACATCCCCGGCGTGAAGGACGTCACCTCCGTCGCGGGTTTCAATTTGCTCTCGGGGGTCATGAACACCTACAGCGGGTTTTTCTTCATCACTCTGGAGCCCTGGTCCGAGCGGTATTCGAGCGAGAACGTCCGCACCCAGAACCTGAAGGCAATCTTCGGGCAGTTGAACCGAAAGCTGAACGGCCTGGTCGAAGCGGAAGGGTTCGCCTTTCCGCCGCCGGCCATTCCCGGAATCGGAGCCTCCGGCGGGGTGACGTTCATGCTTCAGGACAAGGCCGGGCGGTCACCCGAATTTCTGTCGCAGGAGACGCAACGCTTCATCTCCGAGATCTCCAAGCGACCCGAAATCCTCCGGGCCTCCACGACGTTCCAGACCGACATTCCCCAGATTTACGTCGATGTGGATCGCGACAAAGTTCTCAAGCAGGGAGTCTCCCTTTCCTCCGTCTATCAGACGCTGCAGGCCTTTATGGGCGGTGCCTTCGTCAATTACTTCAACCGCTTCGGAAGACAGTGGCAGGTCTACCTGCAATCGGAGGGAGAGTTCCGCACCGATGTCGCCAACCTCGACCTCTTCTATGTGCGCAACAACCAGGGGGAAGCCGTCCCGTTAAGCACTTTCGCTACTGCGGAGCGGAAACTCGGTCCGGAATTCATCCAGCACTTCGATATTTTTCGCTCCGCACAGATCAACGTAACGGCCGCGCCGGGACACTCGACGGGGGAGGTCATGGAGATCCTCGAAAACACCTTCGACCAGACCTTCGATTCCACCATGGGATACAACTACAGCGGTATGTCCTACCAGGAAAAGAAGGCCGCCGAAGGCGTGCCCCCTGCGGCGATTTTCGGACTCTCGCTCCTCTTCACTTTCCTGATTCTCGCGGCGCTTTACGAGAGCTGGTCGCTTCCGTTCAGCGTTCTCCTGAGCCTGCCGATCGCCGTGGGCGGTGCCTTCCTGTTTCTCATGTTCCGGCACATGGACAACAACGTCTATGCACAGATCGGGCTGGTCATGCTGATCGGCCTGGCGGCTAAAAACGCCATCCTCATCGTCGAATATGCCCGGGCCCAGTATCAGGAAGAGGGGAAATCCCTCCGCGATGCCGCTCTCATTGCCGCCCGGCTCCGGCTGCGCCCGATTTTGATGACCTCCTTCGCCTTCATCCTCGGCTGTATGCCTCTCTACTTCGCTCTCGGCGCCGGAATGGTCTCCAGGCGGATTCTCGGCACGACCGTCGTCGGCGGGATGTTGGCGGCTTCGGTAATCGCCATCCTGGTGATTCCCGCCATGTTCTACATCGTCGAGAAGTTGACCCATCGAAAGAAGAAGGAGGACACCCCCGAATCCAGAGAGGCCGAAACACCGACATCCTGATTTTTTCTCACCGCGACCCAAAAACCATACAAACCCCTCTACTTCGCCCGCCCGTCAACGCCGGCCCCTTCATGAGACGCCTTCTTGCCCTTATCCTTCTCCTTGCCACCGCCGGTTTCGGAACCGCCCAAGAAGCATCCGGCGATTCCCCGTCGACCTTCGTCGTCGGCATCAAAGAGACGCCCCCATTCACCATCAAGAACGACGACGGCACCTGGTCCGGGCCCGTTGTCTGGCTGGTCACCAACATCGTCGAGGACCTCGGCAAACAAATCGTTTTCCGGGAGAGCACGCTTCGAAACCTGATCGGCGGCGTAGCCGACGGCACCTTCGACGCCGGAGCGGCCGCACTTTCCATTACCGCCGAAAGGGAAGAACAAATCGACTTCACCCCGCCCTACTACGAGAGTGGGATCGGCATCGCCACCCGCATCGACAACACGGAGATGTGGATCCTGGCCATTCGAAACATCTTTTCCTGGCGGTTTCTCCAGGTCTTCTTCGGCCTGCTGATTCTCCTGGCCGCCGTGGGTCTCCTCGTCTGGCTCGCCGAGCGAAAGGTGAACCAAAGGGAATTCGGCGGACGACCGGCCGAAGGGATCGGCAACGGACTCTGGTATTCCGCCGTGACCATGACCACTGTGGGCTACGGAGACAAGACCCCCCGCAGCCTCCCCGGTCGCGCGATCGGGCTCGTGTGGATGTTCATGGCGACCATCATCATCTCCGGTTTCACCGCGGGCTTCGCCTCGAGCCTGACCCGGGACTCCATCACGAGGAAAGTGTCCGGTCCGGCGGATCTCGCCAAGGTGCGGACCGCAACGGTACCGGGGTCCACGTCCGCCCTTTGGCTCGACCAGATGAAGATCCCCTTTTCGACCGGAGAATCGCTGGAGAAATTGCTTCAACAACTCGAGGACGACAAACTGGGCGCGGTAGTTTATGACAAGCCGGTCCTGGAATATTACGCCGGGAAAAGCGGTCTTCAAAAGGTGCAGGTCCTCGATCCGGTTTACAGCCGGGAGAACTACGCGGTAGCGCTACCCGAGAATTCTCCGGATCGCGAACGGTTCGACGTGCTGTTGTTGCAATTGACCGAGTCCGACCAGTGGACCGCCGAACTCCTCAAGGTGCTGAACCCGACGCAGCGGAAGTAGCACCTTGTAGCGGAATTCAATCCGGTGGCCGGACCCGTTCGGCAAAGGCTCTCCTCTTGCTTTCGCTTTCCCGGGAGATCA
>CAZBLJ010000075.1:0-11670 GCA_964492605.1 uncultured Puniceicoccaceae bacterium
ATGATAATACCCAACCTGACCCTCTCCCACTTTCCTGCGCTTTCGTCGTTTCATGACCGAAGAATCCTCGGCCCCAGTCAGCCTGTCAATAAAAATAGAACGTTTCTATTATAGTCTCTGACTTGACCCATCGGCGTCAGGTCTCAACTCTCCTCATGTGGAACCTTTTGCCACCCATTCAAAAGATCGGATCGACCAGTTCGGCGAAAAAGTTATTCACCGCTACATGAAGGAGTGGCTCGGCGAGGCTTCTCCTCCCTCCCCTCGCGGGATCGGTGATGATGCCGCTATTCTTCCCGCAATCTCCTCCCAAAATCTTCTTTTCACCACCGATAGTCTGATCTGGAACCGCCACTTCGATTTTTCCACGGAGGCTCCCGACGCCGGTGCTAAACTCCTCAAGCGGAACATCAGCGATATTGCCGCCATGGGCGGGCGGCCCCGTTTTGCTGTTCTTTCCCTTGCTTGCGGAGGAAATCTTTCCATCGAATGGCTGGAGAAATTTTTCCGCGGTCTTGCGGACTCGGCGCTGCGCTACGGTTGCGAAATCAATGGAGGCGACCTGTCCTCATCCGATTCGAATACTTTCGTTTCCTCGCTGGCCATGATCGGCACGACGGACCGTCCGATCACCCGGAAAGCAGGCGATGACGGCTCTTGGATCTGGATCACCGGAAGCCTCGGGGGGAGCATTCTCGGCCAACACCTCCGCTTCACGCCACGGGTGGAAGAAGGCGTCTGGCTTTCGGAACAACCGGAGGTCGTCGCCGCCATGGACTTGACGGACGGACTGGCCGTCGACCTTCCTTTCATGGTTCCGGATGGTCTACAAGCGCAGCTGGACCTTTCGTTTATTCCTGTTTCGGATGCCGCCAGGGCCGCCTCCCAAGACAGCGGCAAGCCGGCGATCTGGCACGCCTTCTCGGATGGCGAGGATTACGAACTGGTCTTCTTTACCAGTCCCTCGACGGATGCCGCCGCGTTCGAATCCTCCTGGAGAGAGAATTTTCCGGGCACCCCCCTGGCTCCCGTCGGAACTTTGAACCAGATCCCGCCTGGGGAGATTGAGCGTTCTCCGAAGGTCGCAGGTCTGGACGGCGAAGCTCTTTTCCCCTACAAAGGCTTTGAACATTTCGGATAATCACACCCTTTTCATTGATAACCGGCGACCATGGATCCGCTCCAAAAATTCGAGACGGGCTTGTACTTGAAAGACGCAGTCGAGACGGAATGCGTGGGCGAGGAAATCGGTCGAACGATCTCTCCCGGTACCGTGATCGGTTTACACGGAAATCTGGGAGCGGGGAAGACCACTCTCGCCAAAGGAATCGCAAAGGGATGGGGAGTCCTGGAGACGGTGAAAAGCCCGACTTTCAACTACTATCTACCGTACCGCGGAGACCGGGGCACGTTCGTTCATTTGGACGCCTATCGCATCAACGACGCAACCGAGTATGACACCCTGCTCCTGGAAGATTTTCTGGAGGAGCCTTGGCTATTGGTCGTCGAATGGGCGGAGCGTCTCCCCGACCGCCTTCCGCCGGAGACGGTCCATCTTTTCCTGGCCGAGGGTCCCGGTTCCGGCCGACAGATCCAACGTCGACATCCTGCAAACGTTACCTTCCCCCCACCAGTGTGAAGACCTACGAACAAGATCATTTCGGAGACCTGGCGAAGCTCCAGCGACCCATCCATGTAGCCATCGGGATCTTTGACGGGGTCCACCTCGGGCATCAGGCGGTAATCCAGTCGGCCATCCAGGCGGCGAAACTGGATGGGGGAGTATCCGCCGTGCTCACTTTCCACCCGCACCCCAGCCATCTCTTTCGTCCCGAGTCCCCGACGCCCCAGATCTACCCCGACCGAACCAAGGAGGAAACCCTTCGCGAACTCGGCGTCGATTTATTCCTCCGGAAAGCCTTCGAGCCGGAATTCGCGGCCCTCACCGCCGGCGACTTTGCGGACTGGCTCCGAACCACCCTCCCGCGACTCGCCAGCGTTTCCGTCGGAGAAAACTTCCGGTTCGGAAAAGGCCGGGCCGGTAGCCCGTTGTTTCTGGTGGACCGGCTGCGGGACCATGGTGTTTCCATCTACAGTTGCGAACGATTGCATCTGAACGGCGAGGCCATCAGCAGCACTCTGATCCGCCAACTGCTCCCGAAAGAGCCCATTGAAACGATCAATACCTTGCTCGGCCAACCCTATCGAACCGTCGGTGTCGTGACGGAAGGCAAACGGATGGGCCGGACCATCGGATTTCCGACGATGAATATCCTGATCGATGCGGAAATCCTGCCCGTCCGCGGCGTTTACGTCGCCCGATTCCGTAAACTCTCCCCCTCGCACGGAGCCACCCATCCGGCGGTAGCCAACTTCGGCATCCGACCGACCGTCGAGTCAACCGACATCCCCCTGCTCGAGGTCCATGCCCTGGACAATGGTGCCGCCGATTACGGAGATACCCTCCTCGTCGAATGGATCCGGTTGCTTCGACCGGAAAAGAAGTTCTCCGGGGTCGACGAATTGCGAGCAGCCATCTCCGAGGACCGGAATAACGCACTAAGGTTTTTCCGCTGATTTCCCCACCCGACATTCACCATGCTACGAACCACATCACTGCTTTTCCTGGTGTCGATGACCGGCTCTCTCACGGTCGCATCGAAACCTGCCGAACGCCTCGAGGCCTTCCGGACCGCGAACGGACTCACCGCTATCGTCGCCGGTGCCTGGCAGGGGGACACCCCGCTTTTTCGCGAAGTCGTCGGTAGCTCCCAAGTGGGCGTTCCGGCTGAATTGAACATGAAATTCCGGGCCGGCGGGGTTTGCCTGACGTCTCTGACGGCCGTCTTCCTTCAAACGGTCGACGAAGGGCTCGTCGGCATGGACGATCCGATCAATCAATGGCTGCCCGACCTGCCGAACGCTGATCGGGTCACCTTACGCATGCTGGCAAACTGCACGAGCGGCTATGCCGACTACATCGCCAATAACGACTTTCTTGAGATCTTTACTGATGATCCCTTTTACTCGTTCACGCCGCAGGAAATCATTGGCTTCAGTTTGGACGACGGACAGTTGTATGAACCCGGAGAAGGATGGGCCTATTCCCATTCCACCTTCGTCATGCTCGGTCTCATTCTCGAGAAGGTGCATGGAAAACCCGTTTCCAGCCTTCTCGAAGAACGAATTTTCCAACCGCTACAACTGGCTGACACCGAATACACGGAAAACACCGCGATGAGTCAGCCCATCCTTCATGCCTTTACCACAGAGCGAGGCGTTTTGGAGGAGACGACCTTTTGGAATCCGTCCTGGACCTCCTTCACCGGATCCATGGCGTCCACCCTCGACGACGTTTCGCTGATCATCCGGGCCGTCGGTCGGGGAACCCTGTTCTCTCCCGCCGCGCGCGAGGCACTCACCGCACCTACGACGGTCGGCCTGGGGCCGAATACGAATGACAGGTACTACGGCCTCGGTATCGGTGTTGTGGAAGGATCGCTCCTACAAAACCCCAACATGGCGGGGTACCAGGGCATCGTTCACTACGACCCGGAGACCGACACCACCCTCGTGGCCTATACCACACAGGGAGGAGAATCGGATCCCGACACCCACCACGGCATGAAAATCCTTCCGCTGATGAAAGAGCTGGCCGCCAAGGTGGCTGAATAAGGCCGTCTTCTTCGCTCCCGCCGGGAGTGAGCCCTGCTGTCATCGCTTTCAAGTTCAGGCGACACCCTCCGGGCTTTTCAGCACGGTATCTTTATTTGGGTTCCAGTGGCGCGTTCGCCTCTTGGGAGGAGCGGAGACCCCTGTGGATACCCTTCGACGACTGAAGTCGCCGTTCCGTGGACCTCCGGCTTGTGACCGTCGTAGCCCTGAGGACGAAGTTGGCACAGGAGGAGCAAAAAATAGTCCAGTTCTATATTTGTTGACAGACGGAAGGCCCTTGGGGGGGGCGAAGTCGGTTTAGCCGGAGACTCCTGCGGTATCCGGTTCGCCTTATGAGTCTCGCCGAGTCATGACGCAGTTCCGGAAAATCAGGCCAAATAAAGATACCGTGGGCTTTCCCGGGCACGCGACCGGAGGCGGGCACGCGACCGGAGGCCGTGCGTTTCAAGTCGGAAGATACAAGGCAACCCGGTCGAGGACATGATTGACCGAGTCCGCCAGGGGAACGAGACCCTCCACTTTGATCTGCCCCCGCGCCACGGCACCGTGCGCATCGATCTTCCGAGTCAGGATTTCCATCGCCACCCTGGAAGAGGCGAAAGTGACGGAAGCACGATAATCCATCGGGTCCGTTGCCGCGCCACGCCGGGGGCGCAATCCGTCTTCCCCTTTGGCAACCATGGCCTCGAGATCCGTTCCTTCCACCGCAAACCGGACCGCTCCGGAGGGACAGTCCTCCACGATCTGGCGGGCCCAGTCGTCTTCCCTTCCCACCTCGGCCAAGGAAAAAAGGGCCACGGCGAGAGCCAGGCGCACATGCAGGAGGCGGAAATCAGGCTCCCGCAGATCACCGCTGCGAGGCTTCAAGAGGCGCTGAAACCGAAGAAACAGTTTTCCCAGCCGCACCAGAAAGATGGGGCGGGTCCAACCCTTTCCGATCAGCGGAACCGCAAAACCTCCCCTCACAAAAGCAGCGACATTCGAAACTCTTCCCATCTGGATGCGCACCACCGGACTTCCCTGATCCACCTCCGCCCAACGAACGCCGCTTTCGTCGAAGGCCAGCACCGCCCGATTCCCCGAACGGTCCACAAATAGCACCTCACCCCGCATTTTGTCGGCGATTCCGGAAGCTACGGGATCGAACTTCACAAAATCCTCAAACGCCGGTAAAACGCCTCGAAAGAAAAGCGCCGCGCAGATTTCCTCACTCGGAACGGGAGGTTCGGCAATCATCCCAGCAAGCTCCTCAACCGCGCCAATATTTCCAACGGATGCCGAACCGGGCGAACGTTCTCCATGGCCGCGGTAACGGCGTCGAATTTTGTCGGCTCGCGCATCCATTCCTTCAGGATGCCCGGAAGATGATGGGTGCGCTCCAGAAGAGTCCCGATCCCGTTTTTCCGGCAATATTTCACCGTGATACACTCCTGCGGCATCACCCCGCCCACCCCGTTGAAAATCAGGGGACACTGGCACAGGATCGCCTCACTGGTGGTTCCGGTTCCGGAACGAGCCACCACGGCAGAGGCGGCTCCCAACAGGCGACTCATGTTCTTATAGTAAGGAACCGGCTTTACCTTGAGAAGCGGATGCTCTTTCTGCCACTCGGCGATCTCCCGAACCGTTTCCTTCTTCTTCCCGCACAAGGCTACGACCTGGGGATAAACTCTCGCCTCGTAAAGAGCGTTCAAGGCCCGAATGTGATTGTTCGCTCCGTTCGCCCCGGTTCCCAGAACCAATAAAAACTCATCGGCGGAAAATCCGAACTCCTCTTTCAGGTAAGCCTCTTTTTCTTCCGGTGCCATCGGCTCTCCATAGAACGACGGATCCAGCATAAAGCCCCCGACCCAGTTCCGGGAATCACTCATGCCGAATACGGAGGCCGCATCGCAGGTTTCCTCCACCGCGCCGATAAACAAATCCGCTTTGGGATTCACCCAGTGGCGGCTGAAACCATAGCCTCCGGAAAGTTCTCCGCAATAAGTCACGAACTTCGGCAGCTCGCGGGGAAGCGCCCACCGGGCCAGTTCGAAGAATCCGTGATTGAGGTGGGCATGGGTGCTGACGATCAGATCCGGGCGCACCTCGCGCACCGTATCGATGAATCGATCCCTTCCCCAGATTTTCTGCGCCGAGTCATGCAGACAGGCGTGCTCCAGAAAGTTGAAATAGATGTGGTGCAGCTTCGGCCAGAATTGCTGGATTCGATTGTACAGATTCACGCCGAAACCGTAGAGTCCATGGGTCGATTCAAGCGCCTGGTGGATGGTCACCTTCAGCCCGAACCTGGCCCCATCCTCCGTCTCCGCCCATTTCTTGAGGGCTTTCGCTCGCATGTCGTGCCCTCCGCCGGTGCTGGAGGTCAGAACCAATACCCGCCGGTCGGAAAGAGGTTGCACCGGAAGTTCCAATGAAGGATGCGGACTCGGATTATCCGCATGGATGCGATCAGGGGGCATATCTGAAATCAACCTTGTCCAGGCAGGACCGGAGATGCAATCCACCCACATTCCGGTACGGCCTCAGTCTTTTCCGCCGAGGTGTTCAATCGCGGCCCGGCGGCTCGCAGGCGAGCCGAAGCCCCAGGAATTCGGAAAAACCCAAACGCACTCATAATTCTCAAAAACCCTACAACATAGCGTCCGGGCTTCACGACTTTTTCGGCTTCTTCTTTTTATTTCGAAGCATCTTTTTCAGCTTTTTCCGGTCCGCTTCGTTCACGATATATCCAACACAGCTGGGCGCGCCACACCGGCAAGGATGATCCAGAGCGTTCTCCAGAGCATAACCGTAGTCGAAGGTCAGCTCCTCCCCCGGTTCGATATCGCGCAGAGCTGCAAACCAAATCCTCCCTTCGTCGTCGACCGCCTCGCAATTCGGCTCGCAACTGTGATTCGCGAATCGCGCGATATTTCCCCTCTTGTTCCCGTCGAGATCGTAACGTTTGTTCAACTCGAAAATGTATACCTGCCCCGAGCCGTTTTTCCTGCCGCGCGCTTCCTGCGCCAATGCCCGGCGCTCCGACTCCTTCTTGGTAATTTTCTCACCCTTGTATTCGATAACGTAGTCGCCTTCTTCGATCCGGCAACGCGCATAAAGCCCCCGACTATGGATCGAGGAACTCTTCACCACGCATTTTTGCGAGGATCGGCTCATCAGGTTGGTAAGAGGAGACAGCGCCCTTACTCCCAGGACGCTACTTCCTCGTATCCACGATCATCCGACGGATTCGCCGACCAAATGACCACCGATCCACGCATGGTGTCGGGCACGTCAATGTCATCCAAATCGGGCGAAAAATCTTCAATCTCCCCGTCACGATTGGTATCTACCGCCATAAAAATGTTCGGGTTTTCGAAGGAGTCCACCAGATCGGTAGATTCATCCCCCGGTTCGCGAAAAGCGTCGTTGGAAAAGCTGTAATAGGAGATCCCCTTGGTATTGATCTCGGAGGGGTCTCCGCTGGGAAGCTCACCCGTAAGCACCCCGATGAATTCGTCCTTGTTGTCGTTGATATTGATAGGTGACCCCTCGCTGCTGCCGAACGTCGGGATATACCCGTAGTCCTGCTTGAACTGCTCGAGAGCCACCACCCACTGTCCATACATGGAACGCGTTTTTGTCTTCAGAGCACTCTCCTGGACCCCGCCCACGGCCGGAATGATGATGGCCGCGAGAACTCCGATGATCGCGATCACCGTGAGAAGCTCGATCAGAGTAAAGCCGTTTTTCGATGTGGTTCGGTGGTTTTTCATAAAGAAGCTATTGGTCCAGGGTTAGGTTGTCGGCATTCTTCGCGTCATCTGGAAGAATCCCGTTTTGTGGAGCAGCAAATTCTCGACCGGGGCCGGAGGAGAACAAAACGAATCCAAATCGGTCCCATGAGGACGGATCCGGGTTAAATTGGTAGAAATAGGGAACGCCCCACGGGTCAACGAATTTGTTGTCGGCAGACAAATCGGAACCCGTCTCCTCCTGTTGCAGCGAAAACTTGGTGATATCGACCACACTCTTTCGGGACGGATCAAAGTCGTTCCCCTGTGGGTCCTTCTGACCAGTCAGAGCCTGGAACAAAGTTTCCGCATTCGCATCCCAGTCACTCCCCGTGGCCTCCGGATAGGAACCGTATTCCAGGCGATAGGCGTCGAGTGCCGCAGCCAACCCGGCAATTTCGGCCTCGGCCTGCGCCCTTGCCCTCCTCTCATCGACTCCTTTGGAAACCCCGAAAGTAATCGCAGCCAGAATACCGATCACCGCCATGACCACGAGCAATTCGACCAGAGTAAATGCGTTTCGCTTTCGCATTTGTAAAAACTGCGGGATTTTGCAGGAATTCGCAACCGAAAATTCCCATCCAAACCTTTCCCGTGGAAACTTCCCGCCAGAGGAAGAAAGATGCCAAGAGGAACCAGCCGCATATTGCCAATCCCGTTCCCCCATGGGATAAGGAGACCGTGAAACCGAAGAAGAAGAGGCTCGATCAAATCCTGTTCGATCGGAACCTTTGCGAAAGCCGGACCCTGGCCCGCGCGCTGATCCTCGGCGGAAAGGTTCGCTCGGGAACCAATATTCTCGACAAACCGGGCAAGGAATTCGACGAGGACCTCGATCTGACCCTCGAACAGCCGCCCCGGTTCGTGAGTCGGGCGGGAGAAAAGCTCGACGGATTCCTCCGGCAGATGGACTTTGACCCGGAAGGCTGCCGTATCCTGGACGTGGGGGCCTCGACCGGAGGTTTCACGGACTGCCTGCTCCAGCGCGGAGCCATCCATTCCACCTGCGTGGATGTCGGGAGGGGGCAACTCCACCACCGCTTGCGCACCGATCCGCGCGTCGAAAATATCGAGAAACTCCACGCAGCCGATCTTCGGTCTGCCAACCTCCCCTTTCCGACCTACGACTGGATTGTCATGGACCTCTCTTTCATCTCCTTGCGCCGCGTTCTCGAGCCAGTCTGGGACCGACTGAAATCCGGAGGGATACTGATCTGCCTGATCAAACCCCAGTTCGAGGCAACCCGCGAGGAAGCCGACCGGGGGAAAGGCATCATCCGCGACCCCGCCGTGCGAGAGCGAGTACTCGCCGAAGTCGTCGATTTTGCGACGACCCGGCTGGAGGCAGCCGAACCCATCGGCAGCAAACCCTCCACCCTGGCGGGCACCGACGGGAATCTGGAATTCCTCGCCGCCTTCCGGCGTGCGGTTCGGTGATTCGGCTCACGGCTTCACGTAGCGCCCGGAAATGAATCAAGAGCCATCGACCGCCTTCCCGCCGGATAAGGGACACTTGCTCGTCGGCTAAAGGGAATGGACATTCCTGTTGGTTACGGGGGAACGGACATTCCTGTCCGTTTTCGTCGAATCCAGAGAGAATAACGGGTTGGAAAACCCGTTCTCCGTTCACCCTCGGGTTGGAAAACCCGTGCCAACCCGTTCCAAACGGACAGGAATGTCCGTTCTCCGTTTCAAAGCACCTTGTACCTTCCACGAAACGGGGAACGGGTTTTCCAACCCGTGCCGACCCGTCCCGAAACGGACAGGAATGTCCGTTCTCCGTTTGTAGACATCCTCCCCGACGGAGACGGTCGACTTCAAACTTGCTGTTGTCATTCTACCGCTGCCTCGTTTAGCCTCGATTCATGAGTCGAAAAGTAACCCTATTCACCGGTCAGTGGGCGGATCTGTCCATCGACGAACTTCTTCCGCTCGTCAAACAGATGGGCTATGACGGCGTGGAACTCGCCTGTTGGGGCGATCATTTTGAAGTGGGCAAGGCGCTCTCGAACGACGACTACATCCCCGCCCTCTGGGAGAAGCTTCAGAAAAACGACCTGAGCTGCTTCGCCATCTCCAACCATCTGGTGGGGCAAGCCGTTTGCGACAACATCGACGAGCGGCACAAAGCCATCCTCTCCGAAGAAGTCTGGGGAGACGGGAATCCGGAGGGCGTCCGGACCCGTGCGGCCGAGGAGATGAAAAATACCGCCCGGGCGGCCCGGAAATTTTTCGACGCCCGCCCCGACGAGACGGTCATCCACCCGGTCGTCAACGGCTTCACCGGATCGTCCATCTGGCACGCTCTGTACGCGTTCCCGCCGACTTCCCAGGATTTTCTGCAGAAAGGCTTCGACGACTTCCGCGAGCGCTGGACGCCGATTCTCGATGTCTTCGAGGAGGTTGATGTGAACTACGGCCTTGAGGTCCACCCCACGGAGATCGCCTTCGACACGGCTTCGGCCGCCCGCGCCCTCGAAGCGGTCGGCCATCACAAGCGGTTCGGCTTCAACTACGACCCCAGCCACCTCGGTTACCAGGGCGTGGACTACGTCGGTTTCATCAAACGGTTTTCCGAGCGCATCTACCACGTTCACATGAAGGACGCCTGGTGGGGCCACGGCGACGGCACGGCCGGAGTCTTCGGGGGGCACACTGATTTCGGCGATCCTTGCCGATATTGGGACTTCCGCTCCATGGGTCGCGGCGATATCAACTTCGAGGAGATCATCGTGGCGCTGAACGACATCCGCTATTCCGGTCCGCTCTCCATCGAATGGGAGGACGGTCGCATGAACCGCATTCAAGGCGGTACCGAAGCGGCTTCGTTCACACGGAATATCGATTTCGAGGGCAACGAAATCGCCTTCGACGCAGCCTTCGACAAGGAAAACCAATAACCCTGAAAACACCTCCGATATGTCTCTGAATCGTAAAGTCCGCATGGGTATGGTCGGCGGAGGCCAAGGCGCCTTCATCGGCGGCGTACACCGCATCGCCGCAGCCATCGACCAACAAATCGAACTCGTCTGCGGTGCCTTTAGCTCCGATCCGGAAAGGGCCAAGGCGTCCGGCCGCGAGCTATTTCTCCCGGAAGAGCGCTGCTATTCCGATTATCAGGAGATGATGGAGGCCGAAGCGAAACTACCCGAAGGAGAGCGGATGGATTTCGTATCCATCGTGACGCCGAACCACATGCACTACCCGGTCGCAAAGGCCGCTCTTGAAGCGGGTTTTCCGGTGCTCTCGGACAAGCCCGCCACCTTTAATCTGGACGAGGCGAAGGAACTCGCCGCCCTCGTCGGGAAGACCGGCCTCAAATACGGCCTGACCCACAACTACACGGGCTACCCCATGGTCAAACAGGCCCGCGAACTCGCCCGTTCCGGCGAGCTGGGCAGGATCCGCAAAATCGTCGTCGAATACCCCCAGGGTTGGCTCGCCGAGCCGATCGAACAGGACGGCCAGAAACAGGCTTCCTGGCGCACCGATCCCAAGCGTTCCGGCGCTGCGGGATGCATGGGCGACATCGGCACCCACGCCGAGAACCTCGCGGAATACATCACCGGGCTCCAGATCGACGAGTTGGCGGCGGATCTCACTTCCTTCGTCGACGGGCGCGTCCTGGATGATGATGGCAATGTACTCCTCCGCTTCGAAGGCGGCGCAAAGGGAGTGCTCCACGCTTCCCAGATCTCGGTGGGCGAGGAGAATGGTCTCAACATCCGCGTGCACGGGGAGAAAGGCGGCCTCGAATGGCACCAGCAGGAACCCAACACGCTGATCGTCCACAAACTCGGAGAGCCCTCCCGGATCCACCGTACCGGCAACGATTACGTTTGCGAAGCGGCGGCCAACAACACCCGCACTCCCTTCGGCCACCCGGAAGGCTACCTCGAAGCGTTTGCCAACATTTATAAGAACTTCGCCAACGACCTTTTCGGCGAAGGCGGCGCACCGGGGTCGGACTACCCGACCATCCGGGACGGCGTTCGCGGCATGGCCTTCATTGAGGCGGTCGTGAAAAGTGCCGCCAACAACGCTGCGTGGACGAAGCTGGAAGTCTGATCACTCGGGGGGCGCTTCCGCCTTGCCCGGGGCGGGACCTTCCAAGGCCTGAACCCCACCGAAGGAGACTAACGACGCGTCTCGGCTCCTCCCGGTGGGCGCTGAAGCAACCCACCTACAGTGGGGCATGGCTTCAGCCTTGCCCGGGCGG
>CAZBLJ010000076.1:0-11564 GCA_964492605.1 uncultured Puniceicoccaceae bacterium
CGGTCAATCCGATTGGGCACAGCTGGGCCGTCGGACCGCAGTAGGGTTGAATGACGTAAGTGCTCCGAGGCTGCCGGAAGGTTCACTCCAGCACGATCTTTTCAAAGCTCTTGAGCCAGCCTCGATTTACGGTGACGCCGAGTCCCGGACCTGTCGGCTGGGGAAGGTAGCCGTTAACGATCCGTTTCTCGCAGGGGTATTGACGGAAGAATGAAATTTCAAGAAACTCACAGGACATGCAGTACAACCCCCTTGGAAATTCGGATATCAAAGTAAGTGAGATCAGCCTCGGCTGCTGGACGATGGGCGGCCTGAACTGGGTCAACGGAAATCCCAACGGCTGGGCCGATCCGGACGAGGAGGCCATCACGGCAGCAATCAAGCGAGCGGTCGATGCCGGGATCAATCACTTTGACAACGCGGACGTCTACGGCAACGGCCAGGCCGAGCGCATGTTGGCACGCGTCGTTGAGCGCCTGGGACTCAAGAGCGAGGAGTTCATCATCGCCACCAAGATCGGGCACTTCCCCGGCACGGCCGGGCACGCCTACGAACCCGCCCACATTCGTCATCAGTGCGAACAGTCACTGATTAATTTGAAGCGCGATTATATCGACATCTATTACTTTCACCACGGTGATTTCGGCGCGGAGGGCGAATACCTGGACGATGCCGTGGCAACCATGAATGCCCTTGTCGAGGAGGGGAAAGTGCGGCTCAAGGGCCAATCGGCCTACAACGACGCCCACTTCCAACGGGCCATCCCAGCGGTCCGCCCGTCCGTCGTGCAGAGCTGGGCGAATATGGACGCCCCGAATTTCATCGCCGAGGGAGGCGTGGTGCCCCGCCTGCTGGAGGAATACGAGTGCAGCTTTGTCGCGTTCAGTCCACTGGGGCAGGGGCGGCTGCTGGGTAAATACAGCGCCGATACCCCTCCGACCTTTGAGGACGGCGACCACCGCAAGGGAAGCAAAGCGTTTTCCGCCGACGGATTGCGCGCCCTCGAGCCAAAGGTTGCGGCCTTGAAAGAACGCTTTGGCGATTCCACCGAGGCGCTTTCCGCCGTCTGCCAGCGCTTCGTCCTGTCGCATCCTCGAGTCGCCTGTGTGATTCCCGGCTTCCGCAACGAACAGCAGGTCGATTGCAACCTCGCCGCAGACGGTTTCTCCCTCAGTGACGAGGATTTGGCGTTCATCCGCAGACTGTTCAGCTAAAGACCGCGTGGAACGGATCCTCGAGGCGGTCCCATGAAGCTGCTGAGAAAGACTACACGGACCCTCATCCCTGTTTTGCTCGTCATTGCAATCTGGGAGTTGCTGGCCTGGACCGTAGGAAAGACACGCGGGATTGAGTTCCCCACCCCTTGGGATACGACGTATCGCCTTTTCGAAATGCTTGCCGGGAAGGATATCAACCAGCGCTCCATCTACCGACACCTGGTCGATAGTTTGATCCGGTGGATTTACGCCTTCGGGATTGCAGCAGTTCTCGCCATCTCTCTCGGATTGGCCGCCGGGTGGTGGCGTCGCCTCGGTGAAGCAACCGCACCCCTGCTCTACGGGTTGCAGCTGATTCCCGGTTTGGCCTGGATTCCGGTGGCACTGCTCGTTTTTGGAGTCGGTGAGCGGGCCACGATTGCGATGATCGCAGTGACGGCATTCACACCGATAGCGATCGCCGCCATGGACGGGGTTCGAAGGGTCGACACCACCTTTGTGAGGGCGGCGAAGATGTTGGGCACCCGGAACGGAAGCTTGCTACTGCACGTGCTTCTGCCGGGCGCTTTTCCCTCTTTGCTGACGGGCTTGCGGGTCGGTTTGGGAAACGGCTGGCGGACCCTTGTCGCGGCCGAGATGGTGGTGGGAACGGGGACAGGCCTGGGGTATTCGATTATCGAAGCGCGTTGGACGTTGGACTATACCTCGGCCTTCGCTTGCATCCTCGTGATCTGCGCTATCGGCCTGGCAACGGAGAAGCTCGTGTTCCAACCGATCGAGAAGCGAACCATCGCCCGTTGGCAAATGGCGAGGGATCCGGCATGATTCAACTCGAGGATGTGGCCCTGACCTATTCAACCCCGGAGGGCGACCGGCGGGCGTTGTCGAAGATCGATCTTCGAATCGAAGAAGGAGAGTTCGTTTGCATCGTCGGGCCGAGCGGATGCGGCAAAACTTCGTTATTGAACCTGATCGCCGGTTTTTTGCGACCCTCTGCGGGTACGGTGCGAATCGGAGACCGGACAGTGTCAGGGCCTGGGCCGGATCGCGGGGTCGTCTTCCAGGAGCCCACCTTGTTTCCCTGGCTAACGGTGTGGGGAAATGTCGCCTTCGGTTTGCGAAGACAAGGACGCCCCCGTGAGGATGTGAAGAAGAGGACAGCGGAGGCATTGGCGCTGGTCGGGCTTACGGGGCACGAAAAGGCCTATCCGCACATGCTCTCCGGAGGAATGCGACAGCGCGTCTCGATTGCACGCGTGGTGGTGCTCGGCCCGCAGGCCATGTTAATGGACGAACCCTTCAGCGCCCTTGACACAAATTCCCGTGAACGCTTGCAGGACGAACTGGTTCGGATTTGGAGGGCGACCCGCAGCACAATTTTGTACGTGACCCACAGCGTGGAGGAGGCCGCCTATTTGGGAGACCGGGTGATCATAATGGGTCCGCCCCCGCACAGCATTTTGGAGGTATGCGATACCGACATTCCCCGCGATCGCGGGTCGGACGAATTGCGGAGGAAGGTCTCCACTCTGCGAGAAAAACTGAACCGAATTCCTTGCTGCGTCGGCGGGATCGGGAATACGGTAGATACACCTGAAAGAATTGAAGGATCGGGAACATGACACGAACAAGTATTTGGAAAGCGTGGACCTGGCTGGTAGTCTGCATCACCGTCTTCTCGATTTCGTGCAGCCGGGAGCAGGACGAAGACAATGCGGACGCCCGCTCCGATGATCGGACGATTCGGTTTTCTTACCAAAACCGAATCGGCAGCGCCATTCCGATTATTGCCGTCGAAACGGGCCTTTTCGCCCGGCACGGCCTGAACGTGGCACCATCGCGATTCAACAGTGGTCCGGCCTGCGCGGAGGCGCTTTTTACCGGCGCAGCCGACATCGGTGCCATGGGTGACACGACGGCAATCCTCGCCCTTGCCCGTAAAGCGCCCCTGCGAATCGTGGCCTCCCATGCCAGTGGTGAGCACCGCCACAGACTCATCGTAAACGGCGACTCTCCTTTCCACACGATCAAGGACCTGATTGGCAAGCGGGTGGCCATCAAGAAGGGAACCTCGACCTATGGCGGATTCCTTAAACTGCTAGAATCCAGCGACCTGGATCCGGATCAATTCATGGTTATAAACCTGAAACCCGACTCTATGCCCGACGCCCTGGCGGCCGGTTCCATCGACGCCTTCGCGGCGAGTGAACCCACTCCCTCTCTCGGCGAAATGCGAGGGGGCCGTGAGATCGCAACTTTGGGAGGGCTGGGAAATTCCTATCCAATCATGATGCTCGCCTCCGAATCGTTTCTTGCAGACCGCCCGGATGACCTCGAGCGATTTCTCGCCGCATTGGAAGAAGCCGAACGCTTCCTCCAGACCCGGCCGGAGGAAGCGCTCACCGTAATCTCCCGTTCGATCGGCCTTCCGAAGGACGTTACCGAGCGCGCCCTGGCCCGGCATTCGGTTCGTCTGAATCTGGATGCGGAAACGATGGACAGCTTGCGCGAATCCGCGGAGTTCCTCCTGAGAGAAGGACTAATCGACTCCACGCCCGAATTAAAAGCCGGAGGCCCCTTGAACGACAAAAGCGACCGGTAGTCCCGCTGGCCCCCGCCGGAACTACGGTTTCCGTCGAACTCACTCTTTGATCAGCCCACCCGGGTCAGTCCGAAGCCGGATGGAAGAAACTGTCCGGCACGGGTGCCAAGGACCGAGGCAGCAGTTGCCCAGGCGTCGGCCTCCAGTGCGCTGGGACCGCGGACGGTGACGCTGCGCGAATTTTCCAGGGGCCTACCGTCGGCCGGGTTGATGATGTGGCTCAGCCGGATCCCCCCGAGTTCGTAGCCGCGGGCGTAGTCGCCGCTGGTGCACAGGGCGGCGTCGGTGACTTTGAGGGTTTTGAGGATTCCATCCGAGTAGGGGTCGCGGATGGCGATACTCCAATAGGATCGGCCCGAGGGAGTGCCAAAGCAACGCACATCCCCCCCGACCTCGACCAGTCCACCCGAAGCTCCACTCGAGCGTATGGCTTCCATCGCACGGTCCACACCGTAGCCCTTTGCGATTCCACCCAGATCAACGGCCGTCTCGGAATGTTGCTTGACCGCTCCCCCCGGTTCCAACTCGAGAAGAGGCCAGCAGGAATTCGCGCGGGCATGCCGGATCGCCGTATCCGCCGGAGGATGTCCGTTACGGGTAGCGGCGTCCCATAGTTGCTTGAGCGGGCGAGCCGTAATGTCCAGCGCTTGCGAAGAGTCGCCATGGATACGCCGGGCAGCATGGAGCACGCGGAGGGTGTCTTCGGATAGTGGGATCCGGGTCCCGGCCGGGGCGGCATTGAGTCGGGAGATTTCGGAATGGTCCAGATAGGTGCTCATCAACCCTTCGATCCGTCGCAGCTCGGCCTCGGCTGCCTGGAGGGCTTCCCGGGCGATAGCGGTATTGGGGGCCGTTGCCAACAAACGGGTGCGGGTGCCCATGATCCCGGTCGGCTCGGCGACCAGAGTGATTCCTCCCGGCTTCGGGTCGGCTACCTGTTTCCAGGCAAAAGTCGTCGCCCCGGCCAGTCCGCCCAGTGCGATGCCACAAAACGCGCGGCGGCCCATGCGTCGTTCGGGAAGAGGATTCCTGGTGATCTGCGGTGAGAGTTTCATGATGGTATGGAAATGGATGACTACGTTTTCGGGACTCTCTGTCAGCCCCGCCATTCGGTATCGGCTACGGTAGTATGAAAATCGGCTTCGACCCTCTCGACTTCCTCGAGATCGGCCGGCGAATCTTCGGAAGGAGGCGTGCCCACGAAGATCAGGCTCTCCATCCGGCATTTTTCGAGCGAGGCCTCGACCTCCGTTTCGGGCGAGTAGGCCTCATAATCGATCACGGGCAGACCGTCTTTCATGGAAATCAATCCCCCGCTGGGCCTCACGCAGGCCTTACAGCCGATGCAGCCCACCGAGCAGACCTCCTTGACCGCGGGTCCCTGCTCTCGGTTCGAACAGCCTACCGCGAGAATCCGATTCTGCTTGAACGGAGCCACGGTAATAATGTTGCGCGGGCAGGTCAGCACACACTGGCGGCAGCCGGTGCACTTTTCGTAATCCACCCTCGCCAGCCCATCGATGACATGGATCGCATCATAGGGGCAGGCCGCTTCACAGTCCCCATACCCCAGACATCCGTAAATGCAGCCCTGGATATCGCTGACGAGGTTGGCGGAGGCGCAGGTTTTTTCGCCCGTGTAAGGCGTTCGCCCGAGGCGTTGATCGGCTGTCGCCGAGCAATGGACAATGGCGCGAATGGGCCAGGTCTCGCCAGCTTCGATTCCGAGAATCGAGGCGATGCGGCGTGCGCAATCGGCCCCACCGGGGCCACAGAGATTGGGTTCCGCTTCGCCCGAGACGACCGCAGAGGCGTAGTCCGCGCAGCCGACATAGCCGCAGCCTCCGCAATTGGCCTGTGGCAGTGCCTCACGGGTGGCAACGACCTTGGGATCTTCCTCGACGTGAAACGCCCGGTTGGCCCAGCCCAGCACGAGCCCCCCGCCCACTGCCAGCAATCCGAGCAGACCTGCGGCAAGCAATACGGTGAGGATGGTGTTCAAATCGATCATGGGAAAATGGGTAGTGGCATCTGGTTTCAATCAGGGTGTGGCGGCGGTAAAGAATTCGGCGAGGCCCCGGTCCACGCCGGCAAAGCCCATGAAAGCCATAGCGAGAATACCGGCCACCAGGAGTGCTACCGCCGCCCCACGGAAGGCCTTGGGCACATCGCAGAGTTCGAGTTCTTCCCGTAGTCCGGCCATCAATACAATGGCCAGTGTAAAGCCGAGACCGGCCCCGAGAGCGAGGACCAGCGCCTCGGTAAAGCCCCACTCCTGGCCCGGTGCCCGCATCTCCCGCGCCACCATCAGGCAGGCAAACATGATGGCGCAATTGGTAGTGATCAGGGGCAGGAAGATGCCAAAGCTCTTGTGGAGGGCCGGGAACATCTTTCGCACGTAGAGTTCGACGAACTGAACGCTACCGGCGATGACGAAGATGTAGGCGACGTAGGAGAGGATGGAAAGGTCGGGCGGCGCGGCCTCGGGTGCCAACAGGCCCCACAGGTAGGCCGGGATGGGCGCGCCCGGCGAGAGCACGAAATACGTCAGGCACCAGGTGGCCGAGCAGGCGACCACCATCACGAAAGTTACGGCCGCCCCCATTCCAAAGGCCGCGTCGGCTCTCTTCGAAACCCCGAGAAAAGGGCATACCCCGACGAAGTAGTGCAGAACAAAATTGTTGATGATCGCCGCACTGAAAAAGATCAGGAAAAGTTGGGTAAGGGTTTCCATGGCGGGTGAAGTGATTAGAAGGCGCGTGCCGGGGGGCGCTTGCGCCGCAGACGACCGATCAGGTTGGTGGTGGCGAGGAGTGCTCCCAGGGACAGAAAGGCTCCGGGAGGCAACAGCATGATTCCCCAGCCCTCCCAGGAGCCGGGGAGAACGGCAACCCCGAAGAGGCTCCCAGCCCCCAGCAGTTCCCGCACGGTTGCAATGGAAAGAAGCGCCAGGGCAAATCCGGCACCGGTGCCCAGAGCATCGGCCAGAGCGGTTGCCGGACCACTGCGGGAGGCACAGGCCTCGCACCGGGAGACGATGATACAGTTGACAATGATCAGAGGCACGTAAGGGCCGAGCGCCTGACTCATCTCGAAGAGGTAGGCGGCCAGGAGGCGGTCAACGATGGTAACAAAAGTAGCGATCGTAAGGGTGAAAACGAGGATGCGCAGGTGGGGTTTGAGCCAGTGGCGAACGAGACTGATCATCAGGTTCGAAGCCAACAAAACCGCCGTCGTGGCCGCGGCCATGGTCAGGGCCGGTGCGAGCGCGTTGGTCACGGCAAGGGTGGGGCACATGCCCAGGAGCGACCGGTAAACCGGGTTCTCGGGAATCACTCCGCGGAAGAAGACTTCCCAACGGCTGAGTTGAGGGGAGGCGCTCATGGCTTCTCCTCCGCTTGCATGTCTTCGCCGGGAAGCATTCGCCCCCATGCCTCGCCCGATGCGAGGCTGGCCCGCAGGCCGGTCATGGCCCCGTTGACCGCCTCGGCCACCGATACCGAAGATACCGTTGCGCCCGTCACCGCCTGCACTTGCGCGTCGCCGGGGATCGACTTGACAACGGTGATCCGCTGGTCGGACTCCATTCCGGCAAAGTTGTCGAGGAATCGATCCTCGGTTACCAGAGCGCCGAGTCCCGGTGTTTCGGTCTGGCTCAATACATGGACTCCGGTGATGCGGTCTCCGGTGGGATTCGATCCAACAAGAACGGTGATCGGACCCGCATATCCTTCTTCATAGCCCGTCACCACCCAGCCGAGAACTTCCCCTTCCCGGTCGCGGGCGGCATAGATCCGGGAGCGCCCGGATGAGTCCCCCGCCGGATCGAAAGCCACGGTCGATTCCATCCATGCGCCGTCGATCAGCTGCGGAATCTGCCCGTAGGTTTGCAATCGCAGATTCTCCGCGATCCGGGGACTCAGCGTGGTTTCAATGAAGGCGAGTGCGCCTCCGGAAAACAGAGCCACCGCCAGCACCAGGCGGGCGTCATACAAAAATCGAAACAGGCGCATCATGGCTTGGCAGGTTTTACGGGGGCTCGACCCCCCAGCGGAGACGGAATGGTCCATCGGTTGAGAAGCGGCACGGTGGCGTTCATGAGGAGCACGGCAAACATCACTCCCTCCGGATAGCTGCTGAAGCTGCGCAGGAAAATCGCGAGCAAGCCGATGCCGATCCCGAAGAGCCAGCGACCGCGGCGCGTCACCGGACTCGAGCAAGGATCCGTAGCGATGAAAAAGGCTCCGAAGAGAAGTGATCCGGAAAGCAGTTGAACGGCCGGATCAAACGGATGCGCCCCGGCGAGATGAGCGATGGTGCCCGCGGCGACAGCGCCCAACAGAACCCCCACCGGCACTTCCCAGGCCGCCGCCCGACGAATGCACAGATAGAGTCCCCCCAGGAGCAGGGCCAACGCACTGGTCTCTCCGAGCGAGCCGTTGACCAGGCCGAGAAATAACTCGCTCCAATCGGTATGGACTCCCTCGAGACGCACCGCAGTCAACGGGGTCGCCTGGGTGAGCGCAGACCACTCCCTTTCGCCCGCAACGTAGGCGGATCCTCCCATGTGTTGGGCAAAACTCAGGGTCACAAAAGCCCGTCCGACCATGGCCGGATTAAAGAGGTTCATTCCCAGCCCTCCGAAGGCCATCTTCCCCAATCCGATCGCGGCAAAAGCGGCGATGGCAACCACGTGAGGGGGAGTGCTCCATGGCAGCGAAAGTCCGAGAATCAAGCCGGTCACCAGTGCCGAGCCGTCATCGAGATGTAGCGGACGACGTCGCATTTTGGTGAAGAGCGCCTCGGCGGCAAGGCAGGACAAAACCGAGAGGCCCAAGACCGCCACTGCATTCCAGTGGAATAAAAAACAGGCGACCGCAATTGTCGGCAGGAGAGCGATCACCACATCGAGCATCATGCGGCGGGTCGTTAATCCGGTATTCCCGATATGCGGCGACGGAGCCACCTGAATGGCAGGCCCCGGAGGAGACGACTGGACGGTTTCGGACATCAGGCAAAACGACGAACGGCGGCCTTGCCCGCACGGATTAGCTGAACGAGTGGAATCCCGGCCGGACAAGCGTAGGCGCAGGATCCACACTCCATACAGGCTTCGAGGTGGTGACGCCGGGCAAGTGGGATGTTGTTGACCCGAACCGCCAGGGCGATGCGGGTCGGCACCAGATCGAGAGGGCAGACATCCACACAGCGCCCGCAGCGCAGGCAGGCGGTCTCGGCAGAACTCTCCACCTCCCGTGCCGTAAACAGAGTCAGCCCGCCATTCCCCTTGGTGACCGGGATATCCGTATCCGCGAAACTGAAGCCCATCATTGGCCCTCCGGCCACATAGCGGACGGCTTCGGGGCGGGCGCCACCGCAATACTCAATCAATGCCGAGAATGGCGTACCCAGGGGCACCAGAAGGTTGGCAGGTCGTTGGATGCCCGCTCCGCTCACACAGACAATGCGGTGGGTCAGATTCATCCCGCGATGAATCTTGCGAGCCAGAGAGGCGGCCGTGGACACATTCAGCACCACCGCACCGATATCCAGCGGCAGGCCACCGGTGGGAATGGTTTTGCCCATCACCGCGTAGGTCAGGGATTTTTCTCCGCCCTGGGGATACTTCGAAGCCAGCCCCAGAACCTCGACCCCGGTTCCAGCCGCGGCTTCCCGCAGCTTTTCCGCAGCTTCCGGTGTGTTGTTCTCAAGGCAGACGACCGTTCGCTTCGCTCCGGTGGCATGGCGAAGCAGAACGGCTCCGGAGATCACCGACGCGGGCGATTCCAGCATCAATCGGTAGTCGGCAGTCAAATACGGCTCGCACTCACATCCGTTGATCAGAACGGTATCGACCGGACGCTTCGCATCCAGGTGAAGCTTTACATGACTGGGGAACGCCGCCCCGCCTTGCCCGACGAGTCCGGCCTCGAGAGCCGCCGCGGCCACCGCCTCGGGAGTCATTCCTCCCGGCACCTCAAGGGGCCACTCCCCGCCAAGCCAGGCTTCGTAGAGAGAATTTCCTTCCAGGGGCTGCTCCGGGGATGCCTTTATGGGAACGGTATCAACCCGACGACCATTCGCAACGCTCACCATCCCCGGCCGGGCCGTCTCTCCCGATACACTCGCATGGACCGGGGAAGAGATCGGTCCGGAGGCTTCCCCCACGCATTCTCCCATTTCGACGGAGGATCGCTGTTTCACGCGGATCGTGGCCGGACGCCCGAGGTGTTGAAGCAAGGGCACCCGCACAACCGGAGGGGTCGGGAGAACCTCAATGGCTTGCTCCCGGGACATCCCCTTGGCATCATCCGGGTGGATACCACGCGGGAAGGAACGCTGCCTCCGGGAGAAAAATGTCTTATCGAGCAAAGGTTTCATTCCTTTAGAGGTTTGGGGGCGAGAACGGCTACCGCAGCAGCGGAACCCAGAAACCCGAGAAGGCCGAGACCTACCGAATTCGTCGGCGAGTCGCCCAATCCGGCGGCGAAAACAGCTACCAGAACGGGAAGGACAAAACAGGCACTCGCCCAGGCAACGAGCGGAAATCCGCGACGAAGATCCGGGGATTCAAGATCCTCCCGAGAACCAGCCATCGGACACGAGGTCAGCCCACATGCCGAACAGGATGGATCAGAGAAAGAGGATTGCTCCAGCCCACCTCCCGACGGGCAACCGTTGTCTTTTCTTTCAAGGGGATGCTGCATGACCTTTCCTTTAGCACTACTAATAATTTGCGGAAAGCAGCATAAGGTCAATTTTGTTTTTTTGATTCCTGAAAATTAACCTACTGGTTCCCAACCTGGCGATTCGGCTAAGGCGCGGGAAGGGTCAAAAAGGGGTCTTCGACGGGACCTTACGACAGGTGGCTTGACGAAAGGATGTGCTTGCGGTAGCACTCAGGCCCGGTGACGAATACTTCAGGCATGGGAACTCAAAAAGCGATTTATAAGCGGGTTGTGATCAAACTGAGCGGTGAAGCTCTCTTGAACGTGGAGACCGGCGAGCCGTTCGATCCTCCGGTTCTCGAATCGATCGCCCATCAACTGAAGGAGGTCCACGAACTGGGTGTGGAAATCGCGATCGTGGTGGGAGGAGGGAATATCTTCCGCGGATTGAAGGGGCAGAAGAGGGGAGTGGACCGTACTACGGGCGACTACATGGGAATGCTGTCCACCGTCATCAACGGTCTCGCCTTCATGGACGTGATCGAGAAGATCGGCATTCCGGTGCGGGTGCAGAGCGCGATTCCGGTCGAAAAGATTGCCGAGCCTTTTATCCTGCGGCGGGCCAAACGACATTTGGAAAAAGGCCGGATCGTGATCTTCGTGGCGGGCACCGGGAACCCGTACTTTTCGACGGATACCACCGCCGCGCTGCGGGCCAGCGAGATCGGGGCCGACATCATTCTCAAAGCGACCAATGTCGACGGGGTGTACGATAAGGATCCCAAGACCCACCCGGACGCGGAAAAATACGAGCAGATCGATTTTCTGGAAGCTTTGCGGAAGAGGCTCAAGGTCATGGACTCGACGGCGTTTTCGCTGTGTCTGGACAATCGCATGCCGATCCTGGTCTTTTCGATGCACGAGGAAGGGACGATCCGGCGGGCAGTGTGCGGGGAAAAGATCGGGACCATCGTTTCGACCTCGGATTGAGTCGGTGCCTCCGTTTGGTAGAAGGTGCTTTAAAACGGGGAACGGACATTCCTGTCCGTTTGGAACGGGTCAGGACGGGTTGGAAAA
>CAZBLJ010000077.1:0-11479 GCA_964492605.1 uncultured Puniceicoccaceae bacterium
AGACTGTTTGCGACAGTCTCCGACACGATGCGCCGAATTTCCTCTTCTCCAAGGGGATACTTCGGACAGTTCCGGTAGCAGTGTGTGCTCTAATTAAAGACGCGGCCCCCGCAAGATCCATTTTTCATTCAAGCCTCCGCACCCCAAAACCCGGTCTCTACCCAGTCAAGGCCGTCTGGATGGCCTTCTCATAGGCTCCAGCAGGAGGAAGATTCTTAGGAGCCGAAAAAGCCAGGGCAACTTGGTCGATCGTCGTCGTAAACGCTCCCTCCCGGACGAGTGGATAACTGCCGGTCGAATCATCGACGGTAGATCCGAGGGAATAGTGAAGGAAGGTCAGTGCTCCCGGATGCGGGTGAAACTCTTGCAAATCGCCCCCGAGCCGTTCCCTGATCCGCCGATAAACGGGTGTCGGGCAAACGAAGAACAAACCGTTGCGGCATTTTCTCTCAGACCGCAACACATGCCCTTTGTAAATGATCTGGGGAAGAATCCTCTTGTTCACGTTTTCCCAATTGGGATTAGCCGTGCTTCTTCCGGCGAACTCGGAGCCTTCCGAAAGCGACCGGAACTCATCCCGGTAATTTCCGGTCGTATCGATGGTCTGAACCTCCAGTGCCGTGAATTCAACCAAATCGTTGTTCCCATCGATCCGCGCGAGAATCCAATCCACGAAGTAGCTGCCACTGTGACCACGCGTTGGAAGCCTTAACTCTCTTCCAAAACGCTTCCCGAATACCGCAACAACGTCATCATCGTGGCTGGATTCCATGACCAAATCTCCGCTCCTTAGTTCAAGACTCACTCCAAAGGCCATTTCGGAGACCTCCCGAAGAATCTTGTAGTTTTCGGCATACATCCGCTGAGGACAGGTCACCACCGGATCCGAGGTCGGAGGCTTAATCGAACAAACACCGCAAATCCTCCGTTCGCTGTCTAACTGAATCCTCTTGATACATTTCCCATCCACAAACGGGCAAAGTTCATCCTTCCGGTAGAACCGAGCATCAGGACCTCCCGATTCCGCTGGAAAGCCAAAAAACTCGTGGATCTTCCGGGCCATTGTTCCTAAACGGCGGCACGAATTTCGTTCGCCTCAACGTGCTCGATCAGGCTTAGCGCAATCGCTTTAGCCAGAAGCGGCGGAACTGCATTTCCTACTTGCTCATACTGCGCCACTCGCGAGCCCTCGAACACATAATGATCCGGAAACGATTGAAACCGGGCAGCTTCCCGAACCGTGAGAGTTCTTTCGAAGACAGGATGAAACACCGGTCCCCAGTGAGGATCGCATTTTGTCATGATGGTGGAAGCAAAGCCGTCGGGATGAAGTCTGCCGTATCGCTTTGTGTGATCGGACCGACGGGCTTTTTTCATTCCAGCCGGAAGCAACTCGAAAGGAATGTCTCTCCAGGAACCACCTGGCTTGATATGCTTCAACCTCTCAAGATTGATCGCGGAGAGCTTAGGTTCGACGTGATTGAAAAGAATTTCGGTGTCCGCTCTGAGTTCGCGCGCATAAGCCGACGCCCGTCTCCGGGAAGCATATTTGACACCTGCGTCTCTCCCTCCTGCTGCAATCGGTTCCGGTAGATCGAAAATTGCATCGGCAACCGTTACCGGGGGCCGCAAGAGCCGTTGGTGACTCTCGTCCAAAGGAAATGTCAGTGTTCGCCCTCCCGTAAAATTCGCCCTTCTGCGGAGATAATGGGTCGGAACAGGATGGTTTACTGCCAACCCAACCCGCGAACCAAGGATAATCAGTCGCCAGCGCTCTTGCGGGACTCCGTAGTGCGCAGCAAACAGCACCTTCGCTTCGCAAAGGTATCCGAGAGCCTCCAGTTCGTTCACTACCTTCTGGAAAACCGCGCCGCCCTCCAAAGACAGCATTCCAGTGACGTTCTCGAACAAAAGCGTTTTCGGACGGAATTCCTCAACAAACTCCAAATAATTCCGAAAAAGCTTATTCCGTGGATCATCCAGAAAGCGCCCCGGAGCATTAATCGAAAAGCCCTGACAGGGAGGACCTCCGACCAAGGCGTCGAGTTCGCCCTTTGCGAGCCCCAGGGATCTACGAAGCTTCCCGGGATCAACGTCCTCGATCGGACATGCCTCAGCGATCGTCTCAGCATGGTTTTTCCGGAACGTTGCAACCGCTTCCGGGCAAAAATCGTTGGCATACAGGCACTGGGCCCCCGCTTGCCGGAATCCCTCCGTAATTCCTCCCGCACCCGCAAAAAGATCGATCGTCGTGAACGCCATATTGAACAGTTGTATACCTTCAGTGATTCAAGTCGAGCCCTTCCACCAAAAAAACGTTCGGAGGATGAGAAATCGTTCTATTCCTGCCAAGCTGAAAGCCCTCCAGTTTACTGTTAACCTTCCTCCTGTTGTTGTCGCAGGGTGTCCTGAGGTGGTCGGATTCTTTGGACAGGATTGCTTTTCGTTTTAGATAGTCTTGACAGGAAGGACGAAGTCCCGCCCTCAGCACCAGCCTGCGTTGGGCGAGGTAGCATCGAACCGTTGCAGCTGTCCCGGCGGCTTCTACTTTCCGAAGTCAAAGGTTCCCGTTTGCGCGGAGTGGCGCATGGCGTGGTCGACCAGGACCAGGGCGGTCATTGCTTCGACGATGGGAACGGCGCGGGGGACGACGCAGGGGTCGTGGCGGCCTTTGGCGGCAAGCTCTGTGTTTTCGCCCGAGGCATCCACCGTCTTCTGGTTCTTGCGGACCGTCGCGGTCGGCTTGAAGGCTACGCGGAAGACGAGTTCCTCCCCGTTGGTGATGCCCCCTTGCAGGCCACCCGAACGGTTTGAGGTTGTGCGCACTTTTCCGTCGCGCATTTCGAAGGGGTCGTTGTGCTCGGATCCTTTCAAAAGGGTTCCCGCGAAGCCACTGCCCAGCTCGAAGCCCTTGGTAGCGGGCAGGGAAAGCATGCCTTTGGCAAGATCCGCTTCGACCCGGTCGAACACCGGCTCGCCCCATCCCGGGGGCAGCCCCCGCACACGGCACTCGACCACGCCGCCGACGGAGTCGCCTTTGTCCCGCACTTCCTTGATGCGCTCGATCATCTTTTCCGCGGTATCCGGATCCGGGCAGCGAACCGGTGTCGCCTCGACTGCCGCGCGATCCGGGAACGGAAGGTCCGCCGGCGCGGAGATGTCGTGGATCGACCGAATGAAGGCACGGATCTCCACCCCGGCGCCGATTGCCAGAATTTTCTCCGCAACCGCTCCCGCCGCCACCCGGGCGATGGTTTCCCGGGCGGAGGAGCGTCCGCCTCCGGCGTAGTCGCGAATGCCGAATTTTGCCTGATAGGTGTAGTCCGCATGAGAGGGACGGAACTTTTCCTTCATTTCCGAATAGTCCTTCGACCTCTGGTCTTCATTGAAGACGGCCATAGCGATCGGCGTTCCCGTCGTTTTGCCTTCGAACACTCCGGAAAGAATCTGAACGGTGTCCTTTTCGTTACGCGGAGTGGTGATGGTGCTCTGCCCCGGACGGCGGCGATCCAGCGCTTCCTGCACGTACTCTTCCGTCAGAGGCAGGAGCGGCGGACAACCGTCAATCACCACACCGATCCCCTTCCCGTGGCTTTCGCCCCAGGTGGAAATGCGGAAGATTGTGCCGAAGATACTGCTCATGCCTCCTTCCTAGCAGGCATGAAGCGTTGAGCAACCGAATTTCCAACCGGCGGCTATCCCAGAGGATAGGGATACTTCTTCGTGATCCGGTCGATTTCCTCAAGGGTCTCCTTGTCGAGGATCAAGTCCTTGGCTTCGAGACACTCCTCCAGCTGGGCCAGACTGATCGCGCCGAAGATACTCGAGGCGACGAAATCGTGCTGACGGCTCCAGGCAAGGCAAAGCGCCACGACTCCGACGCCCGTCTTTTTCGCCAATTCCATCAACTCCTTTACGGTGGCGAGGCTCTTTTCGTTTACGAACCGGTGGGCCATCTTCTTTTGGCGGTCACCCTCGTTTTTGAGGTATTCGCTGAACCGCGCTCCTTTCGGGACCTTGCCGTCGCAGTATTTGCCGGAACACACGCCTCCGGCCAAAGGGGAATACGGAAGCAGGCTGATCGACTCCCTGCGGGCTACCTCGGCCATATCGTCCTCGAACCGCCGGTTTAGAATGCTGAAGTTGTTCTGCACGGTGTCGTAGCGGGCGACCCCCTCGCGCTCGGCCACGGCCTCGGCCTTCATCATCCCCCAGGCGTTTTCGTTGCTCGAACCGATCACGCGGACGAGTCCCTCTTGCACGAGTTCGTCCAGAGCCTCCAGGGTATCCTCGTAGCGGGCGTCGTGATCGGGCCAGTGCGTCTGGTAAAGATCGACGTAGTCCGTTCCGAGCCGCTCCAGGCTCCCCTCGATCGCGCGGCGGATGTGGACACGATCCAGGGCCGTATGCCCTTTCCGAACGGGCGGGCGAAACCATCCGTGGCCGGGACCGGTGACCTTGGTGGCGAGGATGATCTCGTCGCGGTTGTGGCGTTTGAGCCATTTCCCGACAATCTCCTCGCTGCGGTTCATCCACTCGGCTTTCGGCGGAACGGGATAAATCTCGGCCGTATCGAAAAAATCGATTCCGGCCTCAAGGGCACGGTCCATGATCGCAAACGACTCCTCTTCGGTATTCGTGGAGCCAAACATCATGGTGCCCAGGCACAGATCCGAAACCGTGACGGCGCTTTTTCCAAGTCTTCTAAATTCCATAAAGTTTGCCTATCACAGTTCGGAGCGAGACGAAAGCCATTTCCGGGGGATTTGGGGAGGGGCATTTCATCTGGCAGAATACATGACTTTGTTCAGGGATTCTGCCCCACTTCGGACCTCTCTCCGCCTGAAGAGCGGAGTTCCTTATGGAAATCCGCCCCACCGAAAGCCAGATGAAAGGCCCCTGGCTGATCGCATGCCAACGCGGATGCGGGGGAACTTTTATTGAATCCAGTGGTTAAGGACGATCCGCCACCTGAATAAGAATGCCCGGCCGAGGCCACGGGGAACAACGATCCGGCCTTGCCTCCTCCTTTTCTTCACCTAGAAACGTTCGAATGTCTTCTCCCGATGACACTCTCTCCGAAAACCAGCTCCGGCAGGTCCGGATCGACAAGCTGAACGCCCTCCGCGAGGAAGGGATCGACCCCTTCCGCGCGAACGTCGAGCAGCAGCACACCTCCTCGGAGGCCGTCGCGCTTTTCAAGGAAGACCTGCCGGACGAGGAACAGGCCCTCGTCTCGGTCGCCGGACGGATCGTCGCTTTCCGCGTCATGGGGAAAGCCAGCTTTCTGAAGATTCAGGACCGGGACGGTCGCATCCAGTGCTACGTCCGCCGGGACGGAATCGGCGAGGAGGAATACAAACGCTTCAAAAAGCTCGATCTCGGCGATTTTATCGGCGTAACGGGCACCCTTTTCCGCACGAAAGCGGGTGAGATCACGGTGCGGGCACGGAGCTACACCCTCGTCTCGAAGGCGCTTCGCCCTCTTCCCGAAAAGTGGCACGGTCTGACCGACGAGGACCAGATCTACCGCAAACGCTACCTGGATCTGATCGTCAACGAGGAATCGAAAAACCGCTTTCTGCTACGCAGCCGGATTATCGAGGAGATCCGGAAATTTCTCTGGTCGCGTTCCTTCACGGAGGTGGAAACCCCGGTCCTGCAATCCGTCCCCGGTGGGGCCGCCGCCCGACCGTTCGAGACCCATATGAACGCCCTCTCCTGCGACTTCACCCTCCGGATCGCCCTCGAGCTGTACTTGAAGCGGCTCCTCGTGGGAGGGTTCGACCGGGTCTTCGAGCTGGGCCGGATCTTCCGCAACGAAGGGGTCTCCCGGCGCCACAATCCCGAGTTCACCATGCTCGAATTGTATCAGGCCTACACCGACTACCGCGGCATGATGGAGCTGGTGAAAAGCATGCTTCTCCATATCTGCGATACCACCCTTGGATCGCGGAAGGTGACCCGCCACGACGGGACGGAGATCGATCTGGACCATGGGTGGACGGAAGTCCGCTATAAGGACATCGTGCGGGAGCGGACCGGGTGTCCGGAATGGTTCGAGCTGTCGAAGGAGGACAAACTGGAAAAAGCCGCGGGGATGGAAATCGAAATCGATCCGGACCTGGAGGATTTCGAGGTGACGAACCAGGTCTTCGAGAAGAAGATCGAGCCGACCCTGATTCAGCCTACCTTCGTGACCCACCTTCCGAGGGAATTGATCCCCCTGGCGAAGATCGCTCCGGACGATTCCTCCACGATCGAGGTCTTCGAGCTTTGCATCAACGGGCAGGAGATCGCACCGGCCTACTCCGAGCAGAACGACCCGCTCGTGCAGCGTGAGATGTTCGAGGCCCAGGCGGGCGAAGAGATCCAGAAGATCGATCACGATTTCCTCGAGGCCCTGGAGCACGGCATGCCACCGGCCGGCGGCATGGGGATCGGCATCGACCGCCTCGTCATTCTCCTGACCGGCGCTTCGAACATCCGGGAGACCATTCTCTTTCCCCCCATCCGTCCGGAGAGCAGGGAATAAAAAGGCGCGCGGCGAAACCGGATTCGCCGCACGCCGAGAGGAGTGTTTCGGTGGAACAAACGGGCTTAGGCCTTGGGGGCCTGCACGAAAATTTCGATCGTCACCTCGTTTCCGACGACTCCTTGTCCGTAGCTGATGCCCCAGTCCCGGCGGTCGATCCTGGTCTCCGCCTCCCATCCGGAAACCGGAACCCCGTCGCTGTTTTTCTGGATACCGAGCAGGGTCACATCGAGGACGATCGGGTTGGTTTGTCCGGCCATGGTCAGATCCCCGGTTACCTTGAACTTGTTATCCCCTTCGGCCTTTTCCCAACGGGTGGACTCGAAGGTGATCTTCGGGTTCTCCGGCGCGTTGAAAAAATCTTCGTCTTTCAGGTGGGCATCGCGCTTGTCGTTGTTCGTGTCGACACTTCCGACCTGGATGGTCGCGGTGGCGGAACTCGCCGAAACGTTTTCCGCATCGTAGGTGATCGTCGCATCGAATTCGCCGAACGAACCGGGCACCGTTGTAAAAAAGTGCCGGATCTTGAACGTGATCCCCGTATGGGCGGGATCCGCCTGGAACGTTTGAGGAGCCGCGAAGAGCCCGGCCGTCAGGCTGAAGAACGCAAGAGTCGAGAGAATGGTTTTTTGCTTCATTTCGATAGTATTTTCAGTGATTCGTTGTTGATCGCAAACTGAGACCTTGGTCGAATGAGTGCCCCTAATCCTTTCTGTCAAATCGTCTGATAACCCGACATCCCCATGAGTGATTCCATCGAACACCTCTTCGAGAGCGTCTCCCACGAAAACCGCAGCTTCCCCCCTCCGGAGGAATTCGCCGAACAAGCCCGGATCGGCTCGATGGAGGAATACCGCAGGCTCTACGAAGAAAGCGTGAAAGACCCCGAATCCTACTGGGATTCGGTCGCCTCCGAACTCCACTGGTTCAAAAAATGGGACACAGTCCTCGACGAATCCGAAAAGCCGTTCTTCAAGTGGTTTACCGGCGGCCGGACCAACCTCGCCTACAACTGCATCGACCGCCACCTGGCGGGTGCCGACCGGAACAAAGCGGCCATCATCTGGGAAGGGGAACCGGGCGATTCCCGGGTTTTGACCTACTTCGACCTCTACCGGGAGGTCAACCAATTCGCCAATGCCCTGCGAAAGCTGGGAATCCAGAAGGGGGATCGGATCGCCCTCTACCTTCCGATGATTCCCGAACTCGCCATCGCAACCCTGGCCTGCGCCCGCATCGGGGCGGTTCACACCGTCATCTTTGCCGGCTTCTCCGCGAACAGCATTCGGGACCGCGTCGTCGATTGCGGGGCCAAGTGCGTCATTACGGCCGACGGGGGCTGGCGGCGCGGCCAGATCCTGAACCTCAAGAACATCGTCGACGAGGCGGTGGAGGATCTCGACACCGTCACCGACGTGGTCGTCGTCAAGCGCGGTCACGGCGACCCCTTTCCCTGTCGCATCAAGGAAGGGCGCGACCACTGGTATCACCGGATCGTGCAGGATCAGCCGATCCATTGCGAACCGGAGGCACTGGAATCCGAAGACCTCCTTTTCCTTCTCTACACGAGCGGCACCACCGGAAAGCCGAAAGGCATCATCCATACCGTCGGCGGCTACATGGTCTATACCTACCAGACCACCAAATACGTCTTCGACATGAAGCCCGAGGACGTCTACTGGTGCACGGCCGACATCGGTTGGATCACCGGCCACAGTTACATCCTCTACGGCCCCCTGCAGACGGGATCAAGCGTGGTCATGTACGAAGGAGCGCCGAACTCGCCGGACAACGGCCGCTTCTGGGACATCGTCGAAAAGTACGGGGTGACGATTTTCTACACCGCGCCGACCGCTATCCGCGCCTTCATGAAATGGGGGGACAAATGGCCGAAGGCCAGGGATCTCTCGACCCTCCGACTGCTGGGGACCGTCGGAGAGCCTATCAATCCGGAGGCGTGGATCTGGTACCACAAAGTGATCGGTGGCGAACGCTGCCCGATCGTCGACACCTGGTGGCAAACGGAAACCGGCGGCATCCTTCTGTCTCCCCTTCCCGGAGCCACGCCCACCAAACCGGGAAGCGCCACTCTGCCCCTCTTCGGGATCGACGCGGCAGTCCTCAACGAGGAGGGCCAGGAGGACACCGCCGGTATTCTCGCAATCCGCAAGCCCTGGCCGGGCATCCTCCGCGGGATTTACGGCGATCCGCAGCGCTTTAAGGACACCTACTGGTGCAAGTGGGGCGGCGAATACTATTTCCCCGGGGACGGGGCTCGCAGGGATGACGACGGCTACTTCTGGATCCTCGGCCGGGTGGACGATGTGGTGAACGTATCCGGGCACCGGATTGGCACCGCCGAACTCGAAAGCGTCTTCATCGAGCATCACTCGGTCGCGGAGTCCGCCGTTATCGGCGTTCCGCACGAGATCAAAGGACAGGGGCTGGTTGCTTTTGTCACCGTAAAAGAGGGTGCCACCTCGGACGAGAAACTGGAAAAGGAGCTGGTCGATCTGGTCGTCAAGGACATCGGGAAGTTCGCCGTTCCGGAGAAGATCGTCTTCTCGGCCGATCTGCCCAAAACCCGTTCCGGCAAAATCATGCGCCGCCTCCTCCGGGACATCGCCGAAGGCAAAGCCCTTGGCAACGTAACCACGCTGGCCGATCCAACCGTCGTCGAACAGCTGCGGAAAAAGTATCAGGAAGACGGCTGAGAGCCGCCAGACGACGACTCTCTACGCTTCCGGCATTGATCCTTCATCAGGATCCCCCATTCTGTTCGCCACTGATGTTTGAGAAACCCGAATCATTGGAAGAGTTGGTCGGCCGGATCGTGCGGGACGCCCGCGAGGCGTCGTACGAGGTCTCGATCACGGATACCCGGAAGCGTAATGCGGTGCTCCTGCGCCTGGCCGGGAAGATCGAAGAGGCGCACGATAATCTGCGTAAAGCCAACGAGCAGGACCTGGCGGCCGGGAAGAAGGACGGCTTGTCCGGCGCTATGCTCGACCGGCTGGAGCTGACCCCGCAGCGCATCGCAGCCATGGCCGAGGGAGTACGGCAGATCGCCGCTCTACCGGATCCGGTCGGCGAAGAAATCGAGCGCCTCCGCCCACCCAACGGGCTCGACATCCGCAAGGTGCGTGTGCCGATCGGCGTGGTCGCGATCATCTATGAATCCCGACCGAACGTCACGGTCGACTGCGCGGCGCTCTGCCTGAAATCCGGCAACGCCTGCATTCTCCGTGGTGGCCGGGAGGCCTTTCACTCCAACCAGGCCCTGGCCGAACGGGTGCGGTCGGCTCTGGGCGACGAAGGGCTGAACCCGGACGCCGTTCAATTGATCCCGACCACCGACCGCACGGCGCTGGGGTTCCTCCTGAAGGCGGACGAATTCGTCCACTGCATCGTCCCTCGCGGGGGCGAGGGCCTGATCCGCTACGTGGTGGAAAACTCGACCATTCCCGTCATCAAGCACTTCGAGGGGATCTGCAGCCTCTATCTCGACCGGGAAGCGGATCCGGAGATGGCTCAGCGACTCGCGGTGAACGCCAAGTGCCAGCGACCGGGGGTCTGCAACGCGATCGAGAATCTGGTCGTCCACCGCGAGTTTGCGAACAAGCATCTTCCTGCCATCGCGCGTGATCTGGTCGACCGCGGGGTGGAGCTGCGAACGGACATCGAGGCGGGAACTCTCCTCCGCCAGGCCGACCTTCCGAGCAAAACCGCAACCGAGGAAGACTGGTCGACGGAATACCTGGATCTGATCCTGTCGGTCCGGGTCGTCGGAACGGTCGAAGAAGCCATCGCGTTCATCAACCGCTACGGTTCGCAACACAGCGACGCAATCATCACGGCCAACGAGAAAACGGCCCGGAAGTTTCTTCGGGGCGTGGACTCCTCGACCGTTTATTGGAACGCAAGCACCCGTTTCACCGACGGCTTCGAGTTCGGACTGGGGGCCGAGGTGGGCATCTCCACGGACCGGCTTCATGCGCGGGGTCCGATGGGTCTGCGCGAACTCTGCACCTACAAGTACGAAGTCCACGGCAAAGGAGAGGCGCGCGAGTGACCGCCTGCCCGAACCGTAAGAGGCTTCGGACGCCGTCTTTCCCTATAGACCTATGAATACGGAACCAAATCCCTTCGAAAAACTTCGGGAGATCGTGACCCGGCTCCGGGCACCGGGCGGGTGTCCCTGGGACCGGGAGCAAACGCACGAGTCCCTGCTTCCCTGCCTCATCGAAGAGTGCTCGGAGGTTCTGGAGGCCGTCGACACCGGGGATTTCGAACTGTTGCAAGAAGAGTTGGGGGATCTCCTGCTAAGCGTTTTGATGCACGCCGAGATCGCCTCCGAAGCCGAACGTTTCGATCTGGACGATATCGCCAAAGGCGTCGGCGAGAAACTCATTCGCCGCCATCCGCACGTTTTCGGACCTCGCGCGGGTGAAATGGAGACCGATGAGGTGCTTCGGCAATGGGAAGAGATCAAAGCGCAGGAAAAGGAGGAGAAAGGCATCCCGGAAGAGGGTCTATTCAAGGATCTGCCTCCCCGCTTACCCGCACTGTATCACGCCACGGCCGTAGCGAAACGGTTTCGGAAAAAGGAATTGCCGGCGGTACCCTCCTACGATCCCGGCGATCTATCGGAAAGGACCCCGGAGGAGGTGGGCAAGGAATTATTCGAACTGGCTGCCCTTTGCGACCGGAACGGGTGGGATCCCGAAAAACTGCTGCGTGACTGTTGCGACCGGGTCAAGGGAGAGGCGGCCCGCCTCTACTCCACCCCAGGGGCCTTTCATCTGGCTCGCAGTGGGCCGAATTCCCAAAAGGAACTCCGGCTTTAGCCGGAGACGGTCGCGTGGGCGGCTGAAGCCGCCGGTCCGTTACCGGGGAACTCCGCCTCGTGACCGTCGTAGCCCGACTTGTCCTGCGTAGCTCGAA
>CAZBLJ010000078.1:0-11402 GCA_964492605.1 uncultured Puniceicoccaceae bacterium
TAGCCCGAAGGGCGAAGTCGGTTCAGCCGGAGAGTAAGCCCGAAGTGGGGCAAAAGCCCTAAACGGATTTTTAGCCAGAGGAAAGGCCCCTGCCGGAAATTCTTGATTGGAGAAAAGGCCGATTTTTCACCGGCGATCTGTAAAAAAAGCCCGGTCGGAAGATCCGACCGGGCTGTTGGAAAAAATCTAATCGATCCGATTCCTAGACGGCTTCTTCGCTCGTCTCCGCCTCTTCCAGGGCGGCCTCCATGCCGAGGGTGTCGATCCGGAGGTGACGATAGGTCGGCAGACCGGAGCCGGCCGGGATCAGGTTCCCCATGATCACGTTTTCCTTGAAACCTTTCAGGTCGTCGACCTTCCCGAGGGTGGCGGCGTCGGTCAGAACGCGGGTCGTTTCCTGGAAGGAGGCGGCGGAAATGAAGCTCTCCGTTTCAATGGACGCTTTGGTGATCCCGAGCAGCACCGGTTCCGCTTCGGCGGGCTTACCACCGGCTTCTTCCAGGCGCTCGTTCTCTTCCATGAAGGTAAACCGGTCGATCTGCTCGCCCCAGAAGAATTCCGAGTCGCCCGGATCGGTGATCCGGACTTTGCGGAGCATCTGGGAAAGAATGACCTCGATGTGCTTGTCGTTGATGGTCACCCCCTGGAGGCGGTACACCTTCTGGATCTCGGTCAGGAGGTACTCCTGAACCGCATTCGGCCCGAGGATGTCGAGCATCTCGTGCGGATCGGCGGCGCCTTCCGTCAGGTGCTGGCCCTTGGTCACATAGTCTCCGGGCTGCACGATCAGATGCTTGCCGTGCGGAATGAGGTGTTCCTCGGTTTCTTCGTCGTCCTTGGTGATCCCTTCGGAGTCGATTTCCTCCTGAGGCTTCCTGGTCACGAAAAGACGGCGCTTCCCGCGAACGGTTCCGGAAAGAACCACGCGGCCGTCGATCTTGGCCATGTCGGTGGCTTCCTTGGGACGGCGCGCTTCGAAAAGCTCGGCCACACGCGGCAGACCGCCGGTGATGTCCTGGGTCTTCGAAGCCTGGCGCGGCGTCTTGGCGAGCCAACCCCCGCGGTCGACGTCGTCCCCCTCTTCCACGACGATCTGGGCACCAACCGGAATCGCGTAAGTGGCAATCTCCTTGCCGCTTTCGTCCAGAATGAGAACCTGCGGGTTCAGGTCTTCCTTGTGCTCGATGACCACGTTCGTGATTCCCTGGGACTCGGGGTCTTGCTCCCGCTTGATGGTGACTCCCGGGATCATGTCCCGGAAACCGATGCGCCCGCCTTTCTCGGAGAGAATCGGCACGCTGTGGGGGTCCCATGCGGTGAGCAGGGTGCCCGGCTTCACATCGTCGCCTTCGTTTACGAAGAGGATCGAGCCGATCGGAATCTTGTAGTTTTCGACTTCCCGCTCGTTTTCGTCCACGACGCTGACCGAACCGGTCTTGTTCAGGACGACGAACCGACCGTCGGCGGTCTCCACTTTGCGAAGGTCTTCCGAAAACTGGACGGTGCCCCCCTTCCGGATGACGATCTTCGGATCCCGCAGCACCTGGCTGGCAATCCCTCCGATGTGGAAGGTCCGCATGGTCAGCTGGGTGCCGGGCTCGCCGATGGACTGGGCGGCAATGATCCCGACGGCGGTACCGATATCGACCGTGCGACTGGTCGCCGGGTTGATCCCGTATTCCTTCGCGGTGATTCCGTCGCGCTGGCGGGTCGTCAACGGAGAGAGGATCTTCACCCGTTCGATCCCGAGAGTCTCGATCTGCCTGGCGACGGCTTCCTCGATCAGCTCGCCGGCTCCGACCAGAATCTGGTCGGGCTCGGTCGGGTTGCGAACGTCTTCCGCGGAGCAGCGTCCCACGATCCGCTCGGCCAGGCCGACGATGGTTTCGTCGCCGTCCATGATGGCGCGCTTCCAGACCCCGTTCCGATTGTGATCGTCCTCGACGGTGGTGATGCAGTCCATCGCAACGTCGCAAAGCTTCCGGGTCAGGTAACCGGCATCGGCCGTCTTCAGGGCGGTATCCGCGAGTCCCTTACGGGCCCCGTGGGTGGAAATGAAGTATTCGAGAACCGTCAACCCCTCGCGGAAGGAGGAGAGAATCGGACGCTCGATGATATCCCCGGAGGGCTTCGCCATCAGACCGCGCTGACCGCAGAGCTGGCGAACCTGCTGTTTGTTCCCCCGGGCACCGGAGTGCATCATCAGGAAGACCGGATTCACGTTGTCGACCGTGGAACTCTCTTCGAGCCCGGTATAGACCGCCTCGGCGATGTCGTCGGTCAGCTTCGACCAGATCGCAATGATCTTGTTGTAACGTTCGCCCGGGGTGAGTTGTCCCTTCCGGTACTGTTTTTCGACCCCCTCGATCTGCTTGCGCGCGTCGGCAATCATCTTCGGCTTCGCCGGAGGGATGATCATGTCGTCGATTCCGATCGAAATGCCGGCGCGGGTCGCGGTCTTGAAACCGACTTCCTTCAGGCGGTCGAGGGTTTCGATGGTTTCCTCCTGCCCGGTCTCCCGATAGGTGGCGAGGATCAGGTCCCCGAGTTTGCCCTTGGCGGCCAACTGGTTGTAGAAACCGATCTTGTCGGGCCAGATGGTGTTGAAGATCACGCGGCCCACGGTCGTGCGCAGGACTTTCTTCTCGGGCTTGCCGAAAGTCGTTTTCCGCCCGTAGTCCGGGTTGCTGATGTCGATCCAGTCGTGCTTTTTCAGCACCCCTTCCGCCTCCGCGACCATGACCTCCTCGATACTGCCCATCAAGGGCACGCGCTGGTTCTCGGCGGGCCGGTGCTTCGGCTCGATGGTCAGGTAGTAGGAGCCGAGAACGATGTCCTGGGACGGCGTGAGAATCGGCTTTCCGCTGGACGGCGAGAAGATGTTGTTCGTCGCCATCATCAGGGTCTTCGCCTCCATCACGGCTTCAATCGACAGAGGGACGTGAACCGCCATCTGGTCGCCGTCGAAGTCGGCGTTGTAAGCCGTGCAGACCAGCGGGTGCACGCGTATGGCGTCCCCTTCGATCAAGGTCGGCTCGAAGGCCTGGATGGAAAGACGGTGGAGCGTCGGAGCGCGGTTCAGCAGAACCGGGTGCCCTTTGGTCACCTCTTCGAGGATATCCCACACCTCCGGCGAACGTTTCTCGATCATCTTGCGGGCGCCGCGCACGGTATGGACGAATCCAAGCTCCTTGAGACGGCGTATGATGAACGGCTCGAACAGCACCAGGGCCATCTTCTTCGGAAGCCCGCACTGGTTCAACTTGAGTTCGGGACCGATCACGATGACCGAGCGGCCCGAATAGTCGACGCGCTTTCCAAGAAGGTTCTGACGGAAGCGGCCCTGCTTGCCCTTCAGCATGTCGCTGAGGGATTTCAGGGGTCGATTTCCGGCACCGGTTACGGCACGGCCGTGGCGACCGTTGTCGAACAGGGCGTCCACCGCCTCCTGAAGCATGCGCTTTTCGTTATGGATGATAACGTCCGGAGTCTTCAGCTGCAGGAGGTTCCGCAGGCGATTGTTCCGGTTGATCACCCGGCGGTAGAGATCGTTCAGATCGGACGTGGCGAAGCGTCCTCCTTCGAGCGGGACCAGCGGACGAAGATCCGGCGGAATGACCGGGAGGACCTGAAGCACCATCCAGCTCGGTTCCGACTGGGAATGGATGAAGCCCTGGATGACCTTGAGGCGTTTCGAAAGCTTCTTCTTGATCTGCTTGGAGCGGGTGGCGTGCATCTGCTCGTGCAGTTCGTCGACGAGGGGCTCGAGTTCCATCGTCGAGAGAACTTCGTAGACCGCCTCGGCACCCATCTTGGCAACGAAGGCGTCCTCACCGTACTCGTCCTGGGCCTGCAGATATTCCTGCTCGGTCAGCAACTGCTTCACCTCGAGAGGCGTGCGCCCCGGATCGGTCACCATGTAGTTTTCATAGTAAACGACCCGCTCCAGGCTCCGCGCGGTCATGTCGAGGAGCAGTCCCAGGCGGCTGGGCATGCTCTTCAGGAACCAGATATGGGTGACCGGCACGGCGAGATCGATATGCCCCATCCGCTCGCGGCGGACGCGGGACACCGTAACCTCGACGCCGCAGCGTTCGCAGACCACATCCTTGTATTTAATGCCCTTGTACTTTCCGCAACCGCACTCGTAGTCCCGGACCGGACCGAAGATCCGCTGGCAGAAAAGACCGCCCGGCTCGGGTTTGAAGGTCCGGTAGTTGATCGTCTCCGGATTCCGGACTTCCCCGCTGCTCCATTCGCGAATGGAGTCGGGCGAGGCGATGGCAATCGATACGCTGTTGTAGAGTTCCTCAGGTTCGGCGGTGAGGCTTCCGCCCCGTTCTTCCATGCTCATTGAATGTTTCCCTTTTCGGTTGACGTGGTGTTACAGCGAGAGAGTGACCTTGCCGCGCTTCACGTCGAGGCAGAGGCTTTGAATCTCTTTCATTAAGACGTTGAACGACTGGGGCGTTCCGGCGGACAGGCTACGGTCGCCCTTGACGAGCGATTCGTAGATCTTGGTGCGGCCCTGCACGTCGTCGGACTTGACCGTGAGCAGCTCCTGCAGGGTGTAGGCGGCACCGTAGGCTTCGAGCGCCCAGACCTCCATCTCCCCGAAACGCTGGCCGCCGTACTGTGCCTTACCACCGAGCGGCTGCTGGGTGATGAGACTGTAGGGACCAACCGCGCGGGCGTGGATCTTCTCGGCGACGAGGTGGTTGAGCTTCATCATGTAGATGTACCCAACCACGACCTTCTGATCGAGTTTCTCGCAGGTCTGCCCGTCGAACAACTCGCTCTTTCCGCTGTCCGGCAGACCGGCGTCGCGCAGGTACTCGCGCACCTTGTCCTCGGGAATCCCGTCGAAGATCGGCGTCGCGACCTTGATGCCGAGTTTCTTGCAGGCCCAGCCCAAGTGGGTTTCCAGAACCTGACCGACATTCATTCGGCTCGGAACCCCCAGCGGATTGAGGCAGATCTCGATCGGAGTTCCGTCCGGCAGGAACGGCATGTCCTCCTCGGGAACGATCCTGGCGACGACCCCCTTGTTTCCGTGGCGGCCGGCCATTTTGTCTCCGACCTGAATCTTCCGTTTGGTGGCGACGTAAACCTTCACGCTTTTGATGACGCCCTGTTCGATATCGTCGCCCTGCTCGACGGCCGTGATGCGGCGATCCCGGTCCTGCTCGATTTCGTCGAACTTCGTCTGGAAGCTCTTGACGATCTCCATGATCTTGATGCGAACCGGAGACGGATCGATTTCGATATACTTCGACACCTGGGCCAGCTTCCGCAGAAGCGTTTTGGTGATTTTCCGGTTGGCCGGGATGATGAGATCGCCGGTCTCGGAGTTCTTCACGTCCAACGGGATCTTTTCACCCAGGAGAATGTTCGAAAGAGACTCCGTCAGCTCCTCGCGAAGGCGTTCGTACTGAACCTTGTAGTCCTCGTTGATCTTCTTCTTCTGGCGGTTCCGGTCGGAGGCGGAGAGCTTTTCCGGCTCTCCTTCGACCCGGGTCGAGACCT
Organism: uncultured Puniceicoccaceae bacterium; assembly: GCA_964492605.1. GTDB lineage: Bacteria > Verrucomicrobiota > Verrucomicrobiia > Opitutales > Puniceicoccaceae > Puniceicoccus. The sequence goes on from CAZBLJ010000078.1 coordinate 5,527, forward strand.
TCACGTCCATGACGATCCCGTTTACGCCGGAGGGCACGATGAGCGAGGAGTCCTTCACGTCGGCGGCCTTTTCGCCGAAGATCGCCCGGAGCAGTTTCTCCTCCGGAGCCAGTTCGGTTTCGCTTTTCGGCGTGATTTTTCCTACCAGGATATCTCCGGGCTTCACTTCCGCACCGACCCGGATGACTCCGTTGTGGTCGAGGTGGCGAAGAGCGTCTTCCCCAACATTCGGAATGTCGTAGGTAATCTCCTCCGGTCCGAGCTTGGTGTCGCGGGCGGTCACCTCGAAGTCCTCGATGTGGATCGAGGTGAAGATATCGTCCTTGATCATCTTCTCGCTCAGGAGGATCGCATCCTCGAAGTTGTATCCGTTCCACGGCATGAAGGCGACCAGCACATTCCGTCCGAGGGCGAGATCGCCCTGGTCGGTGGCGGCACCGTCGGCCAGAAGATCTCCCGGCTTGATTTTCTGCCCCTTGAAGACGCGGGGTTGCTGGTTGAAGCAGGTGCCGGCGTTCGAGCGAATGAACTTACGAAGCTGGTAGACGTAAATCCCCTTGTTCGGATCGCTTTTCAGATTGCGCAGAACCTTCGGCGCGACCTCGCCGTCCTCCGTGATGATGATCCGGCGGGCGTCGACGGACGCGACGATTCCCTTTGCCTCGGCCCGGATGACGGTTTTCGAGTCGCTGGCGACGCGGGATTCGATTCCGGTTCCCACGAAGGGCGCTTCCGTCTGGAGGAGCGGCACGCCCTGGCGCTGCATGTTCGATCCCATCAAGGCGCGGTTCGCGTCGTCGTGCTCGAGGAACGGGATCAGGCCTGCGGCCACGGAAACGACCTGCTTCGGAGACACGTCCATGTAGTCGACCCGGTCGCCTTCGCATTCGAGGATCTGGTCCCGGAACCGGCAGGTGACTTTGCCGACGAAGTTGCCCGCGGCGTCCAGCTCGGAGTTCGCCTGGGCGATGACATGCGGCTCTTCCTGGTCGGCGTTCAAGTAGACTACTTCCTCGGACACCCGACCGTCCTTGACCACCCGGAAGGGAGTCTCGATGAAGCCGAATTCGTTGACCTTGGAGTAGGTCGAAAGGGAGTTGATCAGCCCGATGTTCGGGCCTTCCGGCGTTTCGATCGGACAGATGCGCCCGTAATGGCTGGGGTGCACGTCGCGCACCTCGAACCCGGCGCGTTCACGGTTCAGGCCTCCCGGTCCGAGAGCCGAAAGGCGGCGCTTATGGGTCAGTTCGGCCAGCGGATTGATCTGGTCCATGAACTGGGAGAGCTGGCTCCGAGCGAAGAAATCCCGGATGACGGTGCTGAGCGCCTTCGGGTTGATCAGCTTCTGCGGCATGATCGAGTCGACGCTCTGGTCGAGCAGGGTCATGCGCTCCTTCACCAGGCGCTCGGTGCGGGCAAGACCGATCCGGCATTGGTTTGCCAGGAGTTCGCCGACCGTGCGGACGCGGCGGCTGCCGAGGTGGTCGATATCGTCCACGTACCCTTCCCCGCGCTTCAGTTTGATGAGATAGCGGGTGGATTCGACGATGTCCTCCACGTTGGCGACCCGGTTATCCAGGTCGGTCGACAGGTTTAATTTCTGATTGATCTTGTAACGTCCCACGCGACCGAGGTCGTAGCGCTTCGGATCCTGCAGGAGCCTCTTGAGAAGCGCCTTGGCATTTGCCGTCGTCGGAGGTTCTCCGGGGCGCAAACGCTTGTAAATGTCCTTGAGGGCCTCCTCGTCGTTCCGGGTCGGGTCCTTTTTCAGGCAGCGGACGATGAGTCCGTCGTCGGAAGTGGTGTCGATCACCTGCACTTCGGTGATGCCGGCCTTCTCGAAGGAACGGATGGTAGTCCGGGTAAGAGGCTCAAATGCCCTGGCCAGGACGACTCCCCGCTCGGCGTCGACGATGTCCTCGACGAGGATCAGGTTGGAGACATTCTCCATTTGCAGCCCGTCGGCGACCTTCAGCTCCCGGAGTTCGTAGAAAAGATTCAGGATATCGAAATCGGAACTGTAGCCCATCGCCCGGAGGAGGGTCGTGATGAGGAACTTCCGGCGGCGACGGCGGCGGTCCAGATAGACGTAAAGAAGGTCGTTCTGGTCGAACTGCGCCTCCAGCCAGGTGCCGCGGTCCGGAATGATCCGGAACGAGTGGAGCATCTTCCCGCTGGTGTGCGGGGCTTGCTCGAAGCAGAGGCCCGGCGAACGGTGCAATTGGGAAACGATGACCCGCTCGGCCCCGTTGATGATAAAGCTGCCGCGGGTGGTGATCATGGGCAGCTCGCCCATGTAGATCTCCTCCTCCTTCATCTGCTCGTCCTCGCGGAGCGAGAACTTGACGTAGAGACCGACCGAATAGGTGATCCCGTCCCGGAGGCACTCGATCTCGGTGAACTTCGGTCCGGTCAGCTTGTAGCTGACGAAATCGAGCAGGCAACGGCCGTCGTAGCTTTCGATCGGGAAGACGTCGCCGAAGACCGACTGCAACCCCACATTGGTTCGCTGCCCCGGGGCAACGCCCATTTGGAGAAACTCGGCAAAGGAGTCGATCTGGTTTTGGATCAGGTTGGGCGGTTCGATGACCTCCTGTAAGCTTCCGAAGTTGATGCGTTCAGACATGGTGGAGAATTACGACGGGATTGTAAGAATTGACTGCGGAGGGAGCCGCAAAAACACGGCTGCTGTTAAACAGGACAGCCGCGCGGGACTTACCCGCGCGGTCTGCCTGGAAATCGGTATGTAAGTAAGGATGTTCGATCTTATTTGACTTCCACCTTGGCGCCCGCGGCTTCGAGCTTCTTCTTAAGCTCTTCCGCGTCGTCCTTGGTAGTTGCTTCCTTGACGGGTTTGGGTGCGCCTTCGACCAGCTCTTTCGCCTCCTTAAGACCGAGGCCGGTAATGCCGCGGATTTCTTTAATGACGGCGATCTTGTTGGACCCGAAGTCGGCGAGGATGACGTCAAACTCGTCCTTCTCCTCTTCCGCGGGCGCGTCTCCGCCACCGGCTGCTCCGCCTGCCGCAACGGCGACCGGAGCGGCGGCGCTAACGCCCCACTTTTCTTCGAGTTCCTTCACGAGACCGGCGATGTCGAGCACGGTCTGCGAGCTAAGCCATTCGATGACGTCTTCTTTGGTGATGTCTGCCATAGGTACCTCCTGAGCGGGCAGCGTCCGGATGTCCGTCCAATTAAGGGGGAGAGCCCCCTACCCGCTTCACTCTTGGTTGTTTGTTGTTGTTCTTGTTGGTTGTTTTTGGATTCCGGCGCCGCAGGGGCGACCGGAGCAAATCAGTTGTCGCCCCCCTTGTCGGCGTAGGCCTTGAGGACGTTGACCACACTCTGCGGAACCGCGTTGACCACGGTAACGAAGCGTTGCGACGGCGTATTGAGAAGGGAGAGGAATTTCGCACGGAGTTCGTCGAGTCCCGGAAGATCGGCCAACTCGAGCAGATCTTCGTTGCTCACGGCCTGATCGTTGAGGATGCCGACCTTCATTTCGACCTTCTCCTTGTCCTTGAAGAATTTCTTCAGGACCTTGGCCACTCCGGACGGATTTTCGCCACCAACGATGATCGCGGTGGGGCCGTTCAGGTGCTCTTGCAGGTCGGGCTTTTCCCGGCGCCGGAGGGCGAGGTTGAGAATGCTGTTTTTGACGACGTGGAATTCCGCATTTTCCGCAGCCAGGGAGGCGCGCAGGGATTCGGTTTCCTCAACGGTGATCCGCTCGTAGTTCGTCAGAAAAACGTAGTCGGACTTGTCGAGGTGCCGGTCGACGTCGCGAACGAGAAGTTCCTTTTCGGGTCTCATGGCGATTCAATTAGAAGTTGGCGTATTCGGACGGAGCCAGCGCGATGCCCGGGCTCATGGTCGAACTCAGGGTCAGGGCGCGGATGAACCGTCCGCGGAGGGATTCGGGGCGGGCCTTGCCGAGGACATCGATCGCCGCGCGGGCGTTCTCCTCGATCTGCTCCGCCGTAAAGGAACGTTTACCGATGACGATGGCGACGTTGGCCGTCTTATCCATCTTGAATTCGATCCGTCCGGCCTTCACCGCACCGATCGCCTCCGACAGATTGTCGGACACCGTTCCGGACTTCGGGTTCGGCATCAGGCCGCGCGGTCCGAGGACCCGGGCGATTTTCCGAACTTCCTTCATCGCGCCGGTGGTCGCCACGGCGACGTCGAAATCCAACCAGCCCTCCTGCACCTTGGCGATCAGATCGTCGAGGCCGGCTTCATCGGCACCGGCGGAGACCGCCTCCTCGGGGCTCTCGGTGAAAGCGACGACGCGCACCTTTTTGCCGCTGCCATGAGGCAGGCTGACCGTGCCGCGAACCATTTGGTTGCTTTGCTTCGGATCGACCGACAAACGGGCCTGCAACTCGACCGTCTCGTCGAAAGATGCTTTGGGAAGGCCCTGGAGGACCGATACCGCGTCCTTGAGTTCGAGAGACTCCCGTTCCGGGGTCAACTCGACCGATTTCCGATAGCGCTTGCTGCGTGTTGCCGTTGGCATAATTACAATTCCTCGATTTCCGGGCGGGCCCGTTCAGCCCTCGACCTCGATGCCCATGCTCCGGGCGGTTCCCATGATGATTTTCGCCGCCTGGTCCGGATCGGAGGCGTTCAAATCGTTTTTCTTGATCTCGACGATCTCGTCGATCTGCTTGCGGGTCACCTTGCCCACCTTGTCCCGGTTCGGCACGCCCGAACCCTTGGCCAGTCCGGCCGCCTTCTTCAGAAGGATCGGGGCGGGAGGACTCTTCAGGATGTAGCTGAAAGAGCGATCCGCATAAACGGTAATGACGACCGGCAACACCGTACCGGCCTGTTCCTTCGTCTTCGCGTTGAAGTCCTTGCAAAAGGCCATGATGTTGACCCCCTGCGCACCCAGGGCCGGACCCACGGGCGGGGCCGGATTTGCGGCGCCGGCCGGCAGCTGCAGACGAATTTCTCCAATAACTTTCTTCGACATGGTTGTTCCTTACTCTTCCACCTTTTCCACCTGCCAATATTCCAGGTCGACGGGGGTGAACCGTCCGAAAATGGATACCGAGACCTTGAGGCGTCCCCGCTCCGGGTCGACTTCGTCGATTCTCCCGGTCAGATTCGCAAAAGGTCCGTCGTTGATTTTCACTTCCTCCCCGACTTCGTACTCGATCTTCGGGCGCTCCTTGCCCTCCGCATCGGTTACTTGTTTCAGAATCCGCTCCATCTCCTCTTCCTTGAGAGGGACGGGACGCTCGCCGCCCACGAAGTTGATGACCCCCTGTGCGTCCTTGACGAAGTACCACGCCTCCTGGTCCAGATTCCCCTCATCGTCGTACAGACGCATCTGCACGAAGATGTAACCGGGATAGAACTTTCTCGTCCGCTGGGATTTCTTCCCGGCTTTCACCTCCGTCACGGTTTCCGTGGGCATCAGGACCTGCGCAACCCGGTCGCCCATTTCCTCGATCTCCACGAACTTCTCCAAGTAGGACTTGGCCTTCTGTTCCTGGTTGGAAAGAGTCTGGACGGCGAACCAGCGGTGGCCGGTTAGTGTGCTGTTGGATACCATGGGATCTGTCGGAATCGATTCGTCAACTGGCGGGACGCACCCACTCGGTTACGAGTTCGATCGAATTGAGAAGAAAAAAGTCCGATACGCCGATGAAAGCCCCCAGAATCGCGACACCGATCAACACGACGATCGTGTACTCCCGCAATTCCTTGCGGGTCGGCCACGACGCCTTCCGGAGTTCGATCATCATCTCCTTCCAGAAGGTGCGGATGGATCGGAATGGGTTTTTCATGGGTGGTTGGCTTGAAAAGGATGGCGGGAGAAGAGGGACTCGAACCCCCAGCCTACGGTTTTGGAGACCGTTGCTC
>CAZBLJ010000079.1:0-11395 GCA_964492605.1 uncultured Puniceicoccaceae bacterium
GAATCAATAGCTGTTCAAATTCGACACTGTTCAGGACCTGGGTCGGGTTGTCCGGCGATTTTTCAGTCGGCAGGATATCACAGTTTGGAACCACGTTCCGGATGATTACATCATCCAGATCCTTGTCGCCGAAGAAATATTCGTACATTCCGGACTCCGGTTTTACACCGAAGGATTTCGACACGTTGGGCAGGCGCATGTCCGAATCAACAATCAGTGTCTTCTGACCCTGGCCGGCGAAAGTCAGCGCGAGGTTCGTGGCAACGAACGATTTCCCTTCCGCCGGAAGCGTACTGGTTACCGCAATCACCTGCGCCAGTTTTCCTTCGTCACTCAAGGAAATCGAGGAGTGAATCGTCCGGAAAGACTCGGTCACCTTGCTATCCAGATTTGTCGCAACCGCCCGGGCCCGTTCCGCAGAAGAGAGTCTCCGATCGATCTTGGGAACAATTCCCAAAAGAGGGATTCCGACAATCTCCTCCACATCGTAGGCGCTTTTCACCCGGTTGTCCAAAAAGGCGAGGACAAAAGCGAACCCGACGCCCATTCCGAGGCCCCCGACAATTCCGAGAGCCAAGTTTAACGGAATGTTCGGGGAGCTGGGCTTCTGGGGTATGGTCGCCCGGTCGATGATCTCGGCCTGCGCGGTTTTCCAACCCGTTTCCGCTTCTTTGGAGATTCTCTCGCTGACCAGCCGTTGATAGCTCATCTGCGCGACCTCGAATTCCCGGAGGATGGAGTTGTAACCCGTCCGGGTCTCCGCCAGATCGAGCATCTTCTGCTCGCTTCGCTCCAGGGCGGTTTGCGCCGCCGTAAGATTCTGCTGCGCTTCCCGGTAAGCCGCATGAATACTTGCAACCGTATCCCGGACCGCCAGATTCAGCTCTTCGTTGATCTGTTCCAGATTCTGGATCGCCTCGATCATCACCGGATGTTTCTCCCGATAGCGCTTGCGAAGAGTGGAGAGGTTGATCATCGCGCTCGATCTCTTTGAAAGCAGATCCGCCACCAGCGGACGGGAGGAAATGAATTCCAACTCCCAGAGAGGACGATCTTCCTCCCGGTATTCCTGGACCAGCGACCACTGGGTTTCGGCTTGGGAGAATACGGCTTCTGCCGTGTTCAGGCGATTCGTTATCGTCTGTAGTTCGTTGAGCGCCACGTTTTCGCTTTGCTCGATGGAGACCGCGCTGTTGTCCCTGCGATACTGGGCGAGCCTGGCTTCCAATTGGTTGACCAGTTGCTTTTTCGACTCTTCCTCCCTCCGGAGGTCCTCCACCGCTTGAATCGTCGTTTCCAACCCGCGGTTCAGGCTGGAGGCCACGTATTCCTCCGCAAACATGTTGGCGACACTTGCGGCTATGGCGGGATCCGGGTGGGTGTAGGTGATGTAAACGTTCAGGGACATCCGGGACGGCTGGATCTCCCGATTCCGTCCGAGCACTTCCAGGGGCGTCAGCGGCCCGGAGAAGGTCACGACGTCCTCGTAAGGCTCCATAAATGCTTCCCGTTCCTCGCCGGTCAAACGATTGTTAACCGCTTCAATCAAGCGGTTACTGTTCAAAAAGTTGATCTCGGTGTTCAGATCTTCCGCGCTCATGATCCGATTGACGTCAACGTCACCCGAAGCTCCCGCCATCGGTGCCGGATCGTCACGCAGAATTTCCACCAACGCCCCGGCCGTGTAGAGTTCCGTCTTTCGGAAGGTATAGAGGGCCGTGCCGGTCACGATCACCAGAAAGATGATCACGATATACCAGATCCGCTCCCGAAGGAGCACGATGTAGTCGCTCAAACTACGTTGGGCCTGACCTACCTCGTAACCGTAATCGGCTCCGTAGTTTCCGTACCCACCGTATCCCTCGCCGTAGGGCGTTCGTTTTTCCTGCTTCGCCATATCTTTTACTCAGCTCCTCGCGCTAAATGATCCGTTCGTCGACAAAAATGATATCTCCGTCCTGCAAGACAAAGTCTTCCGAATCCGGATCGGTGATCAAGTCGGATGCATCGATCACCATGACTTTCACCTCGCCGTCGTCCAGTTTTCTTCGAACCTTCACCGTGCCCTTTCTCGCCAGCCGGGTAAACCCTCCCGCCTGCGAAATCGCACTCAACAGGGTGAGGTCTTCGTCCGGCTGGATGCCGATCAGCCCCGGTTGCCGCACTTGGCCCAGAACCTGGACTTTGTCCAAATTGAACTGCACGACCTGAAGGTCGATCTGCGGATTCACCAGATAATCCCGGTTGTAGAGTTCCGTGATTTTCTCCCGCGCCTCCGAAACGGTCATATCCTGAATGTTTACCCGACCGATCAGGTGCAAGGCGATCGTGCCGTCGGCCTCCACCCTCGCCTCTTTTTGGAGGTCGGGATGCTGATATACCTGCAGGAATAAGACATCCGACGGCTGAATCTCGTAATTGGCCGGGGCCATCATCCCCGGGCCATCGTTGATCAGTCCGCCGGGGGCGGGTGCCGGACCATCGGAGCCACCTCCGGAATCGTCCGATTGAGCGAAAGCCAGGGCGGGAAAGAGAAGTAGTAGTAGACGTGACATAGTGGGAAAGAAAGAGCCCAGCCGCTAAAGGCTGGACTCTTTAAGGAGAAAAAACTTTCAGAAAAGTCGGATTAATACCGGAAGTTGGCACCGACCGAGACCATGTTTTCGGTGTAACTGTTCAGCGGCGTGTTCGAATCGTTATCCCGGAAGGTATAGGAACCATTCAGGGTGAACAGTTCGTTCAGGCGGTAATCCACGCCGACCCGTGCCCGGTAGGTATTATCCTCACGGGACGAACCCTCGTAGTCGCTCAGCGTGTAGGAACCGCCCAACCGCCCGTTCACCCGAGGAGTGAAGACATGGAAAAGGGTCGCCCCCACGCTGGTCTGTTCGACCGATTGTCCTTCACCCGCCGTCGCAAAGTCGCGATTGAGGCGGATATTGAGGTTCGAACGAGGCGTAATTTCCAGGTTTGAGGACGATAGCAGGGTTATCGTGCCTTCCGACTCGCGGTCCGTGGAAAACTCACGCTCCTGGTAACCGAAGCGGAGATTCGTCGTAAATTTCTCAGTAAGGTCCCCTTCCAAACCGACGTTGTAGAAGTAGTCGTCCGTCTCCCCTCGGCCTTCCGAAAGATCCGTCAAGCGGTAGCGGAAACCGACCGAGGCATCGAGCTTCGGCGTGAGTTCGTAAAAGAGATCAACCGGGACCTGGTAGTAGGAACGGTCGACGTTCCTGCCGCCGTCGTATTCGACATCGCTGGCGCGACCTCCGAGCCCGAACGAAAACTTCTGCGAAAGCACATAGCGAAGATCCGCCTCGGCGAACAAATCCTTCCGAATGATCAAAGTGCGGATCGCGTTGACGTCGGATTCATTCTGCTGGCGCTCGATATACCCGGCCTTGCCGCTGACGTTGTAGCGGGGACCGTTGAAGCCCAGATTGCCGACGATGTTCCACAACTCCGTATCGAAAACGGTGTTGTCGGCATAACGCACGACACTGTAGGACGCGCTCAGGGATGCGTTCAGATTCGTGAGGCCCCGTCCGATATCCAGAACCAGCCCTGGATCGACGATAAACCGGAAATCGTCGAGTTCATCGTTTTCATCCAACGTCAGGTTGTCGGTATAGGCGACGGAACCGTCGATGTCGAGGTAAAGATCGGCGTGATCACCGATGGAGAGAAGTGGTGATCCCACTGCTGGTATGGAAAAACCAGCAGAGACGGCAGCGAGGAGGAAGAGTTTGGTTTTCATGGTTTTTTCTGTGGAGATGGGAGAATCCCAGCAGCCCGCCGATTCGTCAAGCCATAATTTTAACCAGAAACCGCGCAACCCGGAGACCTTTCACCCGGGAAAGACGGACCAAGCTTGTTTTCCCGGAAAAATTCCCATAGGTCTCCGTTCATGTCTCAATCTCCCGGAGAAAACAAACAACGCGCCTCCGCCCTTCTGGGTTTCGCCCGTATCGTCCGCAGCCAGGGCGGCACCGTGCGGATCAAATTCCTTTGGGGCCGGATTTTCGCCGCCCTCCTGGTTCTGGGGATCGCCGCCTGGTTCGCAGCGGCCGGCGCACTTTACTACTTTTTCAAGCATCGGCACGGTTTTGAGGAGGTCCAATACTCGAAGATGCTCGTGCTTCCGTTTCGCCTGGACCAACACCGAAAGGAAATGGGCGACTACCACGTTCAAGAAGGTTTGCAGGCGATGGAAGACCGGAATTTTCGCTCGGCGCTTCATCTTTTGCGGGTAGGCGTGGCACGCTCGAAAGCCAACCGGGAGGGCAGACTCGCTCTGGCTCAGATCTTCAACAGCGCGCTTCAGCGACCGGATTGGGCCGCCGACATCCTGCAAGCGGGCCTGAACTATGGTTCCGAGGACGAGAGTTTCTTCGAGGTCGATTACCTTCGCGCTCTGTTTTCCCTTCTGCTTTCCAACCAATACGACGAGCGCGTCATAGAGCTGGCGGACGAACTTCTCCCCCAACTGACCGAGGGCTCTCCCGCCCATTCTCTGACCGCCTTCGCGGTCGCCCGTGCAAACATTTTCGTGGGCAATTATCAGGATGCCGAACGCATCCTGGATCAATTCAATCTCACCAATTCTCCCCAGGGCCAGAATCTCCTCGCCGACATTCGCTGGAACCGCGGACAACGCGAACAGGCGATCGAGATTCTCCATGACGCGCTTCAATCCTATCCCAACCAGGACGCCCTCTACAGTAATTTGATGCGTTTTTACCGGGACCTGGAAGAATGGGATATGGTCCGCCGCTTCGCCCTGCTGCGCAGTCTCCGGTTTCCGGACAAGGTCCTGCCACGGGTGGATCTGCTTCACGCCCTCGATGCAACCGGGGAAGAAGAACAGATTCTTCCGAACGTCGAAGAAATTCTGACGGAATATCCACCCGAGGATTCGGTATTGCCCCTCGCCCGGTTCGCGGCGGAAACCGGAAGGACCGAGATCGCCCGTATTGCTTACGATCTGGCCCTGGAGAATGATTTCTACATCGCCCCGTTCACCCTTCTCCTTCAGGAAGCCCTGCTGAGGGGAGGGGATTTTCAGGCTTCGCTCGATTTCTCGGACGAGCTGAGGGAAGAAAAACCCGAATGGCTCGAACCGAGACAGGCTCTGGAAAGCGGTCTCCGGGCGCTCGCGCTACAGGGCGTGGGACGCTCGCTCGATGCCGAAATCTTTGTTCGAGAATTTATGAAATCCGATCGAATCCGACCGGAAACCCATGTCCTCGTCGCAGATCTCTTCGAGGAAAAAGGCGCGTCCGAGCTTGCTCACTCCATCCTGAAGCAAAGCTACGAGCGCTTCCCGGGGAACCAGCTCGTCCTCGCGGCCCTGATTCAAAGCGATATCCAATTCGGAGACGGGCGCGAGTTCATCGCCAACCTGAGAGATCTCCTGCGAAAGCGGGTTCCCGATGCGGAGATTCTCGAAAAATCCGCCAAGGAACTCGGCAGCGACCGCCACCTGTTTTTGTCCGACCGCGAGGATCTTCTCCTCCGGATCGAAGATCTCCTTCCCAGTCCGAGCTGACCCTTCCACTTACTCCGAAGAATCCGAAGGTTCTTCCGGGAGCACGGTCACCTCGGTGCCGATGATCCTTTTCTCGTCGACTTCGGTGATGCGGGCCCGAACCCGCTTGTATTCGAAACTTTCGCCGTTTTCGGGGATTCTGCCGAGTTCCGAAGTGATCAATCCCGAAAACGTAGAAATGTCCTCGCGGTCGAGTTCGACCTGAAGCCGGTCCTCCAATTCGTGGATCGGCGTCATGCCGGCAACCGAAAAACGGTTCACCCCGAGAGGTACGATTTCTTCGTCCTCCATATCGAACTCGTCCTGAATCTCCCCGACAAGCTCTTCGAGAATGCGTTCGAGGGTCACCACTCCCACCGCCCCTCCGAATTCATCAAGGACCAAAGCCATATGCACTTTCAGGCCCAGAAGACGCTGCAACGCTTCGATGAGTCCGTCGTCCAGCCCCAGGGTTGCGATCGGGCGCCGGATCTTTCGCAGATCGACCGGCGAGGCCTCCGGCTCGCTGCGGAAAATATCCTTGATGTGAATGATTCCCAAACAGTGGTCCAGATCTCCTTCGCACAAGGGAAAACGGGTATGTCCCGTTTTCCGCGCCATCGACAGGCTTTCCCTCGGATCCTCGTGCAAGTCGATCCACTGCACCTGATTCCGGGGCAGGAGAATGTCCGAAACATCCAAGTCCGGTAGTTGGATCGCCTTGTCGATAATCTTGCGAACCCCCGGCGACAAAACCACATGCTCCTCTCCCATGGCCCGGAGCTGCACTTCGATATCCAGGGGATTCAGATCGTTGTCCAGATTGAGGCGAAGGAGTCGATAGACTCGTTGCTTGAGCCTTCCGAGAATCCAAAGAAAGGGAAGTATAAGAAACAGGAAAAGGGCGGCTGGCCTGCCCGTTCTGGAAAGAATTTTCTCGGGACTGCGAATCGCCACCGCCCGGGGGAGTAGTTCGGCAAACAGGTAAAATGCGGAGGCTCCCAGAGCGCAGAAAACGACCAGCAGAAGCGTCCCGACCAAACCTCCCAGATCGGCCTGAACGGCTTTCCAGGCGGGATCGATCAGGGCGAAAAACAAACCGCTCCAGAAGAGGACGATCACCACCCTGCCGAAACGCAGGGCTCTCGCCGTCCGATCCGGATCCGCCACCAGCCAACGAACGATTCGCGGGCGAATCAATCTCTCGTAATTCTCCGGAGTGATGTGCGAATAGCGGATCCGGACCAGGCTGAACTCCACGCCCACGAAGAGAGCGTAGATGACCAGAAACAGGAACAATCCACCGGCCTCAATCATTTCCGTTCTCCCTCCACCACGCTGCGAAAACCGAAAGAAAGGTTTCGGTCTGCTCCAGGGTGCCCGTCGAAACCCGGATCCATCGCGGCAAACCGTACCCGTCCAGCGGACGAACGATAACTCCCGAGGCCAGCAAGGACGTGAAGCAATCGCGCGCTTCGCCCACCTCCGCGATCAGAAAATTGGCTTCGCCGCACTTTACCGGGACCCCGAGGGCGGAAATGCCTTCCACCATGCGGGAGAGACTCACCCGGTTCAACTCCACGGTCTCCCGGACATGGGAGCGGTCGTCCAACGCGGCGATAGCCGCCTTCTGGGCGAGCGTATTCACGTTGAACGGCTGCCTCACCCGTTGAAGATTCGCGATGATTTCGGCGGGACCGTAGGCGTAACCGATCCTCAGACCCGCCAACCCGTAGATCTTTGAGAAAGTGCGCGTGCAGACGATCCGTCGCCCCTCCCGAATCAAGGGTCGCAGGTCGGGCGGATTTTCGAGGTATTCCCCGTACGCCTCGTCCAGACAAAAGAGCACGTGCTCGGGCAGGGATCGGACGAAGTCGAGAAGTTCGGATTCGCCCACGCTGTCGCCGGTGGGGTTGTTCGGACGCGCCAGGAAAACCACCCGGGTTTTCCCGTCGATCCGTTCCCGAAACGCATCCAGGTCGTGCACGAGGTTCGGCATCGGCACCGGACGCGCCTCCGCCCGGGCGTGGAGGGTGGCCAAACGGTAAACGACGAAACCGTATTCGCCCATCACTGCATTGAGGCCCGGTTGGAGATAAGTCGTCGCCAACATTTCCAGGGCTTCGTTCGAACCGTTCGAAGGCAGGATTTGTTCGGGTTCCAGATTCAACTCGGCGGCCAATCGGCGGCGCAGATGCCAAGCCCCGCCGTCCGGATAATCATGCAGGCGGCGGACACTTTCGCGGATGGCTTCCATCGCCTGCGGTGAGGGTCCCAGCGGGTTTTCGTTGGACGCCAGTTTCACGATGTCCTCCGAACGCAGACCCTGTTCGCGCGCCACCTCTTCGATCGGCCGTCCCGGTTCGTAAATCGGGCAGGAGCGGATGGCTTCCCCGGTGTACTCGGTCTCGTTCATCCGGCCACCCGGGTTCCCACCCGTCCGAAATAATTCAACAACAGGATCTGTTTCCAGACCCGGTATTTTCCATCGCCCGTGAGTTTACCGTACTCCGGTCGTTGTCCGCGCGGGATCAAAATCCCTCCGTCTATGCTGGCACGGTCCAACTCGTCCTGCTCGGCGTTCAGCGTTTCGACCGAATCTTCCGCGAAAGCTTCCGGTTCGACCGACCAGGTCTTCAGGTTCGATGCGTGTTTTTCGTACAAGCGCCGGGCGGATCGGGCGAAAGGATGCCGACTGACCGACCAGGCTTCCGGAAAAACCCCTCCGAAGGGCAACCAGACGTTGTCGGTCACCTGACGCCTTTCCCCGTTCTTACTCGAAAAGACCAAAAACAAGGCCGGGCACCCGTTCGCCCGCGGAGCAAAAACCACCTGCAGCCGGGTTTTCCGGTCCTCGCTGAAATACAAGAGGGATCGCATCTTCAACGCACCTCCGAGATCGGCCGAGAGGTTCGCTTCCCGGGAAAATCCCAGCCCGCGAATCTCCTCCTTGACCTTGACGAAATAGGGGAGGACCGGCCAGGCCACCTCGTCCGACGTTTCCCGGTAATTGGGGTAAACCGGTATTTCGCTGATGCTGAGCGCCTTTACGGCCAACCACGTGTAAACGCTTTCGATCAGAATCCAAACGAGGAGGAAACTGGGGGCGAGAGCCCAGATCGGTCGTTCCGAGAGACCCCACTCCCGCAGCAGATAAGCGATCCCGAAACCGAACAGCAGCCAACGCACCCACCGGTTGAGAAGAACCAATCCGAACGCCGGAACCTGACGCAGCTTCATGGCCGTCCCGACCAAAACCAGGGTCAGAGCGATGATCAGATATCCGACAACAAGATCCGTCATGTGCGGGAAGGGATTCCGCGGTCCGAGACCTCTGCGGAAGGCAATCTGCTGAAAAACAGCTTCAACTCAGCCGCAACGGCATCACCACGCAGAGGAAATTCTCCAAAGTCTTGAAGACCCCCGGGCTCAGCTCGTCTTTGAATTCGAGATACACTTCGTCCTGCGGAACGGCTTTGAGCGGATCGAGCAGAAACTGCGGGTTGAACGCGATCTGAACTTCCGGACCCTCGTACTTGATCGCCATCGATTCATGGGATTCACCGAATTCCGCGCTCCTGCCGCTGATCTCCAGGAGATTTTCGGAGATTTTCATCTTCACCGAGTTGCTCTTTTCGCTGATGACGAGCGCGGCCCGGTGCACGCACTCGTGCAACAGTTCCCGTTCGACGCGGATCCGGTGCTCCGTCTCCTTCGGAATCACCTGCTGGTAATCCGGATAACGCCCTTCGACGGTTTTCGATACCAGGTAGAGATTTTCGACCAACCCGTTGCCTTTCGAGCTGTCGTCCAAATCGATTTCGAAAGCTACCTGTCGGTCGCTGAAGGATATCTTCACGGACTCTCCCTGACCCAGAAGCCTCTCCAGCTCCCCGACCGTTTTCGCCGGCAGGATCAGGTGCCCGGCCTGGCCGTCGGCGACCGGCACGTCGAAACCGATCATGGCCAGCCGGCGTCCGTCCGTGGCAACCATCGTCAGCTTGTCCTCCGCGAAATTGAAAAAGACGCCGTTCAGGATGTGGCGGCTTTCGTCGCTCGACTGCGCGTAGGAGACGCTGCGGAGCATGCCCACCATCTCGTCCTGGGGCAGGGTGAAATCGTGCTGGTCGTCGAACGAAGGGAGCGGCGGGAATTCCTCCGCCGCTATGCCGACGATCTGGTATTTCGAGCCTCCGCTCTTTATCCGGGCCGTCGGCTTGGAGTCCGTCTCGATAAAGACATCCAGGTTCGGGAGTTCCCGCACGATCGAGGAGAGCTTCCGGACCGGCAGGGTCAAGCCCCCCTCTTCCTCCACGTCGGCCTTGATCGTGCAGCGAATCGCCAGATCGAGGTTCGTGGTCCGGAGGGTGACGGTGCCATCCGATGCTTCGATCAGAACATTTCGAAGGATGGGCATGGTCGGACGGGTGCCCACCACGTTGAGCACCTGATTCAGCCCATTGCTGAAGTGATCGCGATTAACTTTGAATTTCATGAACTTGAGGACGGTAGACTGACAAAAAATCGGCTTTAGGAAAGAAGAATAGGAATAAAATATAAAGTACCCTATTCTTCATATTATGGTCTGCGAGCTTTGGGAAGAACTTTCCAAGCTCTTTTCAGGCATGGGGTTACTTGGAAAACGATTGGCGAAAAACCTTGTTGGAAAACTCCGAAGGCGGCGGAAGCAATGGGGAGAAGTCGAAGTTGCCCACGGAGCTTCCGGCGGAACGAACGGCTTTTTTCCAGAGTTGTTCACAGGCTTTCGTCACTTTTTCAAGGTTTCGAGGTATTTCCAGAAAGAGTCGTGTTGCTCGAGCATCTGTTCTTCGGAAATCGGCAGCTTAAACCGGTAGATGAAATCCGTCAGCGTGTTTTTGTGGAGGACGTAGTGGCAGAAGAGGGTTCCCTCCTGTCTCTCGAAGTAGAGACGGTATTCCCCCGCCCTCATCCGGTAGAGCGTACGACCGTTCCGGTGAAACTTGCCGAGGCCTTCGTCCGGATGCTTGAGTTGCTCGGACGTGAGGGAGCTGATCTGCTCCACCAGACCCATCTGGATGAATTTATCCAACTCGTTGAGTTGCCGGATACTCTGTTCGCTGAAATTGACCTGAAACATGGTCTTGGGGGTCGATCATGGGATTCTTGCCATTGCTGGCAAATCGAAAGAAGCCTGTCGAAGCGTATTTGTCAGCAACGAAGAGGAAAACTGTTTGGACGGGATTCGAGGAATTTTTGTTCCATTCCACGGGCGCTCGTATATTTCTGACGGCAAATGAGTTTTCTCCAGTCGGAAAATCCTACCGCGGGCATCCTCTACGGCGTAGTGGCGCTGGTGGTGTTGTACCTATGGCGTTCCGACTGGAAAGCGGGTCGTGAGAACGGTTTTCCGGGGGCCTCCGGGGCTTCTTTGCGATTGCTGCTCATTGCGGGTCTGGGTGGTCTGGCTCTCACCTTGTTCGAAACCCTGGGGGAGAGCTTGCTCGGTCTGACTGCGGAACAGACCGAGCTGGCGGCCTTCTCGATCGTTCCTCTTCTTAGTGCGGCGGTCGTCGAGGAGATGGTTTTCCGGGGCTATCTGGTCGTGCAGAACCGCGGAACGGCCTGGCTCGTCGGAAGCGCGGTGGGGTTCTCTTTCCTCTTTGCCATCATCCATCCGCATCTATGGTCCTGGGAGGACGGCGAGTTCGCCCTGGAATGGACGGTAAAGGGTGGATTTACCACTTTCTTCCTCTTCATCAACAGCTTGTGGTTTTATGCGGTCCGTTTTTCTTTCGGAAACGAGAGCCGCTCCCTTCTGCCCTGCTTCGTGGCCCATGCCGTCTCCAACGGGAGCGTTTGGGTGATCAAGGGGTTGCAGGGTTACCT
>CAZBLJ010000080.1:0-11380 GCA_964492605.1 uncultured Puniceicoccaceae bacterium
CCACATCGACGGAGTCCGCATCCGTTTCATTGTGGATTTCTTTGCCGTCGTTCATACTCGTCCATCCTCTTGAGAAAGCTCCGGTTGCCTGTTGGAGAGAATTACTTTCGGAAGACCGGGTCGCCGCAAATTCGATGTGCAACGAATCTTGATTTTCCGCCGAAAGCACGGTTGCCTGTAGGTCGATCCAGGAAGGGTGGCAGAGTGGTCGATTGCGGCGGTCTTGAAAACCGCTGGGCCGGAAACGGTCCCGTGGGTTCGAATCCCACCCCTTCCGCCACCGGAGGCTCCCTCGACGTCTTGCTTCCGAGCTGCCAAGCGGTCACGCCCAAAATCCTTCAGCTGGCTCCAACGCGGTGGAACAAGCGGCTGACATAGGAGGCCCGCTTCTTCGTGGTTTCCGGTGCCTTTTTCTCACGGGAGCCTTTCTTCCCTTCGATAATGCTCGTGGCAAGCGCCCTGATTTCATCATTGCGGATCTCGTGGAAGACATCCCTTTTGCCCTCCTCTCCCTCTCGAATTGCTCGGGACTCTTCCGGGAAAAGGGCGCGGAACTCCAGCCCGACCATCTCCATTCGTTTACGGATTCTCTGGAATTCCTCCTCTTCCGCATCCGGCAATTTGCATTCCTCTTTCGAGTAGGATTTTGCCAGAGCGACGCGGTAGTTCGCCGGAATTTTCTGAAGGCAAATCTCCATCGCCTTCCACGGCTTAACGCCACGCTCGCCGGGGACCACGGGGAGGAAACGGGCCATCAATTGTGGACTCTCCGTCGAGACCGCATTGAAGAGATCCTTCAGTTCGCCCGAAAGAAACTTTTTCTCCAAAAGAAAGATTCCATGCCGAAGCACTTTTTCCAGATCATCGGCTCCGGCGCCTGCGCAGAGGATGCGACTTTCCTCCCCAATAGCTATGAAATCAATCGGCAGGTCCGGACGAATGTCGAATTTCTCGAGAGTATTCAGGAAAAAGTCCTGGGTCAGTTTATTGATCCGCTCGCTGCGAACCATTCCCTTCTCCCCCTCCTCGGTTTGTACGACCCGCGAAACCAAATCGATCATCAAATCGATCTCCTTGGGCCGCATCTTCTTCTCAGCGACCAACTCCTCATACGAAAGCTCGAAGTAGGATTCGATCGGATCCGAACGTCTCTTGCCCGGCCATGGCTTTCCAATCACCTCCATGTAGAGGGGTGCCAGGGGGAGGGTGAAAATATCGATCGAGGGGATCCTCATCCGCAGAAGGTCCCAGTCCCGATCCGTATTCTTCGGGCGATAGACTCCAAAATACTTCCGCTGTTCGGGGGTAAGTTCGCGTTGCTTCATGTTGTGGAAACCTCCTGCTCTTGAGCCTGGGTCGGTGTGTGAACGGCTACTTTCGGTACGGCCCGTTGGGGCAACTGCTGGCCGTCGATCTCCGAAGCGAGGACCCGGAAATCGTTGGCGATTCCCGCCTGCGTATCCTGGCCGGCCACCAGATTTACCGGTATGCCCAAGGATACCGCACGCCGGACGATCGTAGCATCCCGGATGCGACTCTCGAAAACCCGGGCGTCCGGCGCAACGAAGCGCTGCCGGATAAACTGTTTAAGACGCATTTGCATCCGCATCACCGAAACACTGATGTCCACATTGGACTTGATCGCATTAAAAATAATGCCGCGAACGTAAGCCGGACTTCCCATCTCTTTTTTGCGGAACCCGGACGAGCGCTTATGGAACAGCATCAGCTTTTCGACCATCAGGGTGAATCCGATCAAACTGAGCGCGTCCGGATTCGAGGGAACAATCATTTCATTCGAGGCAAAGACCCCCAACTGCGTCGCACGAAGGAAGTTCGGCGGACAATCGAAGAGGATGTAGTCGTATTGGTCTTCGATCTCCTTCAACTGGTGGTAGAAAAGAAGAAAGTGCGGATTGTAGGGGTCCGGCACATACTCGTTCTCAAGATCGATGAAGTTGAAACTCGTGGGAAGAAGATCCAACCCGGGAAGAATACACTCGCCCGACTGATCCTTGACGGCATCTTTGATAACGATATCCGCAAGTCGTTGTTCTCCCGGAACGAAGATCGAATAGATCATGTCGCGGTTGGACATGTTGATCCGGTTCCACTTCTCCAGCCTCATCAACCAAATACTACTGTTCGACTGGGTGTCGAGATCGACCAGTAACACCCGCTTGCCCGCTTCCGCAAGGGCCGAGGCAATGTTAACGGTGAGGGAGGTTTTCCCAACCCCTCCCTTATAATTCAGAAATGCAATTTTTCGACTCATCCGTGAAACCTACCACTTAAAATCATCAATGGTCGGAATCGAAGACGAAAAGCTAACCCCTCCGGACGCCTTCGGTTCGTCGGAAGACGGCAGGCCAGACTCTACGTTCTTTTCCGCGTCTTTTTGAATCTCCTGGTCGATAGCCTCTTCAAGAATGCGTTCCGCCCAAAAGCCGTTCTCCAGTTCCCAGTCCGACGGGATGTATCCGTAGTCGTGCAGAATATCCAGAATCAAATTGGAATCGCCCCCGGCACTCAGTCCGGACAGCAGCCCCCGATCCCGGTGCTCTTTAATCACCCTCGTTACGATCGGGGTGGGCAGCACCTCTTCATAAATAGCGTGAAGAGGAAACAATTTCGCCCATCGATCCCACTGTTCAACCGAAACGGAAAGCTGACTCATCGAAGACGCCTCCAGGTAATGCACGCGGCTGCGCGTAACCCTGCGCACGATTGCACTTACGTTGGAATGTTCTCCCCCTACTTCCAGCCAATCGCCCGGTCGTAGTTTTTTCCGCGGATCCCGCGTCTTGGAAAAGTCTTCGGGCACCTCGATCATTTTCTCGAGGGCGTTAAAGCAGAAATAGGACTCCGTCTTGCCATGCTCCTCAAGGCTCAACTGCCCGCGGCGAATCAACTCGTCGTGGAAGTTGGCCGCATCCGGGCGGGAGTCCGCCCAATAATACTTCGTCACGGAAGTAGTAACTCGAAATTTTCTCATGGGTATTTGTTTTTAGGGGGAGATCTGGTTCCAGGGTGAATTACGCTTACGTAAACTGTTGCAGTTCCAACAAGAATCAACCTGTTGCTCAAAAAGAAAATGAACTTTTGCCCGAAATGCAAACGTTTTACAATTTGGTAACACAATCCGCTTAAGGTCTACCCGACGACTTCTACTCCAGGAAGAGTGGCAATCATTTCCTCTGCTGAATGAAACCGGTTCTCCGGGTCCGGTTCCGTCGCTCGAAGAAACCACGCCCCCCACTCGGATTGGATCTCCTCGGACAATTCATAGAAAAAATTGGCCCCCGCCCGCAGATGCCCGGTGAAAAAATGCCATGCGAGGAAGCCGACGGAGTAGAGATCACTCTCTATCGTTTGCCCTCCTGCAAGAGCACACTCGGGTGCCGCAAAAAGAGCGGATTCAATGACGGCTCCGATCCGCGGCTGAAATCCCGGGATATCGACGACCTCCAAGCCTGCCTCCGGCGAACCGAAGTGGCTCGGCGAGCCGAGGAGGGACGACAAACCCGCATCCGCCACCTCAAGGCACAATTGTTCTTCGACAAAGAAATGTGCGGGTTTCAAGGAACCGTGGACGATACCGTGCTTGTGCAATGCGGCGAGAGCCAATAGGATCTGAAAAACCATCCGACGAACTTCCGTCTCGGAGAAACCAACTTCGCCCCGGCTCTCGCGCTCTCGGATTACACGCGCGAGCGACTGCCAGTCCGATCGTCGATAGGCGACCCAATTGAAAAATTCGTCGGACCGCCCATCCAGGCACTCCAGCACATGGAGATTGCGGACGTCACGACACTTTCCCACCAGATCGTCGAGCCCCTCGGCCACCTGACCCGCCGGATTGCGCTGCGGGGAAAGCAGGTGGACGACCGAATCTTCAACTCCCGAGGGACCGGCGGACAGATAGCTCTCACCATGGGCTCCGGATCCCAGGTATTTCATGATCGTGAAATCACCCACCTCCATGCCCGGTTGGAGGCAGCCGGAATCACCCGTAATCAATTCGTCCATATTCTACTCTTGCAGGATTCGGAATGAGGGGGTCGAACCCTCGATCAGCTTCGTTTTTCGTCCCCTGTATCTTCTTTTTCATTCTCTTCCTGCTCCAGAAGATCGTCATCAGTAAAGACGTCGCCCTCGTCATCGAGCGGTTCGATCCGGGAAAAATCCTCCTGAGCATCCGGGTCGAACGAATCCGTCTGTTCGGGAAAGTCTCCTTCCGATTCGGTTCCGGGAGGGGGCTCTTCATCACCCTCCTTTACGGCGGCACCGGTCCATGGATCGATACGCACGTTCCCCTGGCGACCCGGCTCCGTAGCGAGAACGCCCTCGCCGAAGAAAGGAGTTTCCTCCTGTTCCTCGTTTCCTTCCGAATCCGCCGCGGAGGATGCGGAGTCGCGTGATAAGACGACCGGGCGCTCCGCTGCCGCAGGGCGGGTACGCCGGGGACGTTTGGGCTGTCGAACTTTCTCTTTTCCACCTCGCCCGGCAACAACCTTCTTCTTCCGTTTGTCCTCTCTCGTCACTATGCGTCCGGCCTCCTTGACTGCGCCCAGCAACGGGAAAAGGCAGAACGATAGCAGCAAAATCCAACCGCCCAGATTCAGTTGCTGGAAAATGACGACCGGCCCGGCCAAAGCGGCGAGCACTCCGGCGTAAAAGGATCGCGATCCCCGGAATCCGCTTTCGGCAAACGTCCAGCACCCGGCCGCCCCCAGCACCGCGCCCACCGAGAGCAGGCTGATCCCGATTTCCGTTCTCACGATGGAACCGAAACCAATCAACAAGAGCCCGAAGGCACCGACAAAAGGAGCGATGCGGAAAAGAACGAAAATCTCTCCCGGGCGGTCTTCCCGCATCAGCCAGAACGCCAGACCGGCGGCGTAAAGAGCCAGGCCCGCCGCAAGGAACAATATCGACCGCCCCGGCGCGGCCCCGACGGGCGGGAAGACCACAAACAGGATGACGGCAAAGAGCGCCAGCGCCGATAAGGGGACGATTTGAAATTCTCCGCCGCTCCTGGGACCGGCACGCCTTTTTTGCAGAAACAGTCCTACCAGAGCCGCTACCGGAATGAGGAATATCGTAACCGGGGGAAGCACGGGATGGGCCTCGGTGGGGCCATCGTCCTTCGGGACCGTCCGCCCGACGTTCTCCATCTCGCCACCGGACGCGCGAGGCGGGGGGGCTTCCTCCCTTTCGGAACGCCGGATACTCCCACCGGGATCCGTCCCGTCCGGAACTCTGCGTTCGCCCTCCATCCGGCTCGCCGAGACTTTCTCCGGAGTCGCGGCTTCCGGCTCGTTCCCGGGTGCCGACGGGGTGACGTCCGACTCCGGTTCGCTTGCAAGAAGCTCCGTGAGCGAGCTGGGAAAGCCATCCTCCGGCTCCGACGCAACCTCCGTTTCCGGCTCCGGCGCGAACTGCGGTTCCGGTTCCGGCGTAACCTCCGGTTCGGGCTCCGGCTCCTTTGCTTCCACAAGCTCGACCGCTTCGGCGACGGGACCGATCTCCGGTTCTCCCACGCCGATCTCCAAACGATCCAGGAAAGAATCGGCGGTACTCTCGTTGCCAAAGGTGATCTTTCCGAACTTTTCCACCCGGTTCGCAAATCGAAGATCCGTGCCCGCGGGTTTGCCGTTCAGCCAGATACTCCATGTCTGCGGCGAAGATCCGTAGTCCAATTTCGCGACAATCTGCTGCCAGTCTTCCAAACGAACGCGCCCGCTCTCCGCATCCTTCCAGACGCCTCCGTCGTTCACCCGGAGCTGACCGCTGCGGGTGAAATAAAATGCCGCCCCCGTATCCGACCGGAGAGTCGGCTCCTCGTCCATCGGCTGAACCTTGATTCTCATGTTCACCCAGGAAACATCGTCCGGGGATTCGGCATCGAGCGTCTTGATGATGTTTCCGCTATGGAAGCCAAGCGCCCGCCCGGATCCGGCAACGTCCCGGACGACGCCCGAGGCACCGTCGTCGATCCGCCATCCGTTCAGTCGGTCCGCAGGCGTCCCACCTTGAGAACCTTCGAAGTCTTCCTCGACCAGAATGCGGGTTTCCTGCGCCCCAAATACCGGAATCACAAGCGGCAAGAGCGACCGGTTCGGCCCGCCCTGCCCTCCCAGGGCGGACGCGAAGCCGAAGAGAGCGAAGAGAAACAAGGACATCCAACTGAATGATGTCATGGATTGGGGTCGAGCATCGAGCATACACAAAACGAAAACCAAACCTTCAAAAGTTAGCTCGCTAAAGGCTTCCTTTCAATCAAAAAGCACCGCGCCCTTTTGCTCCTTTTTTAAACGAATCCTCCATGACTTCGATGGCTCGCGCGGCGCTGCCCGGGTCGGTGAACTCGCGGGTGAAGCGTTTCGCATTCTTCGCGAACCCGGGGTCTGCTTCGATCCGCCGAACCGCCGCGTAAAGTTTCCGACCCCAGTTGCGACGGCCGACTTTCACGCCGCAACCGGATCGTTTTACGGTCTTCGCCCAGAACGACTGATCGGCGAAGTGAGGCACGACGATTTGCGGAACGCCGGCGAAGAATGCCGAAGTGGTAGTCCCTGCGCCTCCGTGATGGATCACGACCGATGCCTTTGGAAAACAGGACCGGTGGGGGGCGGCCCCGATGATCCGGATCCGTTTCCCGGGGGGCGGAGGCGGCGGGTCGAACCACCCGGTCTGGACGGTCAGGGGTTTGTCTTCCGGCCAGGAGTCATACAGGTCGAGAAACTCCCGTCGCATTTGTTCGGTCGTAACGCTGCCAAAGGATACGAAGGCACCTTCCGGAAAATCGGGGGGCGGCTCCGGGTCGGCACCCCCGTCGTCGGCGCTGAAGCCTCCACGGAGGAAACCGGTAAAATGGACTCCCGACCTCAATTCGTCCGGGTCGAATCCGAAGGGCCGTGAGGGAGCCAGCACCAGACTCAAGTTCGTCGGGGGAATGAGGAAGGACTTCGGACGCAGGTCCGGATGGGTGACGGCTTTCCCGAGCAGTCGGCAAACGTATCGATCGGCAGCCTTGTTCAGGGTTTCGGCCCAGAATCGACGAATCGGTCGGGGGAGAAACGCGGGGGGGTGCGGGACTCCGTCGGGACAGCGGAGGTCGGAGAGCGCGGTATTCGGGCAGAAATGAACGGAGACGGACGGGATCCCCTTCCGGTCCGAGACCCGGTGATAAAGGGCGAACAGGTACGAAACGACCAGCACGTCGGCACCCGCCAGCTCGTTTTCAAGAACCGGAATGACCTCGCCGAACCAACGGTCGGCATGACGAAACATGGCGATCAGAAGTTTCCGATTGTCCCTGATACCCGAAAACTCCCGCATGAGATCCGCGTGTTCCTCGACGCCGCCCCGCGGCGGGATCCCGACGAAGCGGATGCCCCGCGACTCGCAGGTCTTCTTCCAATAGGTCGCGGCCAGAAAGGTCGTTTCATGGCCCCGCGTTACCGCTTCGGCAGCCAAACGGATCATCGGCACGGTATCGCCGGTCGAGCCGTGGGTAATGAATACGAGGCGCATGGAGACAGGAAATGCAGCAGGATTCCGCGGATCGCAAGACGGTAGAAGTCTTTGGCGGGACGTGGCGGAACGAGGGCGGATATCCGCGAGCGCGGGGATCAACCTATAAGGCGTTCTAATAGTTCGAATTACAGAACAAGCAATCCAAGGGCCAACTTGCATCGAAGCGCGTTCGCGAGACTGTCTCTTTTCCATTGATGAATCAAATTAGGTCCCCTAACCTTGACCGTTTGTGCCGATAAGTTCACAGGCTTATGTCCAACCAGAACACAGAATCATTTCCTTCCTCTCCGCTTCCACCGGAGACCTTGCAGACGTTTCAGTCTTTGGTCTCCTCGGCCAACCGTGATCAGGTAACCTGGATGGCGGGATTTCTGGCGGGGCGGCTCTCGGCTTCCGGCGAGAGTGCGGTGCCCGCCGCAGCAGCGGCTACGGCCGCCCCGGCCCAAACGAAAACGCCACTCACCATCCTTTTCGCAACGGAATCTGGAAATGCGGAGGAGTTGGCGGATGAGGCGAAGAAGCAATCCGCGAAGAAAGGATTCAAGCCGAAGGTCGTGGACCTCGGCGAGGTCGAGCCCTCGGATATCGCCGAAGAGGAAAACGTTTTGGTGATTGCCAGCACCTGGGGCGAAGGAGATCCGCCCGACCGCGCGACCGGATTCTACGACAAGTTGCTGGAGGACGGGGCACCGCGAATGGAGAAAACCCGGTTCTCCGTTCTGGCTCTGGGCGATACGAGCTACGAACATTTTTGCAAATTCGGCAAGGATCTCGACGAGCGCTTCGAGCAACTGGGAGCAAGTCGTTTCTTTCCCCGCACCGACTGCGATGTCGATTTTGAAGAGCCGTTTCAAAAGTGGTTCGACGGGGCGATCGAAACTCTGCTGAAAGACGTCGGCCAACCGGCGCCCGTCGAGGTTTCGACGGCCGCAGGCGCCGAGACGCCCCCGGTGGAGACCACGTACGACAAGAAGAATCCGTTCCCGGCACCGCTTCTCGAGAGAGTGAATTTGAACGGCAGAGGCTCGGCCAAGGAGACCTGGCACATGGAGTTTTCGCTCGAAGGCTCGGGCTTGTCCTACGAGCCCGGCGATGCGCTAGGCGTGTTTCCGCAGAACTGCCCGCAGTATGTCGGGGAGTTGATTCGGGCTGCCGGTTTGAACGGAGACGACCTCGTGAAGATGGGCGACGAAAAGATGGCTCTCCGGGAAGCGCTCTTGCGCAATCTCGATGTGACGAATCTCTCGAAACCGATTCTCCAAAAGTATCAGGAGAAAGCGGAATCCTCGAAACTGGGCGAGCTGCTCTCGGAAAACGGTGATAAGCTGAAGGACTACCTATGGGGGCGTCAGTTTGTCGATTTGCTCGAAGAATTTCCGATCCAGGGCCTGGGGGCGCAGGATCTGGCCGATCTGTTCCGCAAATTGCCGCCCCGGCTGTACTCCATCGCTTCGAGCCTGAAGGCGCATCCCGAACAGGTTCATCTCACCGTGGCCGCCGTGCGTTACAACACGAAGGGTCGAGCCCGGAAAGGGGTGTGTTCGACGTTTTTCGCGGACATGATGGAACGGGGGGATACCTCCCCCATTTACTTCCACCAGAACAAGAATTTCCGGCTCCCCGATAATCCGGATACCCCCGTCATCATGGTCGGTCCCGGCACCGGAATCGCCCCCTTCCGGGCTTTCGTGCAAGAACGCGCGGAGACAGGGGCCCGAGGGAAGAACTGGCTGTTCTTCGGCGATCAGCACTTCCAGACCGACTTCCTTTACCAGTTGGAATGGCAGGACTACCTGAAAGACGGGCACCTCTCCCGCATGGATATCGCTTTCTCCCGCGACACGCCGCAGAAGGTGTATGTGCAGCACAAACTGAAGGAAAGGGCGAAGGAGATCTACGCCTGGCTGCAGGACGGCGCCCACTTCTACGTCTGCGGCGATGCCTCGCGGATGGCCAAGGATGTTGCGACGGCCCTGGAGGAGGTGTTCGTCGAACAAGGCGGGCTTTCCGGCGAGGATGCGAAAGCTGAAATTGCGAAGCTGAAAAAGGAAAAACGCTATCAGCAGGATGTGTATTGATTGCGACGCAACGTTTTAAGAATTTTGTATTATGGGAAATTTGATTGAAGGAGACCACTTCCACCAAAACGAGTCCATCAAGGCCGACAGTCGTTTGCTGCGCGGGACCATTCTGGAAGGTTTGGAAAACGAGATAACCGGTTCGCTGGCGGCCGACGATACCCAGTTGACCAAGTTCCACGGCATTTACCAGCAGGACGACCGGGACGTTCGGGCAGAGCGTCGGAAGAAGAAGCTGGAGAAGGCGTTCAGCTTCATGATCCGGGTCCGCGTACCCGGCGGAGTATGCACCCCCCGGCAGTGGCTGGCGATGGATGAACTGGCCAATACCTACGCCAACGGGACGCTCAAGCTGACGACCCGACAGGCGTTCCAGTTTCACGGAGTCATCAAAAGCGTTCTGAAGACGACCATGAAGGGGATCAACGATTCCCTGTTGGACACGATCGCCGCCTGCGGAGACGTCAACCGAAACGTCATGTGCAATCCGAACCCTTACGAGACAAAGCACCACGAGGAGGCGCAGCGGTTGGCGCAGGCGATCAGCGATCACCTGACACCGGCTACGCGGGCCTACCACGAAATCTGGCTGGACGGGGAAAAAGTCGCCGACACGGAAGAGGAAGAAGAGCCGATTTACGGAAAGACCTACCTTCCCCGCAAATTCAAGACGGTGGTGGCGGTGCCTCCGATGAACGACGTGGATGTGTACGCACACTGCCTCGGCTTTGTCGCGGTGGTCGAAGACGATAAGATTGTCGGATACAACGTAACGGTCGGGGGGGGCATGGGAATGACCCACGGCAACGAGGAGACGTTCCCGCGTCTGGCGGATCCCATGGCTTTCTGCACGCCCGAGCAGGCCGTGGATGTGGCGGAAAAGGTGGTTTTGGTCCAACGCGATTACGGAGACCGTTCAAACCGCGCCCATGCCCGGTTGAAATACACGGTGGACGACCGGGGGGTGGAGTGGTTCCGCTCGGAGGTGGAAAATCGTCTCGGTTACCAATTGGAAGACGCCAAGCCGATTCGGTTCAGTGGAACCGGAGACCGTTACGGATGGGTCGAAGGAACCGACGGGAATTTCCACTACACCTTATTCGTGGAGAACGGCCGGGTGAAGGATGTTCCCGGCTTGGCGATGATGACGGGGCTCCGGGAAATCGCCGAAGTGCACGAGGGAGATTTTCGTCTGACAGCCAATCAGAATCTCGTCATCGCCCGCGTGAGCCCGAAAAAGCGAAAGGAAATCGAAGGGCTTCTCGAAAAGCATGGCATCGCCAACGAGCGGGTCCGGACGGGCCTCCGCTTCAACGCCATGGCCTGCGTGGCGCTTCCGACCTGCGGTTTGGCTTTGGCGGAGAGCGAACGCTTTCTCCCCGATTTGGTGACAGACCTGGAGCAGATCATCGAGGCCAACGGCTTGCGGGACCAGGAAATCAAGATCCGCATGACGGGTTGCCCGAACGGATGCGCGAGGCCTTACCTGGGTGAGATCGGCTTCGTGGGTCGCGGACCCGGAGTGTATAACATTTATCTGGGGGCCGGTTTCGACGGCGCGCGCCTGAACAAATTGTATCGCAGGGACGTGCCCGAGAGTAAGCTTGTGAAGGTGCTTTCCCCTGTCTTGGAAGCCTACGCCCGGGATCGGGAAGAGGACGAGCCGTTCGGCGATTTCGTCATCCGCGCCGGATACATTACGGCGACCGGGAAGGGATCGGAATTCCACCAGAACCTGCCGACCGGGATCGACAGCGACA
>CAZBLJ010000081.1:0-1913 GCA_964492605.1 uncultured Puniceicoccaceae bacterium
TCGAAATATTGCTGTCTATTCATTGTCAACCCTCCTCTTTGCTTCCTCCCGGCTTCGCCTCGACGTCAAGAAAGTCGCTTTCAATTTCACGAAAGGTTTCGTTTATGATAACCATCTCCCCCGTGTCCCGGCATCCGCCCCGGGCACACGTGCGACACCGGCTGGAGGCTATGGAATACAGCGCCTTCCGGGGAAAGTCCTTAAGCGGTTTTTCTTCTTCGCACCACACACATTTTCGCGTCTCCCCGTCTTCCTTCACGCCCCCCCCTTTCTGCTGTTCCATCGCCGGAAGAATTCAGCCGTCGGATCGCCAAGGGTTCGCCAAGCGACATGCAACGCCTGGTTGGCGGCGATCATCGGCTCGACATGTTCTTGCGTGAACCGGCACCAGCGTTGGTACAGGTCATCGGCTTCTTCCCGCATCCGTTCGTTTTCGGGATTTCGTTGAACCATCCGAATCAACGAGTTCCGGTAACGTTCCGCGTCATGGCGGAAACCGGCAAGCACCAGCGACGTCCGTTCCATTTCTTTCCTTACGGCATTCAGATGAGATTCTCTCATGTCATGCATCCCGCTATCCCCTCATCGCTACCTCAATCAATCTATTTTGATCCCATAATTCCTGGAGGGTCTCGTCTCTATTCAGCCATCTTTCGAGATTCTCCACCCTCGCTTCGCCAATCACAACTTCTTTCTTATCCGTATCGTACTTCACCCCATACAGCGCGAAGCTATCGAAGTCATTGGTATAATCGATCCAATCCAGCCGGCTGGTAATCAAGATCACCGTAATGTCTCGTACGACGGAGACGGATCGGATCATGTCGTAAATATATTCCATGTCATGGCACGGTATCGCCGTTTCGGGATAGGATAAGACCAGGAATTTCTTTCTGTTTGTTTCGATCCTGCAATGGATGTCAACCAACCTGCGGCTTCGATCCCCGCCGGCAAGTTGTCCTAAATTCGACACGACAACCGTTTCGGCCGTCGAGCAATTTTCGTTGCCCCCATCACGGCCGAACGTAAGATAGTCCATGTTCAGATCGTTTTGAAAATGGTTGAAGAGTGCTTCTTGCACTCGATGAATACCGGAACCAACATCACCGATAACGACAACCGTTGAAGGCTCCGCGCTCTCCATTCTTTTGATCGCTTCATCTATGTTCATGCCGCTCTCCTTCTTCCGGATCATCGACGAGATCCCGCACCAATTCAAGAAGTTTCAAATATCCCTCCTCCGTTAGAATCGTTACGGGCAATCCGTCAAGATTCAGGTCGTCATTTAAGTGTTCACGAAGAATTTCCAACAATCTTTGTTTTATTGTCATGCCTAAACCGTTTACTTCTCCCTGTACGCTTCGGGAACACTTTCCGGGTAGTACCCGGTTTCGTTATAAAAATTCTTCGCCGCTTTTTTTTTGTACTTGTCGCTGATTTTCGTGTCGTTCATGAAATCCACCAACGTTTTTTCCATCGCCGGAATCTCCCGGGTAATTTTGGCGTACAACCGGGTAAGATCCGGCGGTTTCCCGGCGTTAACGAACGACCTGATTCCTTCGTCCAATAGTTGGGTGGCAAATCCGACCCTCTGATTGTCCACCTCCGACGGATAATCCGGGGTCCGTATCAAATTCGCCTTCAGCTGGTCCAGCGTTTCGTAATAAACCCGGGGATCCGGCTGAAGTTTTCGCCGGGACTCCTCCGCCAGGCCCGGGTGAGGTGACAGCGCCGCGACATCCACGCCGCCGGTTCCCGCATACGGGTCAGGCGGCGGCGGGAGATGCACGTTCGTGTACATGCGTGCGCCGGTGCCGGCCTGCCGCCCCGAAAGCAACATCTCTTGTTCGGGGTTCACCGCGCCCAGTTGCCGAAGATCCGTCATCATGCCCGCCCGAGTTTGCAACGCGGGG
>CAZBLJ010000081.1:2013-11174 GCA_964492605.1 uncultured Puniceicoccaceae bacterium
GTTCCCGCCTCCGCAGGCCCGGCGGGGGAAAGCATCGAAACGGGGACGTCGAGTTTCATCCTCTCGGATGCGGGCGCGGCCCCCGCCCCCGGCGCGCCGCCGGGGGCCGTCAGCCCGGCAAGATTCGTATTCGCCCGCAAGTGCGGGTTCAGACTCGCAAGGGTCGGCGACGGCACCGGCGGGTTCATCGCCTGATGAACCGTTTCGGGGGAATACACCTTGGCGGCGGCAAGTGCCGTTTCCCGCCGTGCGGCCCGTTCCCGAATTTTCCCTACTTGCTCATCGTATTTTTTCCCGAATTCCCTCGGGTCGTCTCTCCTCGTTGCCATAACGCCCTCTTTCTCCCCCACCGGTTTTTTCGTCTACCGATAAACACTCGTACGCTCGGTGATTCGTAGGTTCCGTCGGCGACGGCGATGAATCCGCCGCGCCTTTTTCTCGGCGAGCCGTGCCAAATACAGCACCCGCCTGGATTCGATCATCCTCCGGTTTTCCCGGTTCATTTTCGCTTTCACCCATACGATGATCCAACCGATCTTGCCCATGTTATCCCCCTTCGTTTCGAGAAACCTCCCGGTCGGAGGTTTTTTGGTGATGGATCGCGACGGCGTCCGTCCTCCGGTTATGAAAAAGAAGACATTGCTCGCAACGGGTCAACCGCTCGATTTCACCGCCGGCGCCGGCGCGGGTGATCACCCAACTGGATGCCCCTCGCGAGATCCGTTTCCCGCACCTGCCGCACCGGATTCGGCGGCGCCTTACAATAAATTCCCCATGATGCTCCACGCCGTGAATAATCATCAATCCGTCCATGCCAACAGCCCCCACGCTACCGCCGCTTGGAGCGGGACTTGCCCGTCTCCGCAGGTTTTAACGCGGTCCACCCTATCGGCCATCCCATCCACCACTCGGCGAACGCCGACGTGAGGCGGTGACCAACCGAACGCTCCGGTATAGGCTCCCGCAATTGCAATTGATTCCGCGTCGCGTCCGGAAAGTCCGCCGAGTTCAATAGCTCGCTCAAGGCTGTTCGCAAATTCAACCCACCCCGGCGGTTCCTCGATCTTCCCGGGCCACCGGTTCCATCCGCTTTGGTCAGTGTCGGCAGATGATACAAAACCGTCGGGAGGTGCCATCGCGACCGTTCCGTTATCCGTTTCGCGGCGCCCTTGTAATGTGCCTTGCATAACGTCGGCATCCGAAGCCGGGTTTCCACCGATCCAACCCCGCCGTTCCGCGAGGCGCCTTTCCCGTTCCAACTTCCGCAAGCCGGCGGCGTCGGCGGCGAGGCACCACCATCGATTCCTTCTGTGCCCCGCGCCGACATGAGAGGCCGCAAGGGTTCCGTCTCGCCAGGTATATCCTCTCTCCAGGATGGCCCGGATGATCTCACGCCGTCCCTTGGTTCTGATGTTCGGCGAGTTTTCAAGGAAAACGATCGATGGCCGAATAACGTCAATTGCCCGGAACAGTTCCCATACAAGTCCGGATTGCTTCCCGCCGATTCCGTCGCCCGTACCCGCGCATGAAATATCCTGGCAAGGGAATCCCGCCGCAATGCAATCCATTCGGCCTTTCCAGGGGGTTGGGTCGAAGTCCCGGATGTCGGCGCACTCGACATGCATATCCGGGAACCATCCCGATTCCCGGAGGACTCGGCATCGCCTTTCATCGATCTCAATTGCGAATACGGATTCATGTCCCAATATCTCCGAAGCCAGTATCCCGCCGCCGCCACCGGCAAAAAAATGTCCGACTTTAATCATTGCCGCTACCCGGCCTAATGGCTGTAATGATGCGAGTGGCTTTCCGTCGGCGTCGATTTCGTGGTGTCCTCGGATGCGGAAACACTGGTTCCCACACTCATCGATGCCGCCGCCGACACGGCGCTAAACGCGCTTGCGTATAACTGCGCCGCAACTCTCGCAATCGCTTGCGACGCCGCCACCCGCTGTCCGTGCTCGTATTGACGGGTGGCCTCGTTGGCTTGGTATTCCGCGATCAGCATCCTTGCCTGCTCAATGGAATACTGCATCTTACTTTGAAATCCTTGCAGCCGATTCCCGATATCCGAAAGTGCCCGCCGGTTTTTCTCCGAGTACAGCTGCGTGTCGGCCCGGTAAAGATCCACCGACAACCCGAGTTGCCGAACAACGGCATCCACCCGCCGGCCGTAAGCCTCCACGTCCGCCCGGTACGTTTCGACCTTTTGCCGCTCCACGTCGACCAGGCCGTTCAATTTCGCGATTTTCAAGTCGGCCTCGACGCGAGCCGCATCCACGCGCGTTTTATATGCCGCCACCTTTTGGCCGTACACCTCGACGGGGGATTTGACCTTGGCCTCAAGCTCCGCCAAGTACTGGTTCCATCTCTCCGTGTTGCCGCGGATCTGCGACGCGAAAGCCTCCACCCGGGAGCGGTACAGGTCGATCTCGGCTTTCTTAACGTCCACTTTCGCCATGGCCGCCTTC
Organism: uncultured Puniceicoccaceae bacterium; assembly: GCA_964492605.1. Classification (GTDB taxonomy): domain Bacteria; phylum Verrucomicrobiota; class Verrucomicrobiia; order Opitutales; family Puniceicoccaceae; genus Puniceicoccus. The sequence continues at coordinate 4,485 of CAZBLJ010000081.1, forward strand.
ACCTTGGCGTTGTAAAGGTTTGTGATCGCCACCAACCCGTTGACCCTTGCGTTGTAAAGCTCCACCAATTGGCGGTTGTTCTCGGAAACCAGCCGGATACCCTCCAACCTGGCCTTCCACGCCTCCAATTTCAGCGACTCCGCCCGGATCAACTCGGTAAACACCCTTGCCCGCGTCTCGTACACCCGAAGCTCGGTTTCCAGTTTTTTTACTTTTGCTTCGTACTCGATCATCGCCGCCTGGTGGCGGTACTTCGCCACCTCGAACGCCAGCTGCGCCGATCGTAAAAACAGATCGACGGTCACCTGCTCCAGCGCCGTCGCCCCGTTTACGGCGAATATGAAAAAATCGCGGCCGAGTTCCAGTTGCTTCTTCGTGATTTCCCATGCAAGGGCGTTCTCGTTTTTCGTCACTTCCCGCATCACGCGGGCGGCCGCCGCCGGGAAAGCACCAGGCGGCATGGGAAACCCACGCTCCGCTTGCCCCCTCGTCGCTTCATCGTACATACGTTCGTTGGATTCCCGAACTTTCTCCCGTCCGCGATCGTAAACGGCTTCCTCCCAATCGGTATCCAGGCCGGTTCCGCCGTCCCGGACAATCGGAAGCAATGCCGCACGCGTCGCGTCCAGCAATTCCGACTGGTAGTTCCGCTCCGAGTATACGAAGGACGCCTCCGGCGGCTCGCCTAAATCGCCGGACGGAGGCGTCGCGTCGAATGTCGGCATGTCAAGCACCGGCGCCGACGGAACCTCCGGAATTTCGGAAAGAACCGGCGTTTCCGGGATCTCCCCGGTATAGTCTCCGGCGTTTGGAAGTTCGACGGTACCGAGATCCGCCGGCGGCGCACCCGGATCTTCCGGAGTCAACAGGTCGGTGGGGTCGTCGGGGAACGACACCGCCGGAAACGCCTCCGCAAAGGACGGAAGAGTCGAGAGTTCTTCCAGGGTGATGTCTTCGTCAAGGTCGGGACGATTCGGCGGAAGCGGATAATCCGCCGTTATGTCGGGCCGGTCGGGATCGTCCACGGCCTCGGCCGTCGTATCGAACGAATATTCCCGGCGGGCAAGATTGGAAAACTCCGGGTTGTAGGCGGCTACAGCCTCCATCAACCCGTTGATATACCCGGTCGTCTGGCTTTGAAAATCCGAAACGTCATGCTGCATCGCGTCGAATTTCTCGATAACCATTCTTCTAACGGTGTCTATGGTACCATCCGTTATCATAGCGCTACGTCCTTCTCCCCCGCCCCGGTATCAATTCCGTTATTCTTTTCACGCCGCTTCCCACGGAAGTTTTTCGCCGGCGTACAACCTCCGGTCCGTCGGCCAAACATCCCGGACTTTCCCGGTTAAATATCCGCCTGGTTTATATACCGCCGCGATCTCCAGCTTGCGGACGGGTTTCAACGACAACCACTTCAAGGGCCGTTCGTAATCGATGTCGGTATGAAGGTAGCTTTGGCCGATCTCGATTCGGGGAAACTCGACTATGAACATCCCGGTGAATATGAGAAACCGCTTGTGATCCTCGTCAAGGCCGCAGGCGATATCCGCCGCAAGGCCGAGCGTGTGGGCGGAACGATGCACCCCGCCGACATCCGAGTTCCACACACGGCAGCGATACCCGCTTGTGATCACGAAGGGCACCCCCGCGTTTTCCCGCGCCTCGTCCAGCATTGACACCAACTGGAGGGAGATGTTAACCCCGAGGCATTGCGGATACGGGCGACCGTCTCCCCCCGCTCTATTCACGCACCGGCATCGGAATTCCTCCGCGTTGAAATGGCGGAATTTTCTCCACTCCTTGGATTCGGCGTTCAGCATGGTAATCATCTTTTCACTCCCCTTTCATCGCTTGTTCGCGGGACCCGCCGCGTATACGGAGTAGCCGCACCCACACCGGCCGGAACCCCGCCGGCATTCCCGGTAATGCTCCGGCCCATCGTGCGGATACTCCGACGGCGGCGGAACCATCAAATCCCCCCGGTTGCACGCGGGGCACCGCTCGGCGTTTTGTACGCGCATGACCCGCGTCAACCGTTTCTTCTCGAAGTCGGACGCGGCGCATATCTCCTCCGGGGAAATCCCGGCGGCCGCCGCCTTGCGCATCATCCGCGCGAATCGATCCAGCCCGGCCGGCGAGGCACTCGCCCCCAACGCAGCGCGGACGGCATCGTACCGATCCTCGTTCACCAGCACGTCCCGATCAAAAACGCCGCCGCGTGGGACAACAACAGAAGCACAGCGAAGGAACGCTTGTATTCCCGGATTTTTTCCGGCGACGGCGAAGACGTTGATAGTCTTTTTTTTATGGCATGTTGCCTCATCTTCCACCGGGCGCGCTTGGTAAAGCCCTGCCAACGGTAGATACGATCCAATAATTCCATTCGCCGGCGTGCGTCCATTACGGCCTCGTCACGCGGCTGTTGTCGTTGTGAGAATCGCTTACGGACTGGTCCTTATAGGCGTCCGTCGTTTCGGTGTCGTAGCTGTCCACAATGTCGTCGTCTGTGGTCGTGGTCGTGTTGTGAGACCCGCTCGTCGAGTTGTCCTGGCGGTTCAGACTGTCATGCACGGAGCGATCGACCGAGATTGATTTGTCCACCGCGCCGCCGACGGTGATATCCCCCGCGCCGTGATTTCCGCTCCCGTCGCCCCAGGAATAGCTGTCTCCGTAGCCCGCCTCGGCAATCCCCTCGAACGCGGCGGCAATCTCGTGAATTCCGAACACCACCGCCGCCGCTTGGATCGCGCCCCCAAGCACCCCGAAAGCCGCACGCGCAACCCCATCGTTCGGGTTGCGGTGCTCCGGGACGGTAACGACCCGCCCGTCGCCGGGCGCGTATATCGTGGTTTTCCCGCCGCCGGAATGTTCAATGATTGCGTAGGGGCGCGGCGGCCCTCCGTGGATCGTCCGAATCGCGTCCATTCGTGCGGCGTAGTTCGGGTCGGCGACCGGTTTTTTTTCAACCCGAACCACCTTGCCGTTCTCGTCGTACACCGTGGTTTCCTCCACGGGAACGGTCGCGCAACCGACGACGATAAGCACGAAACAGATCGCGATGGCTATCCTCTTCATGGTTTTCCCTCTTTTATCGGTATGGGTAACATCACGTCCGGCCCGGGCCATGACGGGCCGGGGTAGACGGTTGTCGCCCAATGATAACAATCATCGATGTCGCCCCCCTGTGAAACGCAAGAATAGAAGTGTTCCCGCATCGCCGGCGTCGTCGAGGACTCGTTTCCGCTTAGGGGCTTCGTTTCCGTCGCCGCTCGGTGGAAGTCGTTCACCTCCGGAATTACGACCGGCTTCGGCCGGCCGCATCCGGGTTCGAAAAGCATAACCAAAATGGCCAATACCGCGAAAATCAGCGCAACCGCCAGGTTTTCGAATCGATGGTTCATATTTCTCCTTTCCCGACCAGCCCGGCCAGCATTTTCTCCCGGGTGGAATCGATGCGGTGGTATTTCCGCTGTTCGAATTCTTGGCGCTTGCCGGCATTCCAACCCTTTATGGGCCGGTAGTACCCGACAACACGGGAATAAACCTCCGTGTTGCGCGTGCCCTCGTCCATTACGCCGTGATCTCGCTCCAAGCATCGACGGCATTTGACGTACCACCCGCCGCCGTCGAACTCCGCCGTGAACGGATGCCGCTCGGCGCAACGGTCCCATCGAAGGCCGTTCGCCGAGAATCGAAAAGATTGCGGTTCGCCGTACGCGTCGAACAAGAGCGCGGCGGCGGCGGTCGTCTCCTTTTCGCAGGAGCAGCACGGCAATCGCCACGTAACAACCGGCGAATCGGATTTTTCGAACACCGCCAAAAGTTTGTCGCCGACCGCGCTTTGAACCTCTTGGTTTTCCATAGGTTTTCTATCCTTTATCCAGTAAGCGGCGAATGAACTCCGCCGCCGTCATCGGCACGTACACCGACCGCCGGCACCGGGTGCAGGTCAGGTACGTGTCCGGGGAATCCACCGGCCAGGCGCTCGAACACGGCAGTTTCATCCGCCCGCCGCACTCGCCGCACGTCGGGGGCTTCGGCCCCAGGCCCTCCGGGTGCGGGACGCCGCCCGCCCGCTCCCGCCCGTACTCGACGAAGGCCTCCATGTCGGCCAGCGTGTAGCCCTTCCGCGTCGCCTTCCGCCACAGGTTCACCATCATCGACACCCGCGACGGGGAATACCCCTGTCCCAAATCCCGCCGCATTTGTTCGAACCGGGCATCGTCCATTCCCGTCACGATACCACCTCGCAAAATAGGCTCCGTTGTTTCGTGTCGTCGCGTAACCGGGCCTGCGCCCGAGGGCTGATCCAAAGTGATTCGGTTCGGGGCTGCATCCGGGTTGCGGCGCCCTTACCCTGTATCCCGGTTTGGCGGGTTCTACCTGCCGCGGAACATGAAACTTTCCAATCAACCCGCTTCCATCCGAACCCGCCGAGTTGGTCGTACAGTGGATTCCGATACCCGCTGAGAAGAGCCATCCCCGATATTCCGCATAGACGCGTGATCAACTCTTCATGATCATTATCGGTCAGTTCATGCTCGTATCTCCCGCTCTTCCGTGTTTTCGAAACATACGGCGGATCAACATAAAACAAAGTATTTTCAGTATCGTACATATTCAGTATACCCCGGAAGTCTTTTTTCTCAATCTGTACTCGCATCAATCTTTCGTGGATCTCCGGCAGTCGGTCAATAGCCCCCAGCCATGCGGAACAAGTATGCGCCATCCCCCTCTGGCTTTCCCGCACGATCATCCCGATTCCGCTCCCGAATCGACCACCGAACGAAAAACGTGCGATCACATAAAATCGCCAAGCACGTCTGACGGAGTCCCCATCGTCTCCGTTGCGGTAGTCGAGAAGGCAACGATTGTATTCCTCACGGGAATACAGCGTCGAACCGACCAGCCTGCGAAACGCCTCGAACGTCTCCGGGTTTCGAATCACCCGAAAAAGGTTGACCGATCCGCCGCTTACATCGTTATAGACCTCAACGGGTGAAGGGGGTTTCGCGAACAACAGCGCCGCCGCTCCGCCGAACGGCTCAACATAGGTATGATGATCCGGGACATACGCAAGCAGGTTTTTTGCCAACTTTTGCTTTCCACCGAACCACGAGAAAGGTGGTTTCATAAATTTTCCTCATCCACGCCGGAAAACAGTACACGCTGATCCACGCCTGCGTTGAGGCGATCCAGCGCCCGAGGGCTGATCCATAACGATTCGGTTCGGGGTTGCATCCGGGTTGCGGAACCTTTTCCCTGTATCCCGGTTTGGCGGGTTCTACCTGCCGCGGAACATGAAACTTTCCAATCAACCCGCTTCCATCCGAACCCGCCGAGTTGGTCGTACAGTGGATTCCGATACCCGCTGAGAAGAGCCATCCCCGATATTCCGCATAGACGCGTGATCAACTCTTCATGATCATTATCGGTCAGTTCATGCTCGTATCTCCCGCTCTTCCGTGTTTTCGAAACATACGGCGGATCAACATAAAACAAAGTATTTTCAGTATCGTACATATTCAGTATACCCCGGAAGTCTTTTTTCTCAATCTGTACTCGCATCAATCTTTCGTGGATCTCCGGCAGTCGGTCAATAGCCCCCAGCCATGCGGAACAAGTATGCGCCATCCCCCTCTGGCTTTCCCGCACGATCATCCCGATTCCGCTCCCGAATCGACCACCGAACGAAAAACGTGCGATCACATAAAATCGCCAAGCACGTCTGACGGAGTCCCCATCGTCTCCGTTGCGGTAGTCGAGAAGGCAACGATTGTATTCCTCACGGGAATACAGCGTCGAACCGACCAGCCTGCGAAACGCCTCGAACGTCTCCGGGTTTCGAATCACCCGAAAAAGGTTGACCGATCCGCCGCTTACATCGTTATAGACCTCAACGGGTGAAGGGGGTTTCGCGAACAACAGCGCCGCCGCTCCGCCGAACGGCTCAACATAGGTATGATGATCCGGGACATACGCAAGCAGTTTTCTTGTCATCCTTTGCTTTCCACCGAACCACGGGATGGGAGGTTTCACGGGTTATTCACCCCGCCCTCAATCGGGTCGCCCTTCACCATCTCCTTGTCGGTTCCCGCACCGGCGGTAAACGCCACGCTCAGCACCAGCAGCACAATCAACACAACTTGCTTCATCTCCATTGCCCTCCTTCGTCGTTATTCAGTTCCCGCTCTACCGGGACAATCCTCTATAGCCGGGGCTTCCGAACAGTGCACCCCCGCCGACGCACATCCCCACGCGCACAAAATCTGCTCCCACGTTTTCCCGAATCCCCCGGGGTTTTGGCACGGAGTGGAATCGTCCGACGGGCAGCCGCACAAGCTCGTGCAATAAAATTCAGGAGTTGTCGTATCGCACGGGTTTGTCCCGTAATCGGACATCTTCCCCATGCACGTGCTGAAATAGTCATACGGAACGTTGCAACTTTGGGAGGTGTAATGTCGTTTTTGCATCCGAAAACAGCCCGCCGGGGGGTCGAGCGACGTCACGCACCAACAGCAAGTAGCGATACCGTAAGGATATTTCCAAAATGAATAACCTTGAAATATCCAAGCCCCGTCGTTGGAAAACGCCGTCCCGTAAACCTTGTCGCCACAGGCGTCCGTGATGATGAACTCGCCGGTGCCGCATCCCATGTGAAGGATATTTTGCCGAATGTTCGTCGTT
>CAZBLJ010000082.1:0-11148 GCA_964492605.1 uncultured Puniceicoccaceae bacterium
GTGGGGCAAAATTCCTGAACAAACTCCTGTTTTCTGCCAGATGAAAGGCCCCCGGGTCTTCACCGCCTATCCGAAAACCCTCTTATGCAGCCCTCCCAGAATGGTCAAACCACCCCAATCGGAGCCTTTCGGCGCGAAAGGCCGGACGCTCGCGCTTCTTCCCGGTGAAGGACCGTTCGACATTCGAAGAACGAACTCACGGCTCCCGAGGACTCGTCCTTCCGTCAAATAACGGATGCGAAGCTGCAGGAGAGTTGCCATCGGGAGACGACCATTCTCCTGCTCAACGACTCTCAGTGCCGCCGATCGCTCCAAACAGGCACGACCGTCCTTTCCTTTCGAACCCGAACCGAAAAGCAAAACCCGGTATTGATCCAGGTCGCATCCGAGCAAACCCAATCCTCCTCGCCCTTTGGATTGCCCCGAACACGCTTCTCCGTAACCGCAAAAGCGATAATCCTTCGGGTCCCGGACCAGCCCGGCCCGAACGGGATTCAAGTCCACATAAGCACTGACGACCTGCAACGCGCGGCCCTCCTCCACCAGAACACTTCGAAATCGATCCGCCCAAAGCGTTCCTTCCCGACCGTGGGTCCCGTTAAACCAACGACTGAAGCGCTGTTTGAGGGTGCGGACGAACCAGGACAAATCGCACATTCGCCTCCGAAGAACTTTCCGCCAGTGGTTTGCGGTTGTTCCACCCGCGCGAAGAATTTGCCGCAATCTCTCGGCGGTCAATGGATTCCACGGAGTGGGTTCGCGATAGAGGATGCCGTACCTCCGCACCAGTTCCTCATCCGATACCGTCGCCCGGCCCGGGACACGGACCACCACATGGAAGTGGTTGGAAAGGATGGCGTAGGTGACCACTTGAACGCCGGAAAACTCGGCCACCCGCCACATCAGGCGGCGGAACACCTCCTTCTCCACATCCCCCATCAGCAACTGCTTGCCGACGATTCGACTCATGACATGGTAACACCCCGTCTCTCCTACAGGAACCTTCCTACGCAAACTCATACCCCTCCTTCGCAAATCCCCCGAACCCTGTCAAGAACTTTTAGTCTGACAAAATCTTGATTTGTTCTTGTCGGGAAGGCTTTCGTAGTTCATTCCGATATTCATGGAAGGTCTTACCATTACTCTCCTCGTGATCCTCGGGATCATTCTCCTCCTCGCGATCTTCGCAGTCACCATCTATAACAAGCTGGTCACTCTGCGAAATCGGTTTAAGAACGCGTTCTCCCAGATCGATGTCCAACTGAAGCGACGCTACGATCTAATCCCCAATCTCGTCGAAACCGCCAAAGGGTATCTCAAACACGAGAGAGAAACCCTGGAAGCCGTGATCCAGGCCCGGAACTCCGCCGCCAACGCAAACGAGAAGGCCGCTGCCGATCCGTCCGATCCGTCCGCCATAAAGGGGCTTCTCGGCGCAGAGGCCGCCCTCACGGGCGCAATGGGGAAATTCTTCGCCCTGTCCGAGGCTTATCCCGACCTGAAAGCAAATCAAAACATGATGCAGCTCACCGAGGAACTGACCTCCACCGAAAACAAGATCGCTTTCGCACGACAGGCCTACAACGACTCGGTGATGACCTACAATACCGCACGGGAAACCTTTCCGAATGTCCTCATTGCCGGACCTTTCGGCTTCCAGGAGGCCCAACTTTTCGAGGTCGAAACCGAGAAAGAACGCGAAGCCGTCAACGTTCAGTTCTAAGGGTTTCGAAGACCGTTTGCCCGCAGAATTCGTCAAGCGGCTCCCTTCATGGACTTCTTCGGATCACAGGACCGTGCCCGCAGCCGCACCAAAACGCTGGTCGCTCTCTACATCGCCGCGATTTGCGCCATTATCCTGCTGATCTATCTGGTCGCCGTCGTGGCCGGTTTCGGCGCTTCGCTCCAGGAAGATGTATCGAGCAATGCCCGTTACGCCCAAACCGAAAGCAAGAGCCCGGATTTCTATGATCCCGCGCTTTTCGGAATCGTCGCCGGTTTGGTCGTTCTCATCGTGGGCGGAGCCTCCCTTTTCAAGATCAAATCCATGGGAACGAGCGGAGCAAAGGTCGCCCGATCCGTCGGAGGTCGTCCCGTTGATTCATCCACCCGGGACCCGGATGAGCGGAAGCTCCTCAATATCGTCGAGGAGATGTCGATCGCCTCGGGGGTCCCCATGCCCGATGTCTTCATTTTGGAGAACGAGTTCTCCATCAACGCATTTGCCGCCGGCTACGACGTCGACGATGCCGCGATTGCCGTAACCAAGGGAACCATCCAGCAGCTTTCGAGAGACGAGCTTCAGGGTGTCATCGCCCACGAGTTCAGCCATATCCTCTCGGGCGACATGCGCCTGAATATCCGGTTGATCGGTCCGTTGTTCGGTCTTCTCGTCATCGCCTTCCTGGGTCGGATGTTTCTGTATTCCGGAGGAAGGCGCAGCAGCAGCAACAACAATGGAGGCATCGTCGTTCTCGGTCTCGCCATTATGGTAATCGGTTACGTCGGGGTCCTTTTCGGGCGTCTGATCCAGGCGGCCATCTCCCGCCAGCGGGAATACCTCGCCGATGCATCAGCCGTCCAGTTCACCCGAAATCCCGAAGGTATCGGAAACGCTCTCCGCCGTCTTGGAAATCGAACCCTCGGCTCCAAAATCAATCACGAGCATGCGGAGGATACGGCGCATCTATTCTTCGCCAGTGCTCTCGGATCTTCGCTGGCCACCCATCCTCCCCTTCCGAAAAGGATCCGTGCCGTTCTGCCTGATTGGGACGGTTCCTTTCTGCCTCCGAGAAAAGAATCGACACCGCCGGAAGAGGAAGAAGCCGTTCACAAAGGCCAGGGGGCCGCCGCACGGGGGGCGGGTGGCATCACGAACGCCGCAACCGCGGTCGCCGCAATCGGGGTCCTCTCCCAAGAGGGCATCAAGCAGGGCATCGAGTCGAAGATCCGAATCCGTCGGGCTCTCGGTGATTTTCCTTTCTCCGATCCGGAAGCGGCCAAGCTGCTGTTTCTCGCATTGATTCTGGATGAGAATGCCGACAAACGTGACAAACAGCTCGGATCTCTCCAGGACCCCAAGGAGGTATCTTCTCTTTACGAGAAACTCCTCCCGCTCTCCATCCCGGACAAATATGCTGTTATGGAACTCGGCTGCAGCGGTCTCCGCAAAATTCCGGAATCCGCCCAAAAGGATCTGATCGACACGCTCGAATCCCTAGCCGATTCGGACCAGAGGTTGTCACTGCGAGAGGCCCTGATCCTTCACGTCGCCCGATCCCAAATCAAACTCGGGTCCTCCGGAAAACCGCATCCATCCAAAAAAGGGGGTGCCAAAACGATCGAAAAGATCGCCCCTCAAGTGTCGGACCTTCTTTTCCTCACGGCATCCGTCTCCAGCCCGGATTCCGAATCGGCCAAGGCACTTTTTGAAAAAGCCACGGGCGGACAATATCTTCTTTCCGGGAAACTACGCGTCCCCGAACAACGGATGCCTTTGGAGAGGTTGGAGGAGGTTCTCCAAACCGTCTCGACGGCCAACTACGGATTAAGGCGTCAGGTCATCGCCGCGGCTGCGGATATCATCCTCGAGGATGAGCACGCTTCCGAGGCGGAATGGACCTTGCTCCGCTTGATTTCGATTTCGATCGGAGCGCCCATGCCTCCGATCGTCCCCTCCTGATTCCTCCCGGCAACACAAACGGGATTTTCTTCTCGATCCCGCTCGCTGGAGCCTCTTGTAAGGTTTCGTGGAAGTCTCCGAACAGACCCTGAACATCGTTCTCGAGTGTGTCATTGTCAGCTGCGGTTTTCTCTACCTGGGCCTGATCATCCGCGAAAAACGTGCGGGCTGGTGGTTTGGAATCGCCGCATCCCTCCTGAGCGTATGGCTCTTCATCCGGCTGAATCTTCTCGCCGAATCCGGACTTTACCTCTATTATGTCATCGCGGGGCTGTACGGATACTTTCATTGGAAATACGGAAATGCGAACGGTCCCACCCTGCCCATTTCTACCCGAGGCCTCCGATACCATCTGGCAATTCTGGCTGGCGGAGGTTTCTTGACCCTCTTGCTGGCCCAACTTCTCTCCTACCTGGGCAGCGAAATGGTCTATATTGATGCCGCCACGACCATTTTCAGCTTCCTTGCCACCTGGATGGTCACGCAGAAAATACTCGAAAACTGGATTTACTGGATCGTCATCAACGCGGTTTCCGTGTGGCTTTACATTTCCCGGGAAGCTTATATCTACGCCGGACAGATGGCGATCTACTCCATCTTCGCCTGCGTCGGCCTGTGGGTATGGGTCCGAAGAATGAAAACCGAAAAAGAGGAGACCGCGCCCTGAATCAAACCATCTGCGTCACCGGTCCGGAAGCAACCGGAAAGAGCAGCCTTTCGGAGCAACTGGCCTCCAGGCTTCATTGCCCCATGGTCCCGGAGTTCGCCCGCCACTATCTGAACACCCTTTCCCGGGCCTATCGCGAAGACGATCTGGAGGAGATCCTGCAAGGCCAGATCGAACAGGAGGAAAGGGCGATCTCGGAAGCCGGTAACGGCCCGGTCGTTTGCGACACGGGACCGGAGGTCATCTGGGTCTGGAGCTACTTCAAGTACGGACGCGTATCTCCTTTCATTGAGGAGACCGCCGCTCAGAGATCCTATCCGGCAACCCTTCTCCTGGATATCGACCTCCCCTGGTCACCCGATCCCTTGCGGGAAAATCCGAGCATCGACGAACGCCGGGAACTCCTGCGGATATACCGAAAGCTTCTGACAAGGCTTGGCCGACCGTTCACTCTCGTGAGCGGTCACGGTGAAAAAAGAGTCAAAGAAGCTCTCCGATCCATTCCTGCTTTGATCCGCGCATAAAGGCTATACTGATACGAGTGTGGAAGCTCTGATATAATCGACATGTCCCATTCAAAAGACGAACCTCCCCGGCAGCAGTGAAGTCACGGAATTCGAATCGCAAAATTACCAAAGTCCTGCTGGTAGAAGACCATATCCTCGTCCGAGAATCCCTGATACTCTGGCTAAAAGGACTTGCCGATTTTAGAGTCGAGGGAGTGGCCTCTTCCATCGACGAGGCCAGGACCTCTCTGGAAACCAGGGACATCGACATCGTACTTTTGGATCTTGGTCTCGGCGATGAAGATTGCCTCCACGAGATAGCCGGCTGGAAAAAAGCCTATCCGGGCGTCGACTTCCTCGTACTCAGTGCGAGCCGAAGTTTCCTGATTGCACAACGGGCCATGGAGAACGGAGCGGTCGGTTTTATTTCCAAATCCGATTCCCCCGATGATCTCATTAAGGGCCTGGAGTCCGCGCGGGCCGGGAAACCCTTTCTCTCGAAATCGTTTTCTTCGCGGCCCGGCCGGGAACCATCCGCCGACGTTTCCCTCCTTACCGCAAGGGAGAGAGACATTCTCCGGGAACTCGCCTCAGGAAAACCTAACCGGGAAATAGCCCTGCGTCTCGGGATCAGCACGAAAACGGTCGAGCGCCACCGCGAAAACATCAAGCACAAGCTCGGACTCGCGAACGGTTCGGGACTGATTTGCGAAGCAGTGAGGCTTTTCCCTTCCGAATTCCACTAACCCTCGGCGGATCTACGGCGTCCGGTCGATGGGATCGAGTCCGTCCCGCTCTCCATGGATGCATTTGGGGCGACATCCGAGGAACCCCACGCAAAGAAGACCAAAAAAAACTTGGCAAACCCCTGTCAGGACTCCAAGTTCGCCTCTTTTCGGTGGGGTATCCAAGCGGCCAACGGATGCTGACTGTAAATCAGCCGGGTCTATCCCTTCACAGGTTCGAATCCTGTCCCCACCACCGTTTTGGCAGAGGAGAAACGGGGTTGGCCTTTTCTCGACAACCGGCAACTTCTACCGTCGCGGTCCTCCATCCATGAAAACGCATCAGAAGACCGAACCCGAATCCCCCAACGCTCCGGTCTTTTTGGTGGGAGCGGGTCCGGGCGATCCGGAACTCATCACCCGCAAGGCCGAAAAGCTCATCCGCTCCTGCGATGCGCTCGTTTTCGACTACCTGGTGTCGGAGGAACTCCTGACATGGGCTCCGGAACACGCCGAAAAGATCTGTGTCGGGAAAAGGGCCGGGTTCCATTCCCTCCCGCAAGAAGAAATCCAGGAAGTCCTTGTTCGCCTGAGTCGTTCGGGCAAAACCACCGTGCGATTGAAGGGGGGCGATCCTTTCGTTTTCGGTCGCGGAGGGGAAGAGGTTGACCGACTTCGGTCGGAAGGCATCCCGTTCGAGGTCGTTCCTGCGGTTACCGCCGGCATCGCCGCCGCCGCCCGGGCGGGCATCCCCCTCACCCATCGTTCCTACAACTCTTCCGTGGTTTTCCTGACCGGCCACCACGATCCCGCGAGGACGGATTCCGGCATCAACTGGGGCGATTATGCCCGTCTGAAGACCACCCTCTGCCTGTACATGGGAATGAAACGCCTCCGGGAGATCTGCAACGCACTCCTGGACGGCGGAGCCGATCCGACGACTCCGGCAGCCATCGTCCAATGGGCTACCACACCCAGGGAGCGAATCCTGTATTCCAACCTGGGCACCCTCGCCGACGAAGTCGACGAAAACGGTCTGGGCTCGCCCGCCGTCGTCGTCGTCGGCCCGACCGCCCATAAGCCCTCCCCTTGACCGATGCGGGACGATCCATCGGAAAAGACCGGCATCGTACTCCAGATCGAGGAGAAAGGGGAATCTTTCTGGTCGGTCGCTTTTTTCAGCGGCGAGTCGGGGCTCGAGTATTTTCTCTTCCGAAGATCCAAACGAAAATCCAGACCCGATCTCTTCGACACCGCTCAAGTGAGATTCGGCCTCCCAAAACAGGCGGGTCCCCGGTTCGCCGAAGACTACCGGGTCCTACTCAGAAGAACGGCGATCGGTAAATCCTTTTCCCGCGTCCGGATTGCTTCAAGATTTGCAAACGTTCTCCGAAAGAACGGTCAACATCTTGCCGAACCGGCTGCAATTCTCCCGATCTGCGATCGCTTTTTCAATGCGGTCTCCGAAGGAGTCGACCTTTCCGCCTCCTATTTGAAAGCACTTTATCTCTTCGCAAGCACGGAAGGATTGCCCCTGAAGGAAGATTGGGCCGGAAGCCTCCCGGCACTCTCGGTCAAAGATCTCGGAGAAGTGTTGAAAACACCTCTCGGGGAACAGCGCTTGTCCGAAGAGAAAATTTTCGCCCTGTCCCGGTCGCTCGAAAACTGGCTTACGGGAGAGGCTCACTTCTTTATCGATCCGTGACACCGTCGGCTCGAAGGACCCCGACGAAAAGACAGGCCCAACCGGCAATCAAGCCGACTCCTCCCAAAGGAGTAACCGGCCCGAGGAATCCGGGACCACCGATTGCCAAAACATAGATGCTACCCGAAAAGAGCACCGTTCCGCCGACGAATAGCACGAGGGCGATCCTGACCGGGAGTTCCTTCGAAAATCCCGATCCGGAGAGGGCCAGAATCGCCAATGCATGAAACATCTGGAAAATCACCGCCGTATTCCACGATCCCCGACTTTGTTCCGACTGGAAAAACCCCTCCGGCGGATGCGCCCCAAGGGCTCCCGCCACCACCGCGACGAGTCCCAGAAGAGATGCCAGAGCCAAAACCGCTTTTTGAAAACCCGAAGTCATCCTTCTATTACAGGAAAAATTCGAACCGGCCGCAAATTTATCCCGACAATTCATCCTGGCCTTTCCACCCGGCGCCGGATGATCCATCATCCCCATACTTCCCGGAATCCCTTTCAATCTTGTCCCACACCAAAACAGAAACACCACCGCCCGGGCCGACTCGCCGACTCACCTTCGTGACCCACGAATACCTTCCGACCCGGGGCGGTGCCGCTACCGTCGTCGACGAACTCGCCCGGGCGGCCCACGCCGAAGGTTGGCCCGCGAAAGTGCTGGCTCCCGGCAAGGCCACCGCCCCGGACGAATCCGGAATCCCGGTCGTGCGAATGGGCCATCGGGGAAAACAGGATTTCCTCGCGCGGCGCGCACTGCTCGGGTTCCTGAAGCGATACGACCGGAAGCCGGACGAGCATCTCGTCTTCTCGGACCCCGGCGCCACGAGAGCCGCTCTCTACGCTCCGGTCGATCTCCTCAACCACCCCGGGGGCTACTCCGTCATCCTGCACGGAAGCGAGATCCCGCTATTTTCCACCGCTCCGACAAGTCTCCGTTTTCGCGAATTGCTCCTCGGCGCCTACCGGATTCACCTGCTATCGGAAGCCAACCGAAACCTCCTGGCCCGCTTCATCCCGGAAATCCGGGATTCCGTTCGCGTGGCACCCGGAGCCCCATCGACCTGGATCCTGCGGGGCACGAGAACGGTCCCGCCTCCGCAAGAGTCGCAACTTCTCACGATTCTCACCGTAGGACGAATCCATCCGAGAAAGGGTCAAAAGGAAACGCTTCTCGCCCTGAGCCATCTTCCCGATGCCCTGCGCCAAAAGATCCGCTACCGCATCGTCGGTCCCACGATTCGCAGGTCCTATCTGCGGGAGATCCGAAATCTGGCCCGGCGTTGCCGTTTCCCCGTCGATATTTCAGGCATTCTCTCGGACGAACAACTGTTCGACGCCTACGCCTCCGCCGACCTCTTCGCTCTCAACAGCCAATCGATGGACAAGAGCATCGAAGGATTCGGGCTCGTCTATCTCGATGCGTCGGCCTTCGGCCTTCCCATCGTCGCGAATCGAATCGGAGGCGTTTCCGAAGCCGTGCTGCATGGAAAAACCGGCCTTCTTGCCGATCCGAATGATCCCCGGAGCCTCACCGACCTTTTCCGACGCCTCCTGGAGGACGGGGATCTGCGGGAGGCGCTGGGACGGGAGGCGCGGAATCGCGCGATCCGACGCGACTGGTCGCAAACCTTGCGGGAAGTTTGGGGGAGCCCGTGAGGGGACAAAAAAATCCCCGGACTTTTTATCCCTTATTGTCACATTCGCTCTCGACAATTGGCATCAAAGATGCACTATAGCCTTTCGAACCGGATCTAATCCGGGTTTCGAAACACAAAACTAAAACAAACCAACTGACATGAACAAACTCACCAAGATCCTGCCCGCAGCAGCACTCCTCGCGACCGGTTCCGCGTTCGCACAAGAGGAATCGTTTCCTGTGGACGGCAACATCGGCGTGACCAGCAACTACGTCTTCCGCGGCGTCACTCAAACTGGAGACGGCGCTGCCGTTCAAGGTGGACTGGACTACGCGCATGACAGCGGCCTGTACGTCGGCACATGGACCTCCAACGTCAATTTCGCCGGTGGAACCGAGCTTGACGTCTACGGCGGCTACAGCGGCTCCCACGAAGAATTCGGCTACGACATCGGCCTGATCGGGTATCTCTACCCGGAAGCTGACGGCGACGCCAACTTCGCGGAAGCCTACCTCGGTCTGTCTTACGACATGATCTCAGCAGGTGTTGCATACACCTTCGTCAGCGAAGTCGACGACGGATACTTCAGCGACGGCGACGTATTCCTTTACGTCTCCGGTGGTTTCGACCTCGCCGAAGACTTCTCCGTGGGCCTCACCGTCGGATACTACATCTTCGACTACTCGGGCGACGGCGACTATGTCTACGGTCAACTCGACCTCTCCAAGAGCACCGACTACGGTGATTTCACCTTCTCGGTTTCTCTTGCCGACGAGTCTGATCTGGCATCCGACGACCCTCTCTTCTTCGTTTCCTGGGGAACCGGATTCTAAGAACAGGGTTTAACCGATATTCCATAAAGGCCGCGCCTCCGGGCGCGGCCTTTTTGATTCCGGAAAAGATTGACAGCCAATCCGGGTTTCGGTCTCCTCTCCCCTTTTTCCAATTTCCGATGGCCAACACAAAAGCATCTCTCAAGGATATCCGCCAAATCGAAACCCGCACGGCGCGGAACAAGCACGTGCGCTCGCGTCTGAAGACCCTGTCCCGCAAGGTCGCCGCCGCCCGCGATTCCGGCGACACCGAAACGGCCCGCGCAACGGCCCGCGAATACGTCGCAGCCAGCGACAAGGCGGCCAAACGCTCCATCATCCACCCGAACAAGGCGAACCGGCACAAAGCTTCGGTATCCGACCTCGTTCGTTGAAGACCGGGCTCGTTTCCCTGCTCCCCGGGGAATGGGGAGAGCGTTCCCGGAAAATTCCGGTCCTCCGGGAGATTGACGGCGCGGCGGTACTGGATCAGCCAACGCCCCCTTTTCCGGCACAAGGTACTTCGGAGTTTCTGGCCGCCGTCCTTTCGGCTCGACTACAAACCGATGCGCCCCGATCGTTGCGTCGGCTCTTCCCCAACCCGCCCCGCCCCGTTTTCGATCTGGAGTGCGGTGGACCCACGGTCATGGCTACCGGGCGGGAGACCTCGAGCCGGTTGCGGGAGGAATACGGTTCCGATGCGTGGACCTTGATCTTTCACGTTCTCTCCCGCGGATCACGGAACAAGTCCCCTATCCGTTGCGACCTTCCCATTGCCAAACACCGCAACGCCGACCGATCCCTCATCTCCCATCGAACGGGCAAAAAAGCGCGAACCCACTTCAGGCCGCTCGTCTCGGCCGGAGAACTCGAGCTTTGGGAAGCGACGACCCGTTTCCTCCGGCCCGACCAGATCCGCCTTCACGCCATGGAAAGCGGCATTCGGATCGCCGGTGAATCGGTTTACGGCGACGTGCCCCCGTTGAACCGAAGCGATTTCCCCGGAGTACGTCGGCCCGGGGGATCCTCCCACGTTCTTTTTCCGGGCCCGGCCATCCATCTCGTCTCATTGGAGGCTCCCGCTCTCGGGAGCGAACCCATCGTTTCCATTCCACCCAAGCCGATCGCGAAATGGATCGACCGCAACACTTCCCGGAAATAAACCTCTGCTTCCGAAGCTGTTTCCGATAACGGCAGGTGCTTTCGATTGCTGAAAAGCTGAAACGATTTCCGCCCAGAAAAGCATTTACAAACGGCAGAAAACCCGATTCATTCATCTCTTTTTCCACATCAACCAACGTCGATTCCTAACATACATGGGTAACCTCCGCAAAAAGCGCCGCCTCAAGATGAACCAGCACAAACGCCGCAAACGCCTCCGGGCCAACCGGCACAAGAAGCGGGTCATCTAGGG
>CAZBLJ010000083.1:0-11125 GCA_964492605.1 uncultured Puniceicoccaceae bacterium
GGAGGCTGAGCCGTTGCGGGATTTCGCGGTTTATCCGGGCAGGCTCCACTTCACCTTGCGCATGTCGCCGGACTTGAGGAATTCCTGGTGCATGGCGAAGGCGGAGTCCAGCGTCTGCGGCGTGTGGCCGTCTTTGACGCTTTCGAAGTAGCCGTGAAGGACGTCCCGGTAGTCGGGGTGGGCGCAATTCTCAACGATGAGGCGGGCGCGCTCCACGGGATCCTTTCCGCGGAGGTCGGCCATTCCCTGCTCGGTGATGATGACCTGCACCGAGTGTTCGCTGTGGTCCATGTGGCTGACGAGGGGAACGATGGTGCTGATCTGCCCTCCCTTGGCGACGGACGGGCAGGTGAAGACGGAGAGGTAGGCGTTGCGGGTGAAGTCTCCGGAGCCGCCGATCCCGTTCATCAGGTTGCTGCCCATGACGTGGGTGCTGTTTACGTTGCCGAAGATGTCCGTCTCGATGGCGGTGTTGATCGAGATGATTCCCAACCTGCGGACGATTTCGGGATGGTTGGAAATCTCCTGCGGACGGAGAAGCATACGCGAGCGGAAGAAGTCCAGGTTTTGATAAACGCGCTGAAGCACGTCCGGGCTGAGGGTCAGGGAGGTGGCGCTCCCGAAACGGATGCGCTCGGTTTCCATCAGCTCGATCACCGAATCCTGGATGACTTCGGAGTACATCTCGAAGGCCGGGATGTCCGGGTTTTGGCCCATGGCCCCGAGGACGGCGTTGGCGATGTTTCCGACGCCGCTCTGGATGGGAAGAAATCCTTCCGGGATGTCGCCGGAACGCAGCTCCGCCGCAAGGAACTCGGCCACGTTTTCCCCGATCTTCGTGGTGATGGCGTCCGCATCCTTGAAGCCGCCGATCTCATCCGGGCGGTTGGTGCGGATGATTCCCGCGATTTTGGACGGGTCGACCTTGATCGTCTCGGTGCCGATGCGGTCCGGGCAGGAATACACCGGGATCTCCCGGCGGTGGGGCGGGTCGGCCGGTTCGTAGATGTCGTGGAAGCCGCGCAGGGCGGTCGGGTGGTATTCGTTCAGCTCGATGAGAATTTTGTCCGCGAACTGGCAGAAGGTGGGTGAAGCGCCGACCGACGTGGTAAGGACGATCTCCCCGTCCGCAGACACGTCGCAGGCCTCGACGATGGCGAAGGCGAACTTCCCGAGAAACCCGTAGCGCACGTTTTGCGGGAGCAGGGAGAGGTGCATGTCGAAGAAATGCGCCTTGCCCTCGTTGATCGCTTTGCGAAGGAATTTGTTGGACTGGTAGGGAGTCCGGAAGGAGATCGCTTCGGCGAGGGCGAGGTTGCCGTCCAGCGAGTCGCCGGTCGATGCCCCCGTAACCACCCCGATCTGAAACGGGCGTCCGGCGCCGTGTTCCTCTTTGGCGCGTTCGGCGATGGCGGTGGGGATCTCCTTGGCGGCACCCGCCGGAGTGAATCCGCTGAAGCCGATGATATCGCCGTCGTTAACGAGGCTGGCCGCCTCCGCTGCTGTAAGTTCCGGAAAGGACATGATTCTCAGGATCTGGTATCTAGGTTCGTGGTGGAAAAGGAAGGCGACCGGAAGGGACCTCGCGGTAGCCGGAAAAAGGCTTCGTTGACGGTGCCGATCAGCCGGCGAGCAGGGTCAGGAAGAATCCCGCCGCGAGGGCCGAGCCGATAACGCCGGCAACGTTGGGCCCCATGGCGTGCATCAGCAGGAAGTTGCCCGGATCGGCTTTTTGCCCCTCGACCTGCGAGACGCGGGCCGCCATGGGCACCGCGCTGACGCCGGCGGAACCGATGAGGGGGTTGATCCGGTCCTTTTTGATGAACAGGTTCATGGCCTTGGCCATGAGCACTCCCGAGGCCGTCGCGATGACGAAGGCGGCGATGCCGAGAAGCAGGATCTTCATGGTGGCGGGATCGAGGAACTTGTCGTAGCTCATTTTCGTTCCGACCGCCAGACCGAGGAAAATGGTGACGATGTTGATGATCTCGTTCTGCGCCGCTTTCACCAGCCGCTCCGTAACGCCGCATTCGCGCAGGAAGTTTCCGAGCATCAGCATGCCGATCAGCGGGGCGGAGCTGGGGACGACCAGGATGCAGAATACCGTCACCACCAATGCGAAAAGCACCTTCTCCAGTTTCCCGACGGGACGGAGCTTGCGCATGCGGATACGCCGTTCTTCCTTGGTGGTGAGGGCCCTCATGATGGGGGGCTGGATCACTGGAACGAGGGCCATGTAGCTGTAGGCGGCGACCGCCACCGCACCGAGAAGTTCCGGTGCCAGCTTGCTGGTCAAGTAAATGGAGGTCGGGCCGTCCGCGCCGCCGATGATCCCGATGGAGGCGGCCGAGGCCAGGTCGAATCCCAGCAAGGTTGCGCCGAAAAAGGTGGCGAAGATCCCGAATTGGGCCGCCGCTCCGAGCAGCAGGGTTCTCGGATTGGCGATGAGGGGGCCGAAATCGGTCAGTGCTCCGACGCCGAGAAAGATCAGCGGAGGAAACAACTCGATGTGGATCCCCTCGTAAACGTAGTGGAGGAGACCTCCGGCGGTTTCGAGCGTGCCGTCCGGGCCGTAAACGGGCGGGTTGAGCAGTCCGGTGTCCGGCAGATTGACCAGCAGGGCGCCGAATCCGATGGGGATCAGCAGGAGAGGCTCGAACTTTTTGACGATCGCGAGGTAGAAGATGACCCCGATGATGGCCCACATGACGAGCATCTGCCAGCTGAGCTGGACGAAGCCGGTTTCGGAAAGGATTTGGGTGATGGATTCCATGGCGGAGCTACGGATGGGAGCGGACGAACGCTCAGGAGATCTTCAAGAGCCCCTGTCCCTCTTCGACCGCATCGCCCGGGCCGACGAGGATTTCGCCGATCGTCCCGGCTACGGGAGCGGTTACCAGGGTGTTCATCTTCATCGCCTCGAGAGTGATGAGTTGGTCTCCCTCCTTGACGGAATCTCCCTCTTTCACGTCGACGGAAACGACGACGGCGGAGAGGGGGCTGGGAACTTCTCCGTCCCCGGCCACGGGTTTCGGGGCGGAAGTTGCCGCCGGTGCGGGTGTCGGTGCGGCGGAGGCCGAGGATTGTGCGGCCCGTGCAGGCGGCACGTAGGCATGCTGGCCTCCGTCGTCGAGAATCTCGACATCGACCTCGTAAACTTTTCCGTCAACGGTGACTTTGAGCTTTTTCATGATATTGGAATCTAATTTCGGGAAGATCCGGGTTTACCGGAGTCGGTGGGAGGAGAAGATCTGGCGGCGCCCTTCCTGGGCCCATCCCGGCGCGGCTCTCCGGATGGCCCGCACCCGGAACCGGCGGTCGGCCAGGGCGACGTGAACCGCTGCGGAGATGACGGCGGCCACCCGTCCTTCGACTTCCTCTTTCTGCTGGATCACATCGGCTGCGGAGGGGCCGCTATGCTTGACTGGAGCGGGGGCGCTTTTCTCGTCCCGTTTGGCGAAGATTTTCCCTCCCAGAAAGGTCGCCAGCGAGAGAATCGACAGGATGACCACCACGAACAGGAAGCCCGTGACGACCAGATTGACGACGGTCGGTTCGGCGGCCGCAAGGAAAGTTGGGAAAGAGGTGTACATGGGTGTGGAGGTTCCGGATTAGAGAGGAATGTTACCGTGCTTTTTCGGCGGGCGGGAATCACGTTTGTTCAATGTGTTCCGCAAAGCGAGGGAAACCACCGCCCGCGTTTCGCCGGGCTCGATCACATCGGTGATCATGGCCTTCTCGGCGGCCTGGTAGGGAGAGGCGAACTTATCGCGGTATTCGGCGCGAAGTTCCTCTTCGCGGGCCTTTGGATCCTCCGCGTTCTCGAGTTCCTTCCGGTAGAGGATTTTGACGGCCCCCTCGGCCCCCATGACGGCCACCTCCGCGGTCGGCCACGCAAAGACCTGGTCCGCGCCGAGGTCCGACGAGCACATGGCCAGATACGCTCCTCCGTAGGCTTTGCGCAGGATGACCGTGATCTTCGGAACCGTGGAAGCGGCGTAGGCGAACAGCATTTTCGCCCCGTGACGGATGATGCCGCCCCGCTCCTGGGCCAGGCCGGGCATGAAACCGGGGACATCCACGAGGTTCACCAGGGGGATGTTGAAGATGTTGCAGGTCCGGATGAAGCGGGCCCCCTTGTCGGACGAATCGATGTCCAGCGTGCCCGCCTTGTTCATCGGCTGGTTGGCGATGATCCCCACGACGATGCCGTCGATCCGCGCGAAACAAGTGACGAGGTTTTTCGCGAAATCGGGCATGATCTCGAAATAGTCGCCTTCGTCGACCAGCCGGGCGATCACGTCCAGGATATTGAAGGGGGTTTTGGCATCGGGAGGCAGCAGCTCGTTCATCCCCTCGTCCTTGCCCTGGGTGATTTCTTCCGTCGGTTCGTGCGGCGGATCCTGCAGGTTGTTGGAAGGCAGGAAGGAGAGGATGCGGGAGGCGAGTTCCATCGCGTGGCGGTCGTCCTCGGCGATCAGGTGGATGTTTCCGCTGACGGACGCGTGGGCCGCCGCAGTGGCGAACTGGTCGAGGGAAGCTTTCTCCCCGGTTGCGGACTGGATCACTCCCGGGCCGCAGATGAACATGTTGGCGTTCTCCCGGGTCATGATCAGAAAGTCGGTCAATGCCGGGGAATAGGCCGCCCCTCCGGCGCAGGGACCGGCGATGACGGCGATCTGCGGGACGACCCCGGAGAGAAAGACGTTCTTGAAAAAGACTTTTCCGTAACCGGAGAGAGAATCGACGCCCTCCTGGATCCGCGCGCCCCCCGAGTCGTTGATTCCGATGACGGGCATGCCGTTCTCGTGCGCGAAGTCCATCAACTCGCAAATCTTCTTCGCATGGATCGCCCCCAGCGCTCCGCCGCCCACGGTAAAGTCCTGGCTGTAGGCGGCCACCGGGCGGCCTTCCACATAGCCGACGCCCGAGACCACGCCGTCGGTGGGCAGGTCCACCTTCGCCATCCCGAAATTCGTGCACTGGTGGGCGGCGTGCATGGCGAACTCCTGGAACGTGCCGGGATCGAAGAAATTCTCGAGCCGCTCGCGGGCCGATTGCAGGCCCTTCTCCTTGCGCTTGGCAAGCTTGGCTTCGCCTCCCGCCTTGCGGGCGGTTTCCCGGCGGGTTCTCAGTTCTTCAAGAAGTTTGGGATCGATGGCCATGATGGGTGGTTTTGAAAGGGTTACGCCTTGGGCGCGCAAAACTCGGTGAGCACGCCATGGGTACTTTTCGGGTGGAGAAAGGCGACCATTTTATTCGCGGCTCCCTCGAACGGTTGTTCGTGGATCAGGCGAACGCCTTCGCCCGAGGCCCGGCTCAATTGCCCCTCGATGTCGTCCGTGCCGAAAGCGATGTGGTGGATCCCTTCGCCGTTCTTCTCCAGGAACTTTGCGATGGGGCTCTCCGGATTGGTCGGCTCGAGCAGCTCGATGTGGACCTCCCCGGCCTCGAAGAAGGCCGTTTTCACGCCCTGGGACTCGACTTCTTCGGTGCCGTGGCAGTGGAGGCCGAGTGCGTTTTCGTAGTAGGGAACGGTGTCCGCCAGGCTGCGGACCGCGATTCCGATGTGGTCGATTTTCTGAATCATAATGAAAGGATGAAAAAAGGTGGATATGGGATTAGGTTCTCTAAAGTCAAACAAGATTTTCTATAATTTTTTTTAATTGACTATATGCTTGGTTCCTTTCCAGAAAAAGGCTTTTCAATCAGTTGTCGATACACATTCATGACTCAGCAAAATTCGAAAATCAGCGGCGGGAAGAGACTCCTGGAGGAGTTTGACGTTCCGTCATACGAAGATTGGAAGGGAGCCGCCGAGGCCTTGTTGAAGGGAGCGCCCTTCGAAAAGAAGCTTCTGACCCCGACGGTCGAAGGGATCACGCTTCAGCCGATCTACCGGAAGGAGTCCGTCGAAGACCTGCCGCATATCGGATTGCGGCCGGGGTCGGCGGGCAGCCCGCGGGGGGGGAGGGCCGCCGGTTATCTCGATGCGCCCTGGGATTCTTTGCAGGAGATTTCGGCCGGGGAGCCCGCCGAGTTCAACAGGCAGCTGCTCGAGGGGCTGGCGGCCGGGCAAACCGGGGTGCTCCTGACCACGGACAGCGCCACTTCGCTGATGCTCGATCCGGACGAGGCGGAGCCGGGCGAAGTGGGGGCCTGCGGCCTTTCCCTGACCTCGCTGGCGGACTGGAAACGTTGCCTGAAGGGCGTTTATCCGGAGGCGGTCTCGCTTCACGTGAAACCGGGATGTGCTTTGGTGCCTCTCGCGGCCTTCCTCGCGGCCTGGGCCGACGGTTGCGGAACGGACGGCTCGAAGCTGAGAGGAGGGTTCCATGCGGACCCGATCGGCCACTGGCTGTCGTTCGGTAGCCTTCCCGCTTCGTACGCGGAGACCATGGACCACCTGAAGGCGGTCTGGGGGATCGCCGGGAGCGCCCTGCCGCGATACGGGCTGGTCGCTTGTTCCGGGATGCCGTTCCATGCGGCTGGGGGTTCGGCGGTGGACGAGCTGGCCTTGATGCTGGCCGAAGCCGTGGAGTATATCCGGCAGTTGGGCGAGCGGGGCCTGGACCCTTCGGTCGTGGCTCCGAGGATGACCTTTCATTTCGCCCTCGGTTCCAACTTTTTCATGGAGCTGGCGAAGATGCGGGCGGCCCGGATCGCCTGGGCGCGCATCCAGGAATCGTTCGGGATCGAAGAGCCGTCCCCCCTGCGGGCGATCGGTCGGACCGGGCGTTTCAACAAAACCGTTTTCGATCCCTACGTGAATATGCTGCGGACGACCACCGAGGCGTTCTGCGGCGTTCTGGGTGGCCTGGAAGCTCTCACCGTGGGGACCTTCGACGAGTGTGTCCGCGAGTCGGATACCTTCTCCCGACGGATCGCACGGAACACCCACACGATTCTCGCCGAAGAGTGCGAATTGAGCCGGGTGGTCGATCCGGCCGGTGGCTCGTGGTTTATCGAGAGCTTGACCGACGAGGTGCTCCGGGCGTCCTGGAGTCGCTTCCAGGAAGTCGAGGCGGCGGGCGGCATCGCCAAGGCCTTTCGCGCCGGGCTCGTTTCCCGCATCTGCGAAACGTCGAGGGCGGAGCAGCAGAAGAGGCTGAACCAGCGGCGGTTCTCGTTGATCGGGACGAACGTGTACGCGAACCCCGCGGAGGAGCGGATGGATCCCCGTCTGCCGGACTATAAGAAGATCCGGGAAAACCGGGTCACTCCGCTGGGCGAGGACGCCTCGACCGGCGAGGAGAATCTGGACGATCCGGCGGGATTGATCGCAACGGCCCGCCGGGGCGCCACCGTGGGAGCGTTCCGCCGGGGACTGATCCACCGGACCGGCCCCTTCGAGACGACCGGAGCGCTCTCCCACGAGCGCCTGGCCCGGCCCTATGAAGAACTGCGCGGAGCCGCCTTCGACCACAAGGAAAAGACGGGATCGGCACCGCAGATCTTCCTGGCAAACCTCGGGCCTCTCCGGAAGCACAAGATCCGGGCGGATTTCACCCGCGGTTTCTTTGGTTCGGGAGGATTCGAAGTCCTCTATCCGAACGGCTTTTCGGAGCCGCAGGCGGCCGCCGAAGCCTTCGCGGAATCCGGTGCCGCGGTCGCCGTGGTTTGCGGATCGGACGACCAGTATGCGGAACAATTTGTTCCTTTTGCAAAGGCCTTGAAGGCCGCCCGGCCGGACGCAACGGTCGTTCTCGCCGGTCACCCCGGGGAGAGTGAGGCGGCGTACCGCGAGGCCGGAATGGATACCTTCGTTTGGGCGAAGAGTGACAATTACGCATTGAACCGAGAACTATTGGAGCGTGCCGGTGTGAGACTGGCGGACGCCTCCTGAACAACCCGAGACCGATAAGGCGAGGAACCATGAAACAACCTGATTTTACGAAGATCGAACCGGACGCTCCGAAAAAGCCGATGAGCCGCGAGGAGTGGGAAGAGTCGGTGCAAGCCGAAACCGGACGACCGGTTTCCGAATGGGTGACGGATTCGCTGGAGGGCTTTTCCGTCGATCCGCTGTACGAGGCGGACGACTCGAAGGATTTCGAGCACCTGGGCTTCACTGCGGGACTGCCTCCGTATTTGCGGGGCCCCTACGCTACGATGTACGTGACCCGCCCCTGGACGGTCCGGCAGTATGCGGGATTTTCCACCGCCGAGGAATCGAATGCGTTTTACCGCCGGAATCTGGCGGCCGGGCAGAAAGGCCTTTCCGTGGCCTTCGACCTCGCCACCCACCGCGGCTACGACAGCGACCACGAGCGGGTGACGAGCGATGTCGGCAAAGCCGGCGTGGCGATCGACTCGATCCTGGATATGGAGGTGCTTTTCGACAGCATCCCCCTCGACCAGGTGTCGGTGTCGATGACCATGAACGGCGCGGTGATCCCGATCCTCGCCTTCTACATCGTGGCCGGGCTCGAGCAGGGTTGCGATCTTTCCCAGCTCTCCGGAACCATCCAGAATGACATCCTGAAGGAGTTCATGGTCCGGAACACCTACATCTATCCTCCGAAGCCCTCCATGCGGATCATCGGCGATATCTTCGAGTACACCTCGCGGAACATGCCGAAGTTCAACAGCATTTCGATTTCGGGCTATCACATGCAGGAGGCCGGTGCCACGGCCGACCTGGAAATGGGATACACCCTGGCGGACGGGCTGGAATACCTGCGGACCGGAACCGATGCCGGACTTTCGGTCGACGCCTTTGCGCCGCGCCTTTCGTTCTTCTGGGCGATCGGAAAGGATTTCTTCATGGAGGTCGCCAAGATGCGGGCCGCCCGGATGCTCTGGGCGAAGATCGTGAAGAAGTTCGACCCGCAGAACCCGAAGAGCATGGCCCTGCGCACCCATTCGCAGACCAGCGGCTGGTCGCTGACCGAACAGGACCCCTTCAACAACGTGGTGCGCACCTGTATCGAAGCGATGGCTTCGGCGACCGGCCACACCCAGTCCCTCCACACGAACGCCCTGGACGAGGCGATCGCGCTTCCGACCGACTTTTCGGCCCGGATCGCGCGCAACACCCAACTCTTCCTCCAGGAGGAAACCGGCATCCGCTCGGTCATCGATCCCTGGGGTGGTTCCTATTACGTGGAAGCGCTGACCCACGAACTGATGCACAAGGCCTGGGCCCACATCGAAGAGTGCGAATCCCTCGGCGGTATGACCAAGGCCATTGAAGAAGGGGTGCCCAAAATGCGGATCGAAGAGGCCGCCGCCCGTCGGCAGGCGCGGATCGATTCCGGCAAGGAGACCATCGTCGGCTTGAACAAGTTCCGTCTCGAAAAGGAGGACCCGCTGGATATTCTCGATATCGACAATACCGCTGTCCGGGAATCCCAGATCAAGCGCCTGGCCAAACTTCGGGCCGAACGGGACGACACCGCCGTCCGCGAGGCGCTGGGAGCGATCTCGGAGGCCGCCGGATCCGGCAAGGGGAATCTTCTCGAACTCGCCGTTGAGGCCGCGAAAAAGCGTGCCTCGCTGGGCGAAATCTCCGATGCTATGGAGAATCACTTCGGGCGCTATCGTGCACGGATCCGGTCCGTCTCCGGCGTGTATGCCCGTGAATTCGGAAAGAGCGAAGCAGTGGACAAGGTGAAGGAATTGATCGGGAAGTTCGAGGAAACGGAAGGCCGTCGTCCGCGGATCATGGTCGCGAAGATGGGGCAGGACGGCCACGACCGGGGAGCCAAAGTGGTGTCCTCCGGCTACGCCGACCTCGGCTTCGACGTGGACATCGGCCCGCTGTTCCAGACGCCCGAGGAGACCGCCCGGCAGGCGGTGGAAAACGACTGCCACGTGGTGGCGATGAGTTCCCTGGCGGCCGGACACAAAACCCTCCTCCCCGCCTTGAAGGGCGAGTTGGAAAAACTGGGACGGCCCGACATTATGGTCGTTTGCGGCGGGGTCATTCCGGCTCCCGATTACGACTATCTCTACAAGAACGGTGCGGCGGCCATCTTCGGTCCCGGCACCGTGATCCCCGATTCCGCCCGCAAGATCATGGAGCTTCTCCTGGAATGAAGCGGGAGGGCGATCCTCCCGAATGGACGCCGTCCGGCGCGGATCCCGCCCGCTTCACCTCTTTCGTGCGCAAAGGCGGGGCCGAAGGGGACGGTCGTTCCACCGGAACCGGGCGGACGCGCGCCCCGCTTCCCGATCCCGACTGGCTGATCGAAGGGGTTCTGGCCGGGGACCGGATGCGTCTGGCCCGGGCGATTACTCTGGTGGAGAGCAAGGCCAGGGCGCATCTCGCGGTCTCCCGGAAGGTGGTGTCGGCCTGCCTGCCCCACGCGGGCAAGGCACGGCGCATCGGCATATCGGGCGTGCCCGGTGCCGGGAAGAGCACCTTCATCGAAGCCTTCGGCCTTCGCGTCTGCCGGAGCGGGCGCAAGCTGGCGGTCCTCGCGGTCGATCCCTCCAGCTCCCGCAGCGGCGGCAGCGTCCTGGGCGACAAGACCCGCATGGAGGAACTGGCCCGCCACGAGAACTCGTTTATCCGCCCCTCGCCCTCGGCCGGGACGCTCGGCGGCGTGGCGGCCCGGACGCGCGAGGCGATGATTCTGGTGGAGGCGGCCGGGTACGACACCGTTCTGGTGGAGACCGTCGGCGTCGGGCAAAGCGAGATCGCCGTGCGGTCCCTGGTCGATTTTTACCTCCTCTTGCAGATCGCGGGTGCGGGTGACGAGTTGCAGGGCATCAAGAAAGGCGTGATCGAAATCGCCGACGCCATTGCCGTGAACAAGGCGGACGGGGACAACATCACCAAGGCCCGCGCCGCGCGGTCCGAGTACGGGCGCATCCTCCACTACCTCGATCCCTACACCGAAGGATGGGAGCCGAAGGCGCTGACCTGTTCCGCCTTAACCGGCAAAGGCCTCGACCGGATCGAAAAGCTCATCGACGAATTCCTGGAAAAGATCCGCGAAACGGGCCTTCTGGAGAAGGAAAGAAGCCGCCAGGACGTCGAATGGTTCCGAACCCTGTTGAAAGAGGAAATCCTCGGACGATTCTTCTCGGATTCCGAACGGGCCGGAAAAGTGGAAAAACTGGAGAAATCCGTCGGCCAGGGCCTCCTCCCTCCGAGCGCCGCCGTGGAAGATCTTTT
>CAZBLJ010000084.1:0-11103 GCA_964492605.1 uncultured Puniceicoccaceae bacterium
CCGTGCAGGTGCTGGCCGAGAACGGGAAACTGCCCCTGGCAGTGGTTTTGCGGTGTCGGGTGCGGTATTTCACCGACGGGCTGGTCCTGGGCTCGGAGAGCTTCGTACGGGAACAACTCGAAGCCGGTCCTCCCGGAAAGCGCGAAAGCCGCCCCCATGCGCTCAAGGGGGCCGATTGGCGCGGCCTCTCCGTGGGGACCGGACTCCGGAAAGACCTTTTCGGATAGGAAAAGGATCGGCCCAAAGGTAAAATCCCATCTGAATCACGAAAATGTCGACGATCTCATCCTTCATTTCGGATTCGCGGTGCCAGACACGAGGCCACACGGTTATCCGAGGGTCGAAACGTCGGCCTGCGGGGCTTGGGATTCTTTTAACGAGGGCAGCGCTCAACCAAATACTTCGCGGAGTGTTTCGGCACTGATCGCTTGGTCGACCGGGCCGAAGAAAATCTGGCGCGTTCGAAGAAGCAGGGCTTTCTCGAAATTTTCTTCGACGGTTTTTAAATCGTGGTGGGAAGCCAGTATGAGCCTTCCTTCGTCCGCGAGCGAACGGATCATTTCGGATAACTTTCCGGTAGCTTCCACATCCAGCCCGGCGAAAGGTTCGTCGAGAAGAAGGATCCGGGGGGAACTGACAAGAGCCCGGGCCAGAAAGGCTCTTTGCTGCTGCCCTCCGGAAAGTTCGCCGATCCGACGGTTCGCGAGGTCCGCAATTCCAATTCTTTCCAGCGCCTGCTCCACGGCGGCGGCTTCTACTTTTCCGAACCGTTTCCACAATCCGAGCCGGGGATAGAGGCCCATCTCGGCCAATCCGCGAACCGTGATGGGGAAATCCCAGTCGACTTCCTCCCGTTGGGGAAGGTAGGACAGGGTCTGTTTGCGGGTGCCGCTGTCTAGCCGTTTGCCGTCCCATGATACGGTGCCGGAAAGCCCTTCCACGACACCGGCGAGGGCTTTCAGCAATGTACTCTTGCCCGCACCGTTTCGTCCGACAATGGCGACGGTCGTGCCGGCCTCGGCGCAAAAACAGACATCCCGAACCGCGCAAACCTTTCCATAGTGTACGTGCAGATCACTGACCGAGAGAGTCTGTGGCGTCACAGTCACGATTCTGCGGGGTGGTAGGCGACGGAGAATCCGGGTCGACGAATCCAGAAAATTTTTTCCCGGGTTGGATGACCGTCCGTTTCGACTTCAAGCCGGAGGGCGAGCGGAAGCTGCTCGGGCGAAACCGTCCCTTCGATCCGGATCGGTTCGGAGGAAGAGATCGCGGAAGCCGTCCAAGTGGTGGACGATAGAGGGGTGGTCGCCAAAGTTGCCGTCCCCCAGGAAACCTTTTTCAGGGCAACAGGCCTGGAGAATTCGATCTGGAGGTGGGCCTCGGCAACATCGGTGTCAGCCGGTTCCGCCCGGTTCGAAGCCGACCCTCCATCCGCAGGAACATCCGGGGTCCCCATGACTTTGTGTAGCGACATCCAGGCAGCGCCCAGAAGGAGCACGGCGAAACAAATCTGGAGGACGGGCCACGGTCGCATGGTTCCGCGGAGTCAACGGCTTTCCGTGCGCTCGGGCAACCGGAATCCGTGCACGTGGGTGTCCTGTCACAGGGGCCTTTCACCTGGCTGAAATTGGTTCATTGTATAGGAATATTGTCCCACTTCGGACCTCTCTCCGCCTGAAGAGCGGAGTTCCTTATGGAAATCCGCCCCACCGAAAGCCAGATGAAAGGCCCCTGCGCCCTGTCAGCTTTTCGCCGCAGCCAGCTCGGCGGCCTTTCGGATGACTTCCTCGGCCACGTTCCTGGGAGTCTGCGCATAGTGCGAGAACTCCATGGAGAACTGTCCGCGGCCGGAGGTCATGGTCCGGAGGGATCCGATGTAGCCGAACATTTCGCTCAGCGGACACTCGGCCTTGATCCGGACTCCGGTGGCATTGGGTTCCTGCGAAAGGATCACGCCGCGGCGGCGGTTGAGGTCGCCGATGACGTCGCCCATCTTGTCGTCTCCGCAGAAGACATCGACCTTCATGATCGGCTCGAGGATCTCCGGCCCGGCCTTCGGCACGGACTGGCGGTAGGCGGCCCGGGCCGCGGTCTCAAAGGCAACCGCCGAGGAGTCCACCGCGTGAAAGGCACCGTCGGATAGGGTGACCTTGAAGTCGAGGCAGGGATACCCGGCCAGAACGCCCTTCTCCGTCGAAGTTTTGAAGCCTTTCTCGACGGCGGGCCAGAACTCCCGGGGAACGTTCCCACCGACCACGGTCGATTCGAACTCGAAGCCGGAACCCGGTTCGGCCGGGGTCAGGGTATAGTCGATCTTCGCGAACTGACCCGCACCACCGGATTGCTTCTTGTGGGTGTAGGAATCGTTGATCTCGCGGGTGATGGTTTCGCGATAAGCAACCTGGGGTTCGCCCACGGTGACCTCGACATTGTGGGTGCGTTTCAGGATGTCGACCTTGATGTCGAGGTGAAGCTCGCCCATGCCTTTTAGAATGGTCTCGCCCGAGTCTTCGTCGGTTTCGACGCGGAAAGAGGGGTCCTCCGCCACCATCTTGCCCAAGGCTACGGAGAGTTTCTCGGCGTTGCTTTTGTCGTTGGCCTGCACCGCGATCGAAATGACCGGGTCCGGGAACACCATGGGCTCGAGAGTGGCCGGATCGTTCGGATCGCAAAGAGTGTGCCCGGTCTGGACGGATTTCATGCCCAGGAGGGCCACGATATCGCCGGCGTGCGCGCTTTCGATCTCCTCGCGGGAGTCGGCGTGCATCTGGATGATCCGGCCGATGCGTTCCGTCTTGCCCGTAGCCGTATTCAGCACGGAAGCTCCTTTTTCCATCACGCCGGAGTAGATGCGGGTGAAGGTCAGGGCACCGTATTTGTCATCCATGATCTTGAAAGCCAGGGCGCGGAGCGGTTCGCCGTCTTTGACGATGGCGTACTCGCCGGTCGGATTGCCCTCCAGATCGATTTCCGGCTGCGGCGGCACCTCGGTCGGAGAAGGAAGGTAGTCGACCACGGCGTTGAGAACGTTCTGCACCCCCTTGTTCTTAAAGGAGGAACCACAATAGGTGGGGAAGAAGGACAGATTGATGGTCCCCTTGCGGATGCAGCGCTTCAGGGTCGCGATGTCGGGCTCGTTGCCTTCGAGGTAGGCTTCCATCACCTCGTCGTCCTGTTCGACCGCGGTCTCAACGAGTTTTTCACGGTATTCCGCGACCTTGTCGACCATGTCGGAGGGAACATCCTGAACCTCGTAGTTCAGCGGGTTGCCGGTTTCGTCCCATACATAAGCTTTCTCTTCGAGTACATCGACGATTCCCTTGAAGTCGCTTTCGGTGCCGATGGGGAGGGTCATGACCAGCGGGGTGGCGCCTAGAACGTTTTTGACCTGATCGACCACGCGGTAAAAATCGGCACCGATCCGGTCGAGTTTGTTCACATAGATGATCCGCGCGACTTTGGAGTCGTTGGCGTAGCGCCAGTTCGTTTCGGATTGGGGCTCGACGCCGCCCGATCCGCAGAAGACACCGATGCCGCCGTCAAGAACTTTGAGGGAACGGTAGACTTCGATGGTGAAGTCGACGTGTCCGGGCGTGTCGATGATGTTGAGACGGTGATCGTTCCAGAAACAGGTGGTAGCGGCGGACTGGATGGTGATCCCCCGTTCCTGTTCCTGGGCCATGAAGTCGGTGGTGGCGGCACCGTCGTGGACCTCGCCCATTTTGTGGATGCGTCCGGTCAGGAGAAGAACGCGCTCCGTAGTGGTGGTCTTTCCGGCGTCCACGTGGGCGAAAATCCCGATGTTGCGATACTTGGATAGGTCGATGCTCATGATGCTCTGCGAAAATTGAATGGCCGGGGAGACCGGCCCGATGAATCAATGGTTTTTCCGGGTGGTTCGGTGACTAAAAAAACCGGAGAGGCTACGGGTCGGAGGGGGGACTGCAAGGAAAGAAATCGAATTCAAGATCTATCCAAATTGCTTTCGCTGTCGACGACCGCGCCTTTTTGGGCCGCCGCCCGTGCGCGCAGTCGAAGGCCCTGCAACCGAATGAACCCGCTGGCATCATCGGGATTGTAGTCGCTCTCTACTCCTTCCATCGAGGCGACGTCGGCATCGTAGAGGGACAACTCGGATTTCCTGCCGGTGGTGGTGATGCTTCCTTTATACAATTTCAGTCGAACGGTTCCGGTCACGCATTTCTGGCTCTCGTTGATGAAGGCCTGCAACGCTTCCCTCTCGGGGGCATACCAGAAACCGTAATAGACCAGATCGGCATAGCGCGGCATCAGGGTGTCCCGCAGGTGGCCCAATTCCCGGTCGAGGGTCAGACTTTCGACCTGTCGGCGTGCGTGGAGCAGGATGGTTCCCCCGGGAGTTTCGTAGACTCCCCGCGATTTCATTCCGACGAAGCGGTTCTCGACGAGATCGACCCGGCCGATCCCATGCTTCCCGGCGAGGGCGTTCAGTTTCTTCAATGCCGCGGCGGGAGAAAGCTTTTCCCCATCGACCGCGACACAATCCCCTTTTTCGAAATCGAGTTCGACGGACCGGGGCTCGTCGGGTGCCAGCTGCGGGTCGACGGTCAACTTGTACATATCCCGGTTGTCTTCCGTCGTCGGATCGAACCACGGATCTTCCAGGATTCCGGCCTCGTAGGAAATATGGAGGAGGTTCCGGTCCATCGAATAAGGTTTCCTGGCGCTGGCTTCCACATCGATTCCGTTTTCGCGGCAGTAGTCGATCATCTCGGTCCGGCCCGGAAAGGCTTTCCGGAATTTCTCGTTGCGCCAGGGGGAAAGTATCGTGAGATCCGGAGCGAGGGCGGCGTAGGTCAGCTCGAAACGGCACTGGTCGTTGCCCTTTCCGGTTGCCCCGTGGGCGACGGCGTCGGCACCTTCCTTGCGGGCGATTTCGATCTGTGCTTTCGCGATGAGAGGCCGTGCGATCGAGGTGCCGAGATAATATTGCCCCTCGTAAAGGGTGTTGGCCCGGAACATTGGGTAGATGAAGTCGCGTGCGAATTCCTCGACGAGATCCACGGTGTAGTGGGCGGAGGCTCCGGTCGCCTTTGCCTTCTCGGCGAGGCCCTCCAGCTCTTCCTCCTGTCCGACATCCGCGGCAAAGGTGATGATTTCCGCGTTGTACTCATTCTTGAGCCAGTGAACGAGAACGGAGGTGTCCAGACCTCCGGAATAGGCGAGCACGATCTTCATGGATTTGTTTTCGGCGGCAGGTCGACGGATGTAAAGCGCTGATTTGTTGCGTGCGACCGGCCTCTTTCGGTTGTGCATCCGGCACTTATCGTGTCTTATCTGTCGGAGAACGGATTCCCAGTGGTAATCGATACACATATGCACACCCCTCTCTGCGGCCACGCGGTGGGAGAGCCGACGGATTACGTCGAA
Source organism: uncultured Puniceicoccaceae bacterium (assembly GCA_964492605.1). Taxonomy (GTDB): domain Bacteria; phylum Verrucomicrobiota; class Verrucomicrobiia; order Opitutales; family Puniceicoccaceae; genus Puniceicoccus. The sequence continues at coordinate 5,413 of CAZBLJ010000084.1, forward strand.
GCGGCGGCGCGGCAGGGGATCGACTTGATCACCTTCACCTGCCATGTGCCTCTCGAGCCCGACTACATCTTCGGAGGACCGAAGATTCGTATGCGGGAGAACCAGCTTCCGCGGTACCGGGAGTCGGTGGCCGAGGCCCGCGAATTCGGAAAGGAACTCGGCGTGGAGGTACTGATCGGCATCGAGGCCGAGGTGTTTCCGAACCCGGAAGCGATCGGGCGGATGCGTGCGTTGATCGAGGGAGAGCAGTTCGATTTCGTTCTGGGTTCGCTCCACCACCATCTGGTCGGATACCGCGACTGGCTGGACCGTGAAGGTCTGCTCGCGGATGAGGACGTGGTGCGGACCTATTTCAGCCAGCTCGAGGAAGGAGCGCGCTCGGGGATTTACGACTCGATCGCGCATCCGGATGTGATTCGGATCTACGGAACCGTCGAACCCTTTCCTCCGGAAATGTATCAGGCGGAAATCGAGAGATTTCTCGATGTGCTGGTCGAGGAGGATCACTGCATGGAGGTCAATACGAGCGGATTGATCAAAGGGGTCTTCGAGGTACATCCAGCACCGGCAGTTTTGGACTGGGCGGTGGCGAAGGGCGTGAAGTTGACGATGGGGTCGGACGCCCACTCGCCGGATCAGGTCGGGCAGCATTTTCAGGCCGTGCGCGACATGTTGCGCCGCAAGGGCTTCACAAAGCTGCATTATTTCAGAAACCGCGAACGCGTGGAGATTGAGTTATGAACCGCACGGCGACGAAAGTGCTCTGGTGGTCCTCCTGGTTGGTTTTCGGGATATTCCTCCCGGGAGCGCCAGGGGCTGAATCGGGGAAAAGTTTCCCGATTTGGGAAGACGTCGACGGACGGGAACTCGAAGCGCGAATCATCCGGAAAGAAGAAGGTGTCGTCGTGATGCGCCGGGTCGACGGGCAGGAGTTTGAAATACCGATCCGTCGGTTCTCGGAGGAATCCCGCAAGAGAATCGGGGAATGGTCCCCTCCCCCGATCGAGGTTCCGGAGCCCGATGAGGCCGTTCTGGTTCTGGAAACCGACGAGGGCGTGGGAAGCGGTTTTTTGGTGCAGGAGAACGGAAGAGTATGGGTCTACACCAACCGGCACGTCATCGGGAGCGCGCGGGATCTCACCGCAACGGATGTCTCCGGGAAGGAGATCGAGCTGGGCGAATTGGAGGTGGTCAAGGATCTGGACCTCGCCCGGTTCGCGACGAAAGAACGGAGGGGATTGGAGTTGGGAGGTTCCCTCTCGACCGGGCAAGAAATTGCCGTGTATGGAAACAGCCAGGGCTCGGGGGTCATTACGCGATCCGAGGGACAGGTGCTCGGGCTTTCCGCGGATGCCCTCGAGGTTTCATCGGAAATCGTCTCGGGGAATTCCGGCGGACCCGTGCTGGACGAGGAAGGTCGCGTTCTGGGGGTTTCGACCTTTGTGACGACCGGATGGAGTGGCGATCCCACCATGATCGGCACCCGTTACGTGGAGCCGCGTCGATTTGCCTTGCGGCTGGATCGCGACATGGAATTTTCGTCGGTTCAACGGGAAGCTTACGCGGAGCTATATGACGAATTTTCGGAGCAGAGCGATCAATTTGATGAAGCTTTCGAGCTGTTTCGGGAGATTCTCCGGGGGCCGACGAACCGGATTCCGCTAAGCAATTATTCGGTGGAGGACGTCGCGGACATCGCCGAGGATCACAATCGGGATATGGCAAGGTTGCCTCTGGGATACCGCTCGGAGAACGAGCGGAAGAATGCGTTGCGGCGGATGAAGAGCCTGGTGGTGGACACTCTGGAGGATACCTTCGAGGTCGGTCAGGAATCCATGGAGATGATGGAGAAAATGACGGAGGACGGCCGTCCGGGTGCCGTAATGGCTTACGAATTGACGAGGCGAAAAAAAATCCTGGAGGGGTGGAAGGAAACGCTCGGAAAGGCGGAGGAATTCTTCGACGACTGATCGGGAGGAGGACTGTGCTCTTCGGGGCACCTATTCCGTGAAAGATAGGTTGCAGGAGTTTGCAATCCGCTTCTTTTGAGCAAAACTCCCTGTATGGAAGAAAACGATGCTTTGGATCTGGATCGGTTGTTTGCGGAGTATCGGCTCATTGTCCTGGAGACCGGAGCGCCGCCTCCGACCGTCTATGCCTTTTGCAGGACGGTCGGTATTGAGGAGGAACGGTTCTTTGAGAAATTCTCATCCCTCGATTCTTTGGAGAAAGAGATTTGGGCGGAGCGGGTCGACCACGTAGTGCGGACTCTGGATGCCGACGAAGATTACCGGGACTATGCGCCCAGGCAGAAGGTTTTGGCGTTTTTGTTCACGTTTCTCGAGTCCATCAAAGGACAGCGCTCCTGGTTCCTGGCGAGGTATCCGAGGTGCCTGACGGATCGAGATCCCGCGGTACTGCGGAAATTCAAGGGTCGGTATACCGAATGGGCCGACGAAGTGGCGAAAGAAGCGGTTTCGGATCAATCCGCGCTGAAGAGGCTCCGGCCCGAGAAGGCGCTCACCAAGGCGCTGTACCTCCATTTCCGATCGGTCCTGAAGTATTACCTGGAGGACGAATCGGACGGTTTTGAGAAGACGGATGCCTATATCGAGAAGACGGTTCGTTTGGTCTTCGATCTTACCGATACCAGCGTTCCGGATTCAGCCTTGGATCTCTTTCGGTTTCTCTCCGGCGGGAAAAAATGACCGGCAACGGGTCGGAACGAATGCAAAGGGCGGAACAGACTTCGATTCCCAAAGGAAAGATCGGTCGGGCTGCCTCGCTTGCCGGAGCGGGGGCCCGGATCGGTGGCAATTACTTGCGCTACAAGGCGAAAGGGCTGATGACCGGTCGGGAGGATCGCGAGTCCCTGCACAGGGCGAATGCCCGGGATACCTACGGCGTGCTCAGTCGCCTGAAGGGCGGGCCGCTAAAAGTCGCCCAGATGCTCAGTATCGACACGGCGATGCTCCCGCAGCCTTATGCGGAACAGTTTTCCCAAGCACACTACCAGGCGCCTCCGCTTTCCTACCCGCTTGTGGAAAGGACTTTTAAGAAGGAGATGGGCAAGAGCCCCCTCGAAATCTTCGAAACCTTCAGCCGATCTGCGGTCTGCGGAGCATCGATCGGGCAGGTTCATAAAGCGACCCTGGGCGGAAGAACCTTCGCCGTAAAAGTCCAGTATCCGGGTGTTGCCGATAGTCTGAAGAACGACCTCCGCCTGGTGCGCCCGGTTGCGATGAGACTCTTCAACCTGAAGCCCGGAGAGATCGACCCCTATCTGAAAGAGGTGGAGGAGCGTCTGGTGGAGGAGACGGACTACGATCTCGAATTGAGGCGGGGCGTCGAAATGGCAAGTGCGTTGGAAGGCCAGGTGGACGTGCGGCTGCCCGGCTATCATCCGGATCTCTCTTCGAAGCGAATCCTGACGATGGACTGGGTGGACGGATTGCCTTTGGACCGATTCGTGGCGACCGATCCGTCCCGGTCTCTCCGTGACCGGATGGGGCAAAGGATTTGGGAATTCTACCACTACCAGGTGCATGAGCTGAAACTCTTCCACGCGGATCCGCATCCGGGAAATTTTCTCGTGAGCGACGACACGCTCTGGGCACTTGATTTCGGTTGCGTGAAGGAGATTCCCGCTGCATTCCACGCCGCGTATTTTCACCTGCTGGACCCCGGGGTGTCGGCGGATCCCGAGCGTTTGGAAGCGGCCCTGCGTCGGCTGGATCTTTTATTGGAAACCGACTCGGAACGGGACTGCGAGATCCTGATCGATCTTTTCCGGGAATCCGTCGAGTTGCTCTCCCGCCCGTTTTCGAACGGCGAATTCGATTTCGGGAATCCGGAGTATCTGGAGTCGGTCCGCGATTTCGGGGAGCGGACGGGAAACGATCCGGAGCTGAAGCGGATCGGTGCCGGGCGCGGATCGGCACACGGGCTCTACGTCAACCGGGCTTACTTCGGATTGTATTCCCTGATGGGAGTCCTGGGGGCGCGGATTCGCACCCGCTTGCCGGAGATCGATGCGTTTCCCGAACCCACGAAAAAAGCCGCCCCGCAAGCGGGACGGCTTTTCGATAATCCGCTTTGCGCGAGCCCTTAGAAAGAGGCGTTGATGAACGGGAAGAAGTAGAGCGGGTCGGCTTCCACGTTGATGTTGGCCAGCCCGATTTGGATTCCGTAGAGCTTCTCGGTATAATTGATCAGCCCGAGCTGGACCCCTTCCACGTCTCCGGCCTTGTTGAACAAGCCGGATTGGAGGCCGACGACCTTCGCCTGGGAGATTGTGATGAAACCTGCCTGCCAACCGTAGAGGTCGCCTTCCTGCAGGTTGATCAGTCCTCCTTTGAGCCCTTGGAATTCTCCGGCAGTATCGGTGTAGAGACCGGTCTGCCATCCGATCATGTCTCCTTTAACAACACTGCCGATGAAGTTCCATTGAACGCCTTTCACGTCTCCGGTGTTGTAGCCGAGACCGAAGAACCCGATGTCCAGCCCGCTCAAGTTGTCGTTCTTCGCGTAGAAAACGTTCAGACGAACGCCCTCGACGCTATCGCTGGCCGATCCGAGTTGGACGGGCGAGAAGAGAGACAGCTCAATCGGTCGGGTTTTACCCGTTTGGGAAAACGCCGTGCAGGCTAGTAGGAGAGAAGATAATACAATCAGAGGTTTTTTCATAGACGCCCAGGTTAAAAAACAACCTCTGGTTTGTCCATTGGGAAATGCAGCCTCCTGATCGCTAGCGTAATTGTAATCGAAAGACCGAGCCGTTCGGAAAACCGAGCAGACGGAAGCCGCCAAGCCAGCCGAAAAACCCATAGAGGAACTCAGCTGCTTTCATATTCTTCGATGATCCGGTATTCCCGCTCAAGGGCGGACTGGTCGTAAAAGGGCAGTTCCGATTCCTCTTCGACCGGCTTGGCTGTTGCTGCCACATCGCGCGGGATCGCCAACACGGTCTTCCGTTTGCGGGAGACGATCCGCAGCTGGGGCTTTTGCCCGGAATCTGTCTTTTCCTTGTCAGCCATAATTCAGAAATAAGAGGAGAGCCTCCGGACCCGGCAGTCCGGAAACCTTCCGGGGCGGGCGGGAGAATTGAAGGATCACTGGCGGCACCGAACCAAGGCAAGCCCGAATCCAAAAAGGTCGGTGAAAATCACAAAGGTGGAAGGCTCGGCGGCGGCCTTTAGCCTGTGCCACCCCAGGAAGATGGCCCTGTTATATCTATTGGACAGCTGCTACAGATCCTCGGTCTCGCCAATGTAGTAGCGTTCTTTTATGGAAACGGTAGCCACGAATCGGGAAGAATGGTGGGCCCTCGGGGATTCGAACCCCGGACCAAAGGATTATGAGTCCTCTGCTCTAACCGCTGAGCTAAGGGCCCCGGAACAATTGATCATCGCCTCTTAAGGCGATGGGGTCAAGTGTCGGAGAAACGGATCCGCATCGTGCAAAATTTACCGAATCGTAACGCCTCCGCATTAAGTGATCGGGCGATCCGGCCCAGGGAAAGGCGGGAGTAGTCAGACAGCAAGGCTCTCTCTTCGCAGCCTTGGCGACGGATGGGGCGGGACGATCGCGGGACCGTCGAATAGAGGATGCTCGGAAGAAAGAGGTGCTCCGTTTTTGTTGGCACCTTAACGCGAACCCTGGCGAACTTTTACATCCGCAATGAAGTCCGAG
>CAZBLJ010000085.1:0-11014 GCA_964492605.1 uncultured Puniceicoccaceae bacterium
AATCAGGGGCCTTTCATCTGGCTCGCAGTGGGTCGAATTCCCAAAAGGAACTCCGCCTCGTGACCGTCGTAGCCCGAAGGGCGAAGTCGGTTCAGGCGGAGAGTAAGCCCGAAGTGGGGCAAAATCCCTGAACAATCTCCTGTATTCTGCCAGATGAAATGTACCCGTCGTCCAAATTCTTCCATCACTCCCTCGTCCCTCAAACGAATCGCTTCAGCCCCTCATCGAGAGAGAGAATCGCTTCCGCCTCGGCTCCGCCCGGCTCGATAAGTGAAAATTCTTCGAACTCGAATCCAGGCCCGACCGTACAACCCACCAGAACGAATTCTCCCAGAGGCTCGGCCGCCTGCCAGGTTCCGGCAGCGACAACGTGACAGAACCGCGCACGGTCTTTGGAAACCACCGTCCGCTTCACCGAATCCCAACCCGGCTTCCACTCGTAGAGCACTACGCCCTCCCCGTCGTAGAGATGCCACACCTCGTCGCTCTCCACCCGGTGAAAACGGCTGACGTCCCCATGCTGCAAATGAAAATAGATTTGAGTCAGGGCGGAACGCTCCGCTTCCCCGTCGGCTCGATAAACCTTACGGACAGAGCGGAACACTTCGGCAAAAGCCCCACCCTCCGGATGGGACTGTAAATCAAGAAGTTCGCGGTGATCTTTAATCATTCCAGAATCAGGATGTCCTGGAACAACTGCAAGCGCCGACCGGGTCTGGAGGGAGATTCCCGGAGTCCCCGGCGATCACGGAAGGCCACAGGACTTTTCCTTCGGGATCATTAGTCGTTGATTCAGAAAACCCTTTTTCGAATCCTGAGTCCTCCATCTCAAACGCGCTTTCATGCAACGCCCGATTCGACCGGTCGGAGTGCTTTCGGCTTGCTCGGAAAAGGGATTTTGATTCGGATGGGCAGCGATTTTCACCGTCTATCCCTACCCCATTCGAGCCTATGTCCTGGTTTCCGGTCCTTCCTGAACCAACCAAAATGAACCAATAAAGCTGTTATGAAAATTCATTGGTTTCAGCACGTTCCGTTTGAGGGTCTCGGCAGCATTGAGTCGTGGATTCAATCGCATGGATTTGTCTCTGCCTGCACCCGCTTATGGGCCGACGATCCGATGCCGCAACCGGCAGACGTGGAGTTTCTGATCGTGATGGGCGGTCCGATGAGCGTAAACGACGAGAGAACGTTCCCCTGGCTCCGCGGTGAAAAGGAAATCGTCCGGGCCGTCATAGACCGGGAAAAGCCGGTTCTGGGCGTTTGCCTGGGTGCCCAAATGATCGCTTCGGCAATGGGGGCTGAAGTGTTCAAAGGCCAGGAACCCGAGATCGGTTGGATGCCGGTGGAAAAAACCGGGGAAAGTGAATCGAGTCCCTTTGCCCTTCGGGAGAGTCTTCCGGTGTTTCAGTGGCACGGAGAAACCTTCGATCTTCCGACAGGGGCGATTCGGCTGGCCTCTTCGCGGGTCTGCCAAAATCAGGCGTTCCTGCTCGGGCGCACCGTGGTTGGACTCCAGTTTCACCTGGAGACAACTCCCGAATCAGCTGCGGCCCTGGTGGAGAACTGCCCGGAGGACCTGGCTGCGGGCGGCCCCCACGTTCAGGCGGCGGACGAGATCCTGGCTAGAACGGAAGAATGTTCAAAGCGAACCAGGCCCGAGCTTTTCCGGCTGCTGGACTTTTTGGCGTAGCGTGTGGCGGAGTTCCTTCTGGAAATCCGTCCTACCGAAAACCAGACTATAAGGCCCTGCTTCCGCCCCTGTTCCGTTCACGGATCGGCGAGACTCCCATCCGTGACCTCCCTCGACTGGATCCGGATCGCGCTCAGGTTGGCCTTGCGGCACCAGTCCATTACCTGGGTTACGATGCGCAGCGGCGTTTCCTGATGCGCCGCCAGCAGGACCTTCCGGTCCGGGTCCGCCTGCCCCGCAAGCCGCAGGGCGGATTGCAGGGCCTCCGCATCCACCGGCTGTTCGTTCAGGAAAAATCGTCCTTCCGGATCGACGATAAGGCGCAAGTCGCCCCTCACTTCGGAAGATCCCGCCGTTTCGATATCGGGCAGATCGAGGTTGAGTACTTTCTGATCGCGAAACTGCATGGTCATCAGAAAAAAGAAGATCAGCACCATCAGCACGTCGACCAGCGGAACGATGTTCACCTCGGGCCTTCGGCGGCGGCGGCTTGTGTCCCGCAATCCCATTTCTCAACGTTCTCTTCGCGCCTCGGCCGAAAGTCGCTCCACCACCACCTCCAGTCTGGCGGCGTGGTTATCCACCCGGCGGTTGAAATAGGCGGAAGCGACGAGAGCGGGGATCGCAATCGCCAGACCCAGGATCGTGGTCGTAAGGGCCAGGGAGATCCCCGCTACGAACTGCTCCGGATCGGGGATTCCCGGCTGCTCGGAAAAAGTGGCGAATACCTCCACCAATCCGGTCACGGTCCCCAGGAGCCCGACCAGAGGCGCTCCGCTCACCACGAAATCGAGGATGAACAATCCGCGCTCCAGACGGTTCACCTGCAATTTGGCGAAAGCCTGAAAGGTCTCGGGGTCCGGTCGGGCATCCCGGTGGAACCGCACCAGCTCAGCCGCTATGGAGCCGTCCGAATCCTTGAGATCGGGCAGCTTTCCCTTGAAGAGAGATTCCTTCTGGTACCCGGGAACGACCGCGCCGGAACGCAGCGCCACCAGGCGCTCCACGATGATCACGCCGGCGAGCAAGGAGAAACCCGCCAGGGGATAGAGAAACCACCCCGCCTCCTGCAGAAATTCGAGCATGCCACGGATGATTGCGACCGGTCGGGCGACTGACGAGTCATTAATGGCACGGAAATCCTGCTCGCCGCCGCCCTTTTTCCTTGCGCACCGGAAATTTCTCATCCTTTATCCGTCCCAGCGTCAGGGGCCGCCGGCGACGGTTTGCCCCCGCGACTTTCCCGCCACGCGGGATGGAACGGCACGCGCGGCGTCGCGCTGCGGTGCGGGATTCCCTCCGGAATTCCCCAAGTCGTGTATTCCTACAATCAACAATGTCCGACACATCCATCGATAAAGAAAAGATTATTTCCGAGTATCAGACCCACGACGGGGACTCCGGTTCGGCCGAGGTGCAGATCGCCCTCCTGACGGCCCGGATCACCCACCTGACGGATCATCTGAGAAGCCATCGGAAGGACTTCCACTCGCGCCGCGGATTGCTCAAAATGACCAGCCGCCGCCGGAAGTTACTCGACTACGTCAAAAAGCACGATCTCGACAAATACAACGATCTGCTGAAGCGGCTGAACATTCGCCGCTGACCGGCTCCGCCGAATTGCAACTCGTGTCTTCCCGGGATGCCTGAAGGGGAAGACGCAAAGCGGGGGCCGTTGCCCCCGCCCAACCCCTCATCATCGTACCGAAAAGACACATGGAACAGAAACACACCGTTAAGGTCGAAGATCTCGGCCTCGAAATCGGAACCGGCAGCCTTGCGAATCTCGCAAGCGGTTCCGTCACGATCACCCTCGGCGAAACGACGCTCTTTGCGAGCGCCTGCGCCGCCAAAAGCCTCCGTCCCGGACAGGACTTCTTCCCGTTGACCGTCGACTACCGCGAGAAATTCGCGGCGGCCGGTCGTTTTCCGGGAGGTTACTTCAAGCGCGAGGCCCGTCCCTCCGAGAAGGAGATCCTCACTTCGCGCCTCTGCGACCGCCCGCTGCGGCCCCTCTTCCCGAAGGGCTTCATGAACGAGGTTCAGGTCATCGGAATGGCCCTGTCGATCGACGGGGTCCACGAGCCGGACGTCCTCATGGTCAACGCCGCATCGGCCGCCCTGATGGTCTCCGACATTCCCTGGAACGGCCCGGTCGGCTGCGTCCGCGTCGGCGAGGTGGACGGCGAGTTCGTCGCCAACCCAACCCAGGAGCAGATGCTGGACTCCACCCTCGACCTCATCTACGTCGGCAACGAGAAGGAGATGATGATGATCGAGGGCAGCGCCGACTTCATCCCGGAGGAGCGCTTCAAGGAAGCCCTCCGCTTCGGCCAGGAGAAAATCCAGCCCATCATTGCCGCGCAGAAGAAACTCGCGGCCCTGGCGACCAAAGAGAAGGCCGAGTTCGAGCTGTATGTTCCGAAGCCGGAGATCCTCGCCCTTTGCCGCGAACTGACAGGCGACAAGCTCCAGGAGGCCATCTTCATCGGCGACAAGCAGTCCCGCGGCGCCGCCGTCGACAAAATCAAGGACGAGGTCGCCGAAGCCGTCCAGGCCAAGGTCGGCGAGGAAGAGTTCGATCCCGACCAGATCAGCCTTTCCTTCGAAGTCCTCCAGGAAGAGGTCTATCGGTCGAACATCCTCGACAAGGGGAAACGGGCCGACGGACGCGGTCCCGGGGATCTTCGCGAGATTTCCGCCGAGACCGGCGTCCTGCCCAAGGTTCACGGCACCGCCATCTTCAACCGGGGGGAGACCCAGGCCTTGGTCTACACGACGCTGGGCACCAGCAAGGACTCCCAGGATCTGGATGCCCTCACCGGGGGCGCCAAGAGCAAATCCTTTTACCTCCACTACAACTTCCCACCCTATTCGGTCGGGGAAACCGGACGCTTCGGCTTCACCGGTCGCCGCGAGGTGGGCCACGGTGCCCTCGCCGAACGCTCCCTCCTCCCGGCGCTGCCGAGCGAGGAAGAGTTCCCCTACTCGATCCGGGTGGTCTCGGAGATCATGGGTTCCAACGGCTCCACCTCGATGGCCAGCATCTGCGGCGGTTGCCTCTCGCTGATGGATGCCGGGGTTCCGGTTTCCGCCATGATCGCCGGCATTTCCGCCGGTCTCGTCACCGAGCAGGCCGAAGACGGCTCCATCGCCAAGTATAAGATTCTCACCGACATCATCGGCGCGGAGGATCACTTCGGCGACATGGACTTCAAGATCGCCGGCAGCCGTGACGGGATCACCGGATTCCAGCTGGACCTGAAGATCCAGGGCATTCCCTTCGACATCGCCTCCGAGGCGATCGCCGCCGCGACGGCCGCCCGCCTGAAGATCCTCGACAAAATGGCCGAAGCCCTGCCGGAGGCCCGTTCCGAGGTGAACCCGAACGCACCGCGCATCCACCAGATGAAGATCGATCCGGACAAAATCGGTGCCCTCATCGGCCCGGGCGGAAAGAACATCCGCCGCATTCAGGAACTCACCGGCGCGGACATCGACATCAACGAAGACAACAGCGGCAGCCTGATGGTCTTCGCCCAGGGTCGCGACGCGCTCCAGCGGGCCATCGAGGAGATCGATCTCTGCACCGCCGAGATCGAAGTCGGTCGCGTCTACCGCGGGATCGTCCGCGGGGTGAAGGAGTTCGGCGCCTTCGTCGAATGCCTCCCCGGCAAGGAAGGCCTCTGCCACATCTCCGAACTCGCCGACTTCCGGGTCAAGAAGACCGAGGACGTCTGCAAACTCGGCGACGAACTCATGGTCAAGTGCATCGGCATTGACGACAAAGGCCGCGTGAAACTGAGCCGCAAGGCCGCCATGGAAGAAGCCGAAGGCGGCGACCAGGAAGGCGAATAAGCCGGACTGCCGACAACGACTTTCAAGGCCCGGTGGGAACTCCCGCCGGGCCTTTTTCGTGCCACCTCCGTGCGCACGACCCACGGTATTCCTCGCCCTCCGAGGGCCTCTCATCCGTCAACAAAAATACACCTGTTCTGTTTTATTTGTCAACAAAATTACGCCTGTTCTATTTTTGAAAATACCGAGGCGGACGGCCCGGATCAGCGAACGGCGAAGGTTACCCCCCCCGCCGATCAGGACCCCGATCCGGCCCGTAGCGTGTGGACCGCCACCTCCGCCGGAGCGTTCAGCCGGTAGGGCAGCTTACAGCCCCCGCACCCGTTCGAAGTATATCCCTGCGCCCCCCGGAACTCCCAGCTTCCAGACATATACCGCCTCGGACTCTGGAATTTGTTGGCGATCGGGATGCGAAACGGCAGGCAGACCTGTCCCCCGTGGGTGTGCCCGCACAGGGTCAGCGAGACGCCCCACTCCGCCGCTTCGCGGTAGACCTGCGGAGAATGCACGAGGACCAGGCTCGCCGCGCCCTCGGGGCGATCTCCCATAACCTCTTCGAAGTTCGCCGCCCGGTAGATTCGGGGGTCGTCCAGCCCGGCCAGAAACAGCCGGTCCCCCGCCCGCTCCAGAATCTCGCTTTCGTTCACGAACACCCGCGCCCCCGCCTCCTCGAGAGCCGCACCCACCGCCAGCGGATCATGATTTCCCAGAACCGCCTTCACCGGAGCTTTGAAGGAGGAAACCAGTTCCCGCAGCGCCGACCGGTCCATGAACTCCTCCTCGAAAAGAAGATCGAAATAGTCGCCCGTCAGGCACGCCAGGTCATAATCCAGCTCCCCGATCACCCGGCGGATGCGGTCCAGAAGCCCCGGACAGAATTCCAGGTGGAAGTCGGAGAGATGGAGGATCCGAAAGCCGTCGAAGCCCTTTCCCAATCCCGGCAACTCCCAATCCATCTCCCGGACCGCAATCTTCTCGAAATTCCGCATCGCCCGCGTCCTCAGGCCCAGCAGGCGAAACGCGGCGTCCAGACAACGCACGGGCAACCGGCGATCCGCCAAGCCGTCCTCGTGCGTGAGCAGGGGGAGCATCACCTCCCGCAACTTGTTCTCCCGGGCAATCCGCGCCCGAAGATCCTCCAAAGGAACCCTCCCGCGAAAACGATCCACCCAGGCCGCCTCGGGAATCGCGGTCTGCCGGATCTCGCGGTCCGTCGGCTGGATCCTCGGAGTACCCTTCGGCAGAATCGACGCCCTCGTCCGGGAATCGGGCTGTAAAATTTCGGAAGACACTGTAGCTAAATCAGATCCAAACCCCCGACTAAGAAGAAGGCCCCCTCCAATGCCAATGGAATACCGCAGAAAAACACCAATTTTCGGTTTTTGTTGGACAAAGGGAACAGTTTGGGCAACTCCATGAGGTTTTGCCAAATGAGATTGCACCTGATGAAGTCCAAAATTCTCCGTGCCATTGCCACGGATGCCGCCCTCGACTACGAAGGCAGCTTGGAAATCGATGCGTCCCTGATGGACCGGGTCGGACTGGTTCGCTATGAAAAAATTCTCGTCGCGAACATCGACAACGGAGAGAGATTCGAGACCTACGCCATCCCCGCCGACCACGGATCGGGAAGAATCTCCCTCAACGGCGCAGCCGCCCACAAGGGAAAGAAGGGCGATCGCCTGGTCATCATTTCCTTCGCCGAAGTCGAGGCGGAGCAGGCGGCAGACTGGAAACCCAAGGCCATTACCCTTGGCGAAGACAACCACACCGTGATCAAATCCCTGAACACATGAGCTATAAACTCTTCATTCCCGGCCCGATCGAGGTATCCGAGAAAACCTACCGCGCCATGACGACTCCGGTCGTCGGACACCGGAGTCCGGACTTCGTGGACCTTTACCGGTCCGTCCAGCCCGGCCTCCAGCGCCTGTTCCAAACGAACGATCCGGTGTTTCTCAGCACAAGCAGCGCCTGGGGCGTCATGGAGGGTGCCGTCCGCAACCTGACGAAGAAGAAGGTGCTCAACTGCATGTGCGGAGCCTTTTCGGACAAGTGGTACGACGTTTCCCGACGCTGCGGACTGGAAGCCGGGGCGCTCCAGGTGGAATGGGGCGAACACATCGCCCCGGAGGCCCTTCGCAAAGAGCTTTCGACCGGCGAATACGATGTCGTGACCCTCGTTCACAACGAAACTTCCTGCGGCATGATGAACCCTCTCCCGGAACTCATGGAGGTCCTCCGCGAGTTCCCGGATGTGTTTTCGATCATCGATACGGTTTCCTCCTTCTCCGCCGTTCCGGTGGCGAAGGACGAACTCGGCATCGACGTCATGCTGACGGGCTCCCAGAAAGCCCTCGCCCTGCCGCCCGGCCTCGCCCTCTTCTCCGTCTCCGAACGTGCCATGGAACGCGCCGGGACCGTTGAAGACCGCGGCTACTACTTCGATTTCGCCGAGTTCCGGAAAAACCACGAGAAAGGGATGACCCCCAGCACGCCGGTCATCCCCCTGATCCACGCCCTTCGCTCCAAGCTGGAGGATATCGAAGAGGAAGGGGTGGAGAACCGCTTTCGACGACACGCCGACCTCAACGGCATCGTCCACGACTGGGTCGGGAAGAACGGTTTCGAGCTACTCCCCGCTCCCGAATACGCCTCCAAAACGCTCAGCTGCATCCGCAACACCCGCGAACTCGACCTGGCCGCCATCAACCAATCCCTCAAGGAGGACTACCGGATGGTCATCGACATCGGATACGGGAAACTCAAGGGCAAAACCTTCCGCATCTCCAACATGGGGGACGAAACCCCGGAATCGATCAACGAATTGCTCGAAAATCTCGACGCGGTCATCGCCCGACACTCCTGACCCTGCGGGTTTTCCGGTATGAAGAAACTTGTCATCGCAGAGAAACCCTCCGTGGCCGGAGATCTCGCCCGCGTCCTCGGCAAAGTACCCAAAAACGGGGATTATTACGAAAACGAGGAGTGGGTCATCAGCTCCGCCCTCGGCCATCTCGTCGAGCTTTGCATGCCGCAGGAGATCGACAAGGCCTACAGCAAGTGGACCCTCGACAACCTGCCCATCATCCCGTCCAAGTTTAAAACCAAACCGGTCGAGAAAACCAAAAAGAAGCTTCAGGAGCTGAAGCGCCTCATGAAGCGCGACGATGTCGGCGAGATCATCAACGCGTGCGACGCCGGCCGGGAGGGCGAACTCATCTTCACCCTGATCGCCGAACAGGCCCGGGTGAAAAAACCCGTAAAACGGCTCTGGATGCTGTCCATGACCCCGGACGCCATCCGCAAAGCCTTCGAACGCCTCCGCGACGAGGACCAGATGGCATCCCTCCAGGCCGCCGCCCGCAGCCGCCAGGAAGCGGACTGGCTGGTCGGCCTGAACGCCACCCGCGGGGCCACCGTCACCTTCGGTCGCCGGGGAGGCACCGCCGCCAACGTCGGCCGGGTGCAGACCCCCACCCTCACCATGGTCTGCGACCGGGAGGAGGAGATCCGCAAATTCGTCCCCCGCCCCTACTGGGAGGTAGTCGCCACCTTCAGCCTCGATTCGGGAACCTACGAGGGCACCTACCAACGACCGGACTTCAAGAAAAACGACGACCCACACGACCGCGCATCCCGCTTGTGGGAGAAAAAGACCGCCGGGCAAATCGCCGAAGAGGTCCGCCGGGCCGGCTCCGCCGAAGTTTCCGAGAAAAAGAAGCGCTCCAAGCAGGCCGCCCCCCGGCTGTACGACCTCACCACCCTGCAACGGGAGGCCAACAACCGGTTCGGCTTCTCCGCCGGCAACACCCTTTCCATCGCCCAGGCCCTCTACGAGAAGCACAAGATGCTCACCTACCCTCGGACGGATTCCCGGGCCCTCCCCGAGGACTACGGTAGCTCCTGCCGCGATGCCATGGCCGCCCTGCCGGACACCTACCAACCCCACGTGGACAAGATTCTCTCGGAGAACCGCATCAATCCGAAGGACAAGCGCATCTTCAACGACAAGCAGGTCAGCGACCACTTCGCGATCATACCGACCGACCAGAAGCCCCGGAAGCTCAACGACGCGGAACAGAAAATCTACGACATGGTGGTCCGGCGCTTCCTCGCCGTCTTCCACCCTCCGGCCGAGTACGACGTCACCACCCGCGAAAGCGTTTCGGCGGGCCACACCTTCCGCACCGACGGCAAAGTGCTCGCCGTTCCGGGCTGGCTGGCCGTCTACGGCAAACATTCCGGCACCGCCGACACCATTCCCGCCCTTCCCGCCGACGCCCCGCAACCCGTCCCCGCCGGAATCGACGAAGTCGACATCCGCGAGGACGCCACCCGACCGCCCCCGCGCTACACGGAGGCCACCCTGCTCTCCGCCATGGAGAACGCCGGGAAGAAAGTGGAGGACGAGGAACTGGCCGAAGCCATGAGCGAGCGCGGCCTCGGCACCCCGGCCACCCGGGCCGGCATCCTCGAGAATCTCGTCTACCAGAAATATCTCGAAAAGGAAGGCAAGGAACTCCTTCCCACCACGAAAGGGGAAGCCCTGATCAGCTTTCTCCGCACCTTCGACATCGAACTCCTGACCAGCCCCGCTCTCACCGGCGAATGGGAATACCGCCTCAAACAAGTCGAGGAAGGCAAACTCGGACGCAAAGAGTTCATGAAAGGGATCGAGGACGTGACCAAACAGATCACCGACGCCCTCAAGTCCCCCCCTCCCCCCGAAAAATCGGACATCGAGTCGATCACCAACGGCGACCCCCTCATGGAAACCTTCAAAGCCTGGGTTTCGACGGACACGGTACAAGTCAACAACCGCGAAATCCCCGCCCTGCAGGTCAACAAAGTCATCGGCAACCGCCCCATCACCCCCGACGAAGTGCGCGAGCTGCTCGAGAAGAAACAGATCGGTCCCATCGACGGCTTCCGCTCCAAGGCCGGGAAAGCCTTCTCCGCCCTTCTCAAACTCGTGCAGAAAGAGAACGGCAGCTGGCGGGTGGAACTCGACTTCGGCGACTCCGGCGAAGGCGGCGACAGCGACATCGACCTCACCGACTGCGAAGTCGTCGGCGAATGCCCCCTCTGCGGCGCCCCGGTTTACGAAACCCCGAAAGCCTACATCTGCGGCGAGCGCGCGAAAGACCGCGACAACTGCGAATTCCAGATCGCCCGAAACATCCTCGGCAAACCCATCGAACGCCCCGTCTTCCAGAAGTTGCTGCGGGAAGGCCGCACCGACCTCGTGGAAGGCTTCCGCTCCAACCGCACCAAACGCAAATTCGACGCCTTCCTCGTCCTCAAACCCGGCGGCAAACTAGGCTTCGAATTCCCCGAACGCCCCAAAAAGTCGGCCCGCAAAGCAACCAGGAACGCCGCGAAAAAAGCAGCCCGCAAAAGCAACTGACGAACCGTCCGGGATCGATCGCTGCCCTGGCGGTATTAGGGATGCCTCGCCAC
>CAZBLJ010000086.1:0-10931 GCA_964492605.1 uncultured Puniceicoccaceae bacterium
CCCCCGTGGCCTAGTTTTTCTTCAGCCAGCTTTTGGTTCGTGCGGTTTGGAAGGCTGCGATGGTGCCGACCGCATAAAAGGCGAAATCGATCGGTGTCGCATAAACGCCGAGGAGTTCGTAAAGTCCGTCGAAACCGAAATCGTTCCAAACCTGCATCATGGAAACGCCCGTTTCCTCGGCCAGGAGGCTCACGATGGACAGGAAGTTTCCGAAGAGGATACCGGCGAAGCCGCAAACGGCAGCGACCAGGGCCAGCGGCAAAGATTCCGGGTCTCCGAATAACCGGACTCCAAGTCCGGTGAGCAGACCCACGAAAATGGCGATGAAGCCGAACTGCATTTCCGAAGCCAGTGTCACCTGCGCCCAGACCCATCCGCCGATCAAGGCGACAAAGATACCGCGGAGGAAGCCGAAAAGGAGGGACCGCAGGTCCGTGTCCGGTCCGCCCGAAAGGTCGCTCGGGCTGAGCGCGTAGCCGGCTGTTTTCCGGGTCTCCGGATCGGTTTTGGGCGGTTCCGGCATTCTGCCGAAGAATTCCAACGCCTCGGAAAGAGGAATCCAGTTCTCCATCGAGTCGGTCCGAACGGGCGTGGTCTTTTCGACCTCCCCCTTCTCCAGCCAGTCTTTAAGAACCGCCTCGTCGACGGGTCCTTTGCACTTCTGATCCTTGAAGAAATACCATTTCATGGGCCGAGCTTGCGGGAAGAAGAATGGTGTGCGGATCGGCTTGCGGCAAGGATCAAATCGGGGCGGGGAGAATTATAACCTGTTTTTCAGAATAAGAACGAGTTCCAGGCAGGGTTGTTTTTCGAATCTTTCGAAGGCATGTCGGATTCGGAGTTTGCAAACCTCGCGGGATCTTACTCTTTTGGACGGTGTGGCGAATCGGTTTCGCGAATGGCGTTTGCGCTTTTCCATTCGGCGAGCCGTTCTCTTTTCGATGTCGACGTTGTACAGGACCCTTCGGTTGTGGCGTGGAGTGGTCGGGCCGTTTCTCGGGCTCGCTCTCTCCGCGGTTCCGGCGTGGGCGATTTGGAAGACGGAGGAGAATTATTGGCCATTGACGGTAGGGCTCGAGCAACCGGAAACGGGGGCAAGCACCCGCCAGTTCCTGGGACCTTTTATCGAGGATCGGAAGACTCCGGAGGTCGACTGGACGGCGGTGCGGCCGTTTTGGATCGACTATGCCTACGACACCCCTCTCAACCGCCGCAGTCATTACATCCTCTACCCGCTGTACGGTTACCGGGCCAATGACGCGGGGCATTACTGGAATCTGTTTTATCTGATCCGGGGCTCGAAGTATGAGACGGACGGAACTCTCGACAGTCGGACGTTCGAGGTCATTCCGTTTTATTTCGATCACGATTACCCGAAGGCCCCTGAGTTTTCCTACTGGGGATTCCTGCCATTTTACGGGGAGGTGAAGGACCGCATTTTCCAGGACCGCATTTCCTGGGTGCTGGCCCCGTTTTACATGGAGTGGGAAAACAACGGGGCCATCACCTACGGCACGCCCTGGCCGTTCGTTCGCTATCGAACGGGTAACGGGAACAGCGGGGCCGCGCTTTGGCCGCTGTTCGGTTCCTTCGAGAAGCCCGGTGTCTATCATTACTCCTACGTCCTTTGGCCCCTGATTTATTACCGGACCAAGGATCTCAACACCGCGGAGCCTTCCACGGCCTATGGATTCCTCCCGTTCTACGCTTACGAAGACGGTCCCGGCGGATTGGTCTCCGAGACGTTTCTGTGGCCGTTCTTCGGCTACACCGACCGAGAGGATCCTTACTACCGGGAAGTTCGCTACTTCTGGCCCTTTTTCGTGCAGGGTCGCGGGAATGTAACCCGGGATCGTTGGAAACTGATCTACGCCAATATGGCCGAGAAGGATCCCTCGATGACCTATCGCTACGTGAACCGGTGGGCACCCTTTTACACCCATTCGATTCGGAACGGAGTCGACAAAAAATGGTGGATGTGGCCGTTACTCAAGAGGACTTCCTACGAGACGAAGCGGCTCGATGTGCGGACCTGGAGTTTTCTCTACGTTCTTTACTGGGGCCAGACCCAGACGGCCCTGGATCCGGAGGTGGATTTTCGCGCCTCCAGGACCTATGCCTGGCCGTTCTTCAGTCACGGCAATAACGGGGAGGGTCGTCGTCAATTCCAGCTCTTCACCCCGTTGATGCCCTGGTTCAAACACAACGAGGTGGTTCGGGATCTCTATTCTCCGCTCTTCGGGATCTACCGCTACGAGCGGAATTCGGTGGAGGGAACCTGGCGGCACGATCTGCTGTTCAATCTGATCACCCTGGAGAAGAAAGAGTCGACCGGCCATCGTTTTACGTTGGGGCCGATCCTCGACGTTCAGTCCGGCGAGGAAAAGGCGGGCTTTTCGGTCCTGCACGGACTGCTCGGGAGGGAGCGGAAGGGCGACGATACGGAATGGAGGCTGTTTTGGTTTACCCTGTGAAACGAAACTCCGGGTTGGACGCCTCTGAGTTTTGGGGCAAACTGTCCGTTTGAGAAATGATGGCGCGCGCGAAAGTTTATCTCGATGAACTCGGGTACCATGTGGTCCTGCTGGGAACGGCGTTCCGGTTTTTGCCGACCCTTCCCCGGCAATTGCACCGTGTGCTGATGTATTGCTTCGAGATGGGCTACAAGACCTTTCCGATCGTCGCGATCCTGAGCTTTTTCATCGGGGCGGTGCTGGCGCTCCAGACGGGGTTCGCTCTGGAGCAGGTCGGGGCGGAGTCGTTCATCGGTTCGATCGTGGGATTGTCGCTCTGCCGGGAACTGGCCCCGGTGATGACGGCTTTCCTGCTGTCGGGTCGGGTCGGGTCGGCAACCACGGCCGAACTTGCTTCCATGAAGGTTTACCAGGAGGTCGACGCCCTGAGGACGATGAATATCTCTCCGGAGAAGATCCTCGTCATGCCCCGCCTGGTGGCCGTCTTTCTGATCATGCCTCCTCTGACGATGTTTTCCATCTTCATCGGCTGGTTCGGAGGCATGGTCGTGTCGAAATTCGTGAATTTCATCGATCTCTCGCCCACCATCTACTGGCGGGGGATGCTCGATTTCATGACCCGCTCCGACGTGACGGACGGTTTGATCAAGGGCCAGATTTTCGGCTTTTTCGTGATTCTGATCGCCTGCGCCCAAGGGCTGAACACCTCGGGAGGGCCGAGGGAAATCGGTTTCTCCGTGACCCGTTCGGTTGTTCTTTCCATGATCTTCATTCTCTTTACCGACTACTTTATCACCAAAGCCCTCCTCTAAGATGACTCCGCCGATTTGTTCCGAGAAAAAGTCCGTTTGCGTCACGGCCGAAGGGGTTGGCGTGCGTTTCGGGGAAACCCAGGTGATCTCCGATGTGAGCTTCAAGGTCGATTCGGGAGAGATCTTCGTGATCATGGGCCCCAGCGGATCGGGAAAATCCGTTTTGCTGAGAACGGTGATCGGCCTCCTGAAACCGTCGGAAGGGAGGGTCTTGATCGGTGATCTCGACGCGAACGACCCGGCCACCCACCACAAGGTAAAGACCGCGCTGGTCTTCCAGGCGGGTGCCCTGTTCAACAGCCTTTCGGTATTCGACAACCTCGCTTTCTATCCGCGGGAACACCGCCTGGCACCGGAGTCCGATATCAAGGACAAGGTGGAGGAAGCCCTGGTCATGCTGTCCTTGCAGGATGCGGCGTCGAAAATTCCCGCCGAACTGAGTGGCGGTATGCGCAAACGGGTCGCCATTGCACGGGCTTTGGTGATGGAGCCGCAGCTTCTCCTTTACGACGAGCCGACCTCCGAACTCGATCCGACCATGGCGGCCACCATCAGCGAGGTGATCGCGACCCTGCGGGAGGAGTTGAATGTCACGAGCATCGTCGTCTCCCACGACCGGGACCTCGCCCAAAGCATCGCGGACCACATGATTCTCCTGAAAAACGGAACCGTCCGTGCGCGGGGGACGTCCGAGGAGGTGATGTCCGAGAAAGGGGAGGAAATCGAAGAATTTTTCAGACCGGAGATCGATGTTGAGAATCCCCGGTTTCGGGATCAGTATCGGGAGAAAGTTTCATGAACGACAAAACGCAATACGCCGGGGTGGGCCTTTTTTTTATAATCGGCCTGATCATCACTTACTTCGTGTACACTTCTCTGGATGCAGCCGCCAGTGCGGAAGGGGACGGCTACAAGGTGGAGGCTCCCTTCAACAATCTGCTCCAGCTGCGGGTCGGGGACGATGTTCGAATGGCCGGAGTGAAGATCGGAACGGTGGTCTCGGCGACCCTCAAGGACGGGAGGGCGGTGGCCGGCCTCTCCATCGAGGATGGATACGAGATTCCCGCGGATTCCGTCGCATCGGTTTCCATGGCCGGTTTGCTCGGGACCAATTTCGTCTCCATCGATATGGGGACGGAGACCGGGAACCCCCTGAGTGCGGGCTCCACGATCCGGACCAAGCCTTCGGTCGATATCAATAAGATCTTCGACGAGGTCGGTAACGTCGCGAACCGGATCGATTCGGCTCTCTCGGACATCGGTGACTTGCTCGGGGGCGAGGGGGACAGCCTCCTGACCGATATCAGCGGTCTTGTTAAGGAGAACCGGGCGAACATCACCAGCTCTATTGCAAACATTGAGGCGGTTACGGCCCAGCTCCGCGAAGGAAAGGGCACCGTCGGGAAGCTGTTGTTCGAAGACGAAGCTTACAACAAGCTGATGGCATCGGTCGGGGAAATCCAGTCGGCGGCGTCCGAGGCGGATCGCATGCTCTCCGGCGTCCAGGAGATCGTGAATCATGTGAAAAGCGGTGAAGGCTCGCTGGGAGAGTTGCTGTACGGAGATGCGATTGCGGCCGAATTGAAGGCGACGATCAGCAACGTGAAGGAATTCTCCGGCAGCCTCAACAACCCCGAATCCACGATCGGCCGACTGCTGAGCGACGATCAGATCTACTTCGAGGTGCAATCGGTGATTCGCAAGGCGAACCGGACGCTGGACAGCATCAACGATGCGGGGCCGATTTCCGCTGTCGGGGTGGCGACGGGTGCGTTGTTCTAAAAGAGGGAGAAATTGAGTCGCCGGATAAATGGGTGATCGAAACAAACCTGTCCGCTGGAGGAGCGCGGCGCGACGATGAGCGATGCGATCCAGCATGAGTGTGGCCTGGCTGTAATCCGCCTCCGGAAACCTCTCGAATACTACGCGGAGAAATACGGTACGCCCCTGTGGGGGTTCTACCGGCTGTTTCTTCTGATGGAGAAACAGCACAACCGCGGTCAGGATGGAGCCGGGGTCGGTTCCGTCAAACTGTCGATGCCGCCGGGCGCCCCCTATGTCGCGCGGGCCCGCAGCATCAAGAGCAGTCCCCTGAACCGCATCTTTCGGGGATTGATGAAGGACTACGACGAGAAGGTGAAGGCCGGGGACATTCATCCGGAGTTCGTCGGCACGGTGAAGGAGCATTTCGAGTTCGGGGCCGAACTCCTCCTCGGGCATCTTCGGTACGGAACCTCGGGCGGCTACAGCCAGAAGCTCTGCCATCCGTATTTCCGGAAGAGCAATTGGCCGATGCGGAATCTTCTTCTGGCGGGGAATTTCAACATGACCAACACGGCCGATCTGAACGAACGGCTCGTGGCTCGCGGCCAGCATCCGGTCTTTAACACAGATACCCAGACCATTCTCGAAGAGATCGGTTACCATCTCGATGAGGAGCACACCCGGCTTTATCGGTATTTCCGGGACGAAAAAGGCTTGGGAGGACTGGAGAACAGCGCTCAGATCTCCCGTGCCCTTGACCCGGCACGCATCCTCCGCGAGTCCGGCGAATCCTGGGACGGCGGCTATTCGATTGCCGGACTGATCGGTAACGGCGACCTTTTTGTGGTCAGGGACCCTTGGGGCATACGGCCTCTTTTCGCGGCAGTGGACGACGAGATCATCGCCTACGCCTCCGAAAGAGCCCCGTTGATGACCGTCTTCGACAAGGATGCCGGGGAGATCCGCGAGGTCGCTCCCGGCACGGCCGAAGTTGTCAAATCCGACGGGACCCATTCGGTCGAACGGGTTCGGGAGGAGAAGCCCCGGTCGCCGTGTTCTTTCGAACGGATCTACTTTTCCCGCGGGAACGATATCGAAATCTACGAGGAGCGGAAGAAATTGGGTGCGGCGCTGGTGCCGCGGATCCTCGACGCCATCGACGGGGACTTGGAGAACACGGTGTTCAGTTTTATTCCCAACACCTCCGAGGTCGCCTACTACGGGTTGATGCAGGGCTTGCGATGCCATCGGCGGAACGAGGTCAAGCAGGCGATTTTGGAAAGGCTCCGCGACGGAACCCTGTCGGAGGATTGCCTCGACGATCTCATTATGTCGAACTGGCCGAGGTCCGAAAAGGTGGCCAACAAGGACATCAAGCTGAGAACCTTTATCAGCCAGGAGAAAGGGCGGGGCGAGATGGTGTCTCACGTTTACGACATCAGCTACGGTTCCGTGAAACCTGGCGAGAAACTGGTCTGCCTGGACGATTCGATCGTCCGCGGTACCACCCTGAAGCGATCCATCATCAAGATCCTGACCCGTTTGAAGCCCTCCGAGATCCTCATTGTCTCGACGGCTCCGCAGATCCGCTATCCCGATTGCTACGGCATCGACATGTCCGAGCTGGGGAACTTTATCGCTTTTCAGGCGACCGTCGGCTTGCTCCGGGACGCCGGGAAGAGCTATTTACTGAAAGAGGTCTATGACGACTGCCTCGAGCAAAGGGGAAGGCCGGACCGGGAATTGAAGAACCATGTGGCGCGCCTCTACGATCAGTTTTCCGAGGAGAGGATCGCGGAGAGAATTTCGGAACTGGCGACCCCGGAAGTTCCCGATTGGGACGGACGGGTTCGGATTCACTTCCAGTCGATCGAGGCCTTGCACCAGGCCCTTCCGGAGAACGGGGGTGACTGGTATTTTACCGGCAAGTTTCCGACGCCCGGCGGCTACCGCGCTCTGAACCAGGCCTATCTGAATTATTACGAAAAGCGGGCGGGACGCAGCTATTGAGTGGGGTTCACGAATCGGGATAGAGGTATCCGGCGGCTACTTTTTCGTAGGCCGCGACCTGGTCCTTCTGCCAGGCTTCGTCGCGTCCGAGTTCCGCAGCCATCAGTTCGGCGACGCGGGGGGCCGCTTCGATGCTGGCCCGGGCTCCGAGGAGTAGCGAACGAGTGCGCCGCGAAAGGGCATCCTCCACCGAACGCGCCATTTCCTTCCGGGCGGCCCAGACGATCTCTGCTTCCAGATACGGGAGTCCCTCGTGAATCTTTTCGCCGAGAGAGGGGTCCGCTTCGATCAGGGATTCGATGTGCTTCGCATCGGATCCGTAGAAGGAAAGGTGCGGGAACTTTTTCGGCTTCTGTTGCGTCCATCCGTGGATCTGAAGGTGCTGCGTATTGCAAGGGCGCGTGTCAAAGCTGGCGACGGTTTCCGCCTGGTCGATCACGTCCTGCGCCATTTTCCGATAGGTGGTCCACTTGCCGCCGGCGATCGTGATCAGGCCGCTTTGCGAGATGAGGATCGAATGGTCACGGGAAAGTGCGGCCGTGCTCGAGCTGTCCCCCGTTTTGATCAGAGGGCGCAGACCGGCGAAAAGACTGAGTACGTCCGAAGGCTCCGGATCGCGCTCGAGATAATGCTGCGCATGGGAGAAGACGAAATCGATCTCCTCCCGGAGAGGACGGGGCTCGAGGTCGACCTCCTTCACGGGCGTGTCGGTCGTACCTACGACGACGGAGTCGTGCCACGGCACCGCAAAAAGGACTCTGCCGTCCTTGGTCTTGGGTACCATGACGGCGGTTTCCCCGGGAAGAAATTCCTTGGGGAGGACCATGTGGATTCCCTGGCTCGGCGCGACGATCGGTTTGGCGTCCGGATCGTCGAGTGTAAGGATGCCGTCCACGAAGACGCCGGTCGCGTTGATGACGGCCTTTCCGTTGATCTCATATTCCGCGCCGGTCTCCTGATCGACCGCACGAACGCCGCAGACGACGTCGTCCTTCTTGAGGAGGCCGGTCACCTTCACGTAGTTGGCGAGGGTGCCCCCGTTGTTTTCGGCGGTCTGCGCAAGGTTGATGCCGAGACGACTGTCGTCGAATTGGGCGTCGTGGTAGACGACCCCGTTGATCAGTCCTTTCGTTTCGACATTCGGGATCCGCTCGACCGTCTCTTTGACGGAAAGGACTTTGGAGTGCCCGAGGCCGAGTTTCCCGGCCATCCGGTCGTACACCTTCAACCCGATCCCGTAGAAGGGCGTATCGATCCAATTGTAAATGGGAATGACGAAGGCGAGATCGTGGGCGAGATGGGGGGCGTTGGCGCAAAGCAGGCCCCGCTCCTTGAGCGCCTCCAATACCAGGGAAATGTTTCCTTGCTTGAGGTAGCGGACGCCCCCGTGGACCAGCTTCGTGCTGCGGCTGGAGGTGCCCTTGGTGAAATCGTGTTGTTCCAGTAGGAGAGGTTTGAAGCCGCGGGCGGCCGCGTCAACCGCAGCCCCCAGACCGGTGGCACCTCCGCCGATGATGATGATGTCCCATTCCTCGGAGGAATCGGAGATGCGGGCGATGGATTGGTCTCTGTTCATATCGTCATTCTACTGGTGTTTGTAATCGTAATCGGCTTTCGGCGCGGCCCCTTATCCTCGGCCCTTTCCCCAACCGAGCGAAAGATCGACCGCTCGTTTCCAGTTGTCCCGGGCGGCGGCGGCTTCCTCGGAGTCCATTTTCGGATCGAAGGTCTTATCCACCTCCCATCGCTCGGCCAGGTCGGACCGGTCCTTGTAATAACCCGTGGCGAGGCCGGCCAGACAGGCTGCACCGAGGGCGGTGGTCTCGGTGACTTTCGGGCGGACGACCGAGGCCTGGAGGTAATCGGCCTGCATTTGCATCAAAAGATTGTTTCGAGAGGCCCCGCCGTCGACCCGAAGCTCGGAGGGCGGGATGCCCGCATCCTTTGCCATGGCTTCGAGCACGTCGCAGGACTGGAAGGCGATTGCTTCCAAAGCGGCCCGCGCGATGTGGGCGTCGGTGGATCCTCGGGTCAGGCCCACGATCAGTCCGCGCGCATGGGGATCCCAGTAAGGCGCTCCAAGGCCGGCGAAAGCGGGCACGAAGTAAACGCCTCCGCTGTCGGGAACGCTTTCCGCCAGAGCCTCGATCATCGGAGAAGCGCGGAACAGCCCCATCCCGTCACGCAGCCATTGCACGACCGCGCCACTGATGAAAATGCTTCCTTCGAGAGCGTATTCCGTGGTGTCGCCGATTTTCCAGGCCACCGTCGTGAGAAGGCGGTTTTTCGATGCGACCGGCTCGGTGCCCGTGTTCATCAGGACGAAACTGCCGGTGCCGTACGTGTTCTTGGCCATGCCTTTTTGAAAGCAGGATTGCCCGAAAAGGGCGGCGTGCTGGTCCCCGGCCATTCCTGCGATGGGAATGCCCGAGGCCGCTGCGAGCGAACACTCGCCGTAGACCTCGCTGCAACCGCGGATCTCCGGAAGAAGCGAGCGCGGGATGTCGAGGAGTTCGAGCATTTCCTCGTCCCAGTCGCAGGTGTGAAGGTTCATCAGCATCGTACGGGAAGCGTTGCTGGCATCGGTCACATGGACGGCCCCCTCGGTGAGCTTCCAGACGAGCCAGCTGTCGATGGTGCCGAAGGCGAGTTCGCCCGCCTCGGCGCGCTTCCGAACGCCCTCCACGTTGTCGAGAATCCACTTCAGCTTGGAGCCGGAGAAATACGGGTCCGGCAACAGTCCGGTGCGTTCGGTGATCCTGTCGGCATGGCCCCCGTCCTGAAGCAGACCGGTCATGTCTGCGGTGCGGCGGTCCTGCCAGACGATGGCGTTGCAGACCGGTTGACCCGTGTTCCGATCCCAGACGACGGTGGTCTCTCGCTGGTTGGTGATTCCGATGCCTTCGATCTGCCGTGCTGCGACATCCGCCTTGGCCAGAACCTCGGCCATGACGGAACTCTGGGAGGACCAAATCTCCACCGGGTCGTGTTCGACCCAGGCGGGTTGCGGAAAAATCTGGGGGAACTCCCGCTGGGCGACGGCTTTGATGGAGCCTTCACGGTCGAAGAGAATCGCCCGGGAGGAAGTGGTTCCCTGGTCGAGAGAGAGCAGATAATCTTTAGACATGGGTCGGAGATGGGGGGACGTTAGGAGGAGGAAAGGCCGCTGAAGGAGAAGAGGAACGCACCGACGATGCCGCCGACACAGGGGGCGGCGACGGGAATCCATGCATAGCCCCAGTCGGAAGGTCCCTTGTGACGAATACGAAGGAGGGAGTGGGCCAGGCGGGGTCCGAGGTCGCGGGCGGGATTGATGGCGTAACCGGTCGGTCCTCCGAGCGACAGACCGATCCCGAAAACAAGCAAACCGACCAGCAGCGGTCCCTGTGCGGGCATGACGGCATTAGCCGGAGCGAGGATCGCCAGAACCCCGAAAACGAGAGTGGCGGTTCCGATCACCTCTGTGATGAAGTTGCGAACGGGTTGGCGCAGGGCTGGAATGGTGGCAAAGGTTCCCAGGATGTCCGTCGGGTTTTCGGTTTTACGGTAGTGGCCGGAGTAGGTGATGTGCACCAGTATGGCACCGACGAAAGCTCCGCCCATTTGAGCCGCGATGTAGCCGGGGACGGAGGCCCAGGAAAAAAGTCCGGTTGTGGCGAAGGCAAGGGTGACCGCAGGATTGATGTGCCCCCCGCTGACATGCCCGGAGGCGTAGACCCCGACCGCCACCGCAACGCCCCATCCGGCGGTAATAACGATCCATCCGGAACCCCGGCCTTTGCAGTCGACGAGCAATTGGTTGGCTACCACACCATTGCCGAGAAGAATCAGCAGCAATGTTCCGACGAACTCGGCTATAAGGGGCATGTTC
>CAZBLJ010000087.1:0-10860 GCA_964492605.1 uncultured Puniceicoccaceae bacterium
GAGCCGCTAGTATGTTCCCGGTCGGGTGCTGGTGGTGGCCAGAGGCAGAATCGAACTGCCGACACAAGGATTTTCAGTCCTCTGCTCTACCGACTGAGCTATCTGGCCGTCACGATAATCGTGAAAAGAAAGAGGGATGCCGCAGCAGCGGGCCGAGGTCAAGCCATCCTTTTTAGAAAATATCTATTTCGAGCGGCAGATAAGGCGATTGAATGCCGGGTCTAATGATCATTTTAGACGCCCTGCGATTTGTGTTTAAATGTGTAGAACGAAATCGATTTTGCCGGTGTATCCCCGTTCATCAGCCGTGCGCGGCTTGGTGGAGCTTTCGCAGGGCGGCGAGGCTGCGGGCGTGGGGGCGGATCGCGCCTTTGGTCGATTCCCAGTTGGTGACGGTAGGGGCGGAGACGCCCAGCTCCCGCGCGAAAGATTTGCGGTTGAGGCCGAGGGATTCGCGGAGCTGCCGGACGGCGGGACCGGTGGGCTGAAAGGCGCTAACCGTTTTTTTCGTGCTTTTTGCGGAGGAATGGCGGGGCTTGTTGCGGCGCAATTCCTTCATGAATTTTGCCTTGGCCGCTTCGAGTTCCCTTTTCTCCTCCTCGATTCGCCTGTGTAATTCGTCGCGCTGCGTGCCTGCTGCGTGGGAAGCCTGTTTCCTTGAGCGCTTGCGGGCGACCTTTTTTGCAGGACGCGCCGTTTTTCGTGGAGTCGAATCTCCCTTGGGCGGCGGAGGCGGGTTCTCTTTTTCCACGGCGGTCCTGGCGGGCGGGTCTTCAGCCACTGCTTCGAGTCCGAAGACATCCGCAACGGTGGTGGTGGCGAGGCGGCGACGTCCGGAACCGGGGCCTCGGGCGAGAGTGGAGACGTCGGCCTGGATGAGTTCGTGGTGGTCGAGACCGCGGAGTCTGAACAGTAGTTCCGGGGCGTCGTCGAGGCGCGCACCGACACCGTAGAGGACGGCAGCCAGGTGTTTGCAGAGGTCGGCCCAGTCGGGGCAGTTGCAGTCGAGCTTGATCTCTTTGGGACGGGGGAAGAGGCCGTCTTCGCGGTCGGTGACGATGGCCATGATCTCGCCCGAGAGCTTGCCCTGGAGGAGTTCGACGAGGGAGCCAATCCTGCCCTGGCAACGTTTCTTGAGGGCCTCCCATTTGGCTTTTGGCAGGGGGTCGATGCGGATGGTCTGCTCGTAGAGATCCGAGCCCATAACGAGGGCGCGAATCTGGCCCGGTTCGATGCCGAGGTGGAGGACAGAGCCGTTGCGGAGGTAGGTGCGTCCGCGCGGCAGGCGGTTGGCAAAGTCGCTGTAGGATTCGAGGTGGTCACACCAGGCCTGGCCCCAGAAGCTGGCGGCAATTTTTCCGCGCGGGGTAGCGGCGGCGACGGGCTCGAGGGCCGTTCCTTTCTTCTTCAGCGCGGTGACTTTCTTATCCGCTTTGCGTCGGCGTTCGGCGACGGGGACGTAGGGTTTGTGAAAGAAGCTCATGGTGTTGAATCTGAAGGGGAAAAACTGTTTCTCTCGCGTGAGTCTTCGTCGTCGATCAAGTCAAAGGCTGAGGCGGATGAAGTCGAGAAGTTCGTCGTTGCTCATCTCGGTCAGAATCTTTTCGGCTCCCTCCTCAAGGATGGCGTCGGCGGTTTGCTGTTTTTCGGAGATCAAGGCGTCGATCTTTTCTTCGAGGGTGCCGGCGGTGACGAACTTGTGCACAACGACGTTGCGCTGCTGGCCGATACGGAAGGCGCGGTCGGTGGCCTGGTTTTCCACCGCAGGATTCCACCAGCGGTCGAAGTGGACGACATGGGAGGCGGCGGTGAGGTTGAGGCCGGTGCCCCCGGCCTTGAGCGAGAGAACAAAAAACGGCGGGCCGTCGTCGCGCTGGAAGTGCTCGACCATGGTCTGCCGCGCCTTGACTGCGGTGCCTCCGTGAAGGATGAGGCCCGACCGGCCGAAGACGGCGGACAGGTGTGCTTCCAGCGGCTCGGTCATCTCGCGAAACTGGGTGAAGAGAAGAACTTTTTCCCCGCGGGAGGCGATTTCCTCGCAAATCCCGGCGAGGCGCTGGAACTTGGCACTGTCAGCGGGGGCGTAGTCGCCGGTTTTGGCGAGTTGGTCCGGGTGGTTGCAGACCTGCTTGAAGCGCATCAGGTAGGCGAGTACGAGGCCGCGGCGCTGGATGCCGTCGCTGGTTTCCAGTTCCTTCTCCATCTGGGTGGCCAGTCGCCGGTAGAGCTTGGCCTGGGGAGCGGTCAGACTGCAAAAGACTTTCATTTCGGTCTTGTCCGGCAGATCGGAGATGATCGTCTTGTCGGTCTTGAGCCGACGAAGGATGTAGGGTGCGACGAGGCGACGCAGTGGGCCGTAATGTCCGCCTTGTTTTTCGCGCAACTTTTTGGTGAAGTCACCGAACTGCTTTTGGGTTCCGAGCAAGCCGGGATTGATAAAGTCGAAAAGAGACCAGAGGTCGCCGAGATGGTTTTCGACCGGGGTGCCGGTAAGGGCGATGCGTCCCTGTGCACGCAGCTTGCGCACCGATTTGCTCTGGCGGGTGCCATGGTTTTTGATCGCCTGTGCCTCATCAATGATGACCCAGCTCCACTCTCCGGCCAGGAGCCAGCCCAGCCGGGGTAATGTTCCGTAGGTAGTGATGACGAGGTCGGTGGCGGCGAGGGTTGTGGCGGAGGGATTCTCGAAGTCGGCCTCTCCTGCAGAACGGTGCGCGATGAAAAGCTCCAGCTGCGGGGTGAAACGAGCCGCCTCGTGCTTCCAGTTGCCGACGAGGGAGGCAGGCACGATGAGCAGGGCCGGACGGCTACCCGGGTCTCGCTCCTTTTTGCGCTGGAGGGCCGCAAGAACCTGGATGGTTTTTCCGAGGCCCATGTCGTCGGCCAGGCAGGCACCCAGCCCGGTGCGGGCGCAGAACCAGAGCCAGTCGAGACCCTTGCGCTGGTAGGGGCGCAGGCTGGCCTGAAGGCCATCGGGAGGCGGTGCGTCCCCGGAAGGATCCGTCAGCTCCCGCAGGGTTTCGGAGAGCCATTTCCCGGGTTGAGCGAAGGCCCAGGCACGCTGATCTTCGGCATCGTGCTCCGACGGGGTCTCATCGGTATGGTTGGCCAGCAGACGCATGCCCTCGGCGAAGGAGAGACCGCCCTGCGCTTCAAGGGCTTTCCAGTGGTCGAGGGCCTGTTGCAGCTTTTCCCGGTCCACTTCGATCCATTGCCCTCGGAAGAGAACCAATCCATCATCCCCTGCGAGCAGTTCGGCGATTTCGTCCGGCCCGAGGGTTTGTCCATCGACGACCACCTCGAGTTTGAAATCAAGAAGGGCATCAAGCCCGACCTTGCCCTTTTTCTGATCGCCGATGGTGGCAGTCACCTTCGGGTATCGGGAACGTTTGCGCCACCAGTTGGGCAAACGCACGAGGAGCCCCGCATCTTCGTAGCACGGGATCGATCCGAGGAATGTATGCGCCTCTGCGGGCGTCCAGGCGAGGGGATGGTAAACGTCGCCGGTTTCGACCATATCGGCCATCAGGGGGCAGGCTTTGGAAGCTCGGTGAAGCGGTTCGAGGAGCTTGAGAAGGACCGCCTTGTCGCCAGCACCCCCGTATTCCTCAAGTGCCTTGGCCAGGGGGGTCTGGCGCAATTGGCCAGCGGAATTGAGTCCGCTGGCATAGCTTGCCATAAAGGCAAAGGGATAGTCCGTATCCCCCTTGTTTTCGGCAAGGTGAACGGTGACTCTACCGACGCGCGACCAGGCCGGGGCATACTGTTGGAGAAAGACAGCGATCCCATTGAGTGCTGCGACCTGCTCCCGCGTCCAGGCGTCCATGCGCTGCCAAATCGCGAGCAACACCTGTGGTGAGAGGTATTCCGCTCCTGTCATCGGAGGTGCTTCAAGTGTCCACTCTCGCAGTTTATCCGGCTCGGGCTCCTCGATCTCAAAATCGGCACCTGCCCCCTCCGGGACATGGCAAAGCGCACGGATCCACACGGTGGCCACTTCCCGCCAAAAGCGGCAGGATGCTTCTTCTGCCAATTGGCTGTTTCGTTTTTCGAGCAATCCGATCAGGCCCTTCGATTCACTCTGGGCAAAAGCCCTGGCCAAAGGACCCTCGGGTGCCGTGCAGACAAGAGTGCCCCTGGGACTAATGGCAATTGTGGAAGAATCGGGGGGTAACATAAAGGTGGCACTATAATAACTCTAGAATCCGGGTGCTTGCCAACGGTCGAACCTCCCGGTGCATTGTTTTTCAAAGCTCCTTCTTCAACTTCTTGTCGAATGTTTGGAGCACTGCACCAATGGCTTCCGCATGACCGGGAATCAGATAGTCATCGAAGTCCGCACTGCCGGTCCGGTAGCGATCCAGTGCTTTCCAAAGACGGCCCGAATCGAGAGAGAGTCTCGTATTCGCTTCGGGAGCGTGACTTGGCCCCTGGAGGTGACTTTTTCCTGCATTGTCGCCATTCCTCACTTTCTTGCGGAGTCCGTAGAGAATCAAGGTAAACCTTTTGAGACCCTTCCAGCCTTCCAGCCAATCGCACCCGGAGGCGTATTGCTCCAGTCCCGCTTGTTGCCGATCTGATCCCGCAAAAACGGGCCGTCCACAAATTGCCATGCATACAGCTCTTCAATTGTGGTGTAGGCATCGGCCAGGGTTCCACGGCTTACACGCAGGTAGTCGATCTGTGCAGTCAGGAATCCCGCCTGTCCCTTTCCGACAAAGAAGTCGCCGGTGTTGGCGAGACTGGCTTCTGTGGAAAGGGTGATCTTTGCCTCGGCATCGAGTTC
Organism: uncultured Puniceicoccaceae bacterium; assembly: GCA_964492605.1. Taxonomy (GTDB): domain Bacteria; phylum Verrucomicrobiota; class Verrucomicrobiia; order Opitutales; family Puniceicoccaceae; genus Puniceicoccus. The sequence continues at coordinate 4,787 of CAZBLJ010000087.1, forward strand.
ACCGTCCAGATAGATACGGGCGGTGCCCTTTTCGCGGTCTACTTCGGCCAGGATATGCTTCCAGTCACCATCGGCGATCCTGGTCTCCCCCTTCAACAGACTTGTTTCACCGCCGGACAGAAGCGCGAGTTGAACTTGTCCACCCGGGGAGAGATAAAGTTCGTAACCTGTTCCTTCTTCGGTTTTGGAAACAATGGTGCCCGATTTACCGGGTGCGACCCGCAACACGGTTTCGAGCAGGAAGTTGTTGGACTGCATATCGACGGTTTTGCGCTTATGCCCGGGAAAAACTTTATCCTCGGCCAGTTGCCATTGCTCATTGGCCGCAGCCCAGCGGTCTTTCTGGAACTGCGAGCGGTTCTCTCCTGGTTTTTTGCCTGGTTCGGAAACCGTTTTAAGCCAACCCTTGTCGTCGCGCAAAATCGCGACTGTACGCGGGTAATCAGCGGTAGCTACTTCATGGCGGAGGACAGCATAGCGGTCACTGCCGTTGAGAGTCAGCGCGGAATCCGTCCAGTTCTCCAGGATGCCACGACTGAAGTCATTGAGTCCGGCCCCCGGAACCTCAAGGTCATTCCGGGGAATATCGTAATACATCTTCCGTGAAATATACTCGGGCGACATGTAAAAGTTCTGCCCCATGATTAACTCGGGATCGTTGTGATTGACCGAGAAATCCCATTCTCCGACAACCATATACAGACTGAAAGGAACAAAGAATTTCACTCCGGTCATGCCATCGAGAACCGAGCGGTTGGGACGGAAATCATGAGCATCGGCATCCACGAAAGGGGATTGCTCCACCTTCCAGCCAGCCTGCCATGCCTGGGCACCATACTCTTTCAGCCAATCGGAAAATTCCTGAACGGACGAGGTGCCGATGCGAATCGACCCACGTCCTTTGGTCCCGAGATTGAAGGCGGAGTCATCATTGAAGGCCGGGCCTTCATAAATGTTATTGGCGTAACCGAGAGTCGGCATCCCGATACGGAGTGTGTCGGCGGCATCTTCGCCGCCGTAGGCAGTGGAAATATCGCCGGAGATGCCCTGGGCGATGAAAGACATCCCCATGTCGGCATAGATGTTTCCAAGCGAAGTCGAGTGGGTGCCCGAGCTGCCCGAGGCGCCGATCAAAAACTTGTTGAAGGAGTTATTGAACCACTGGTTCAGGAAACCGAGGACCATCATCTGCGGAGACCGATTCTTGAACCAGCTCTCCGGGTCATTCGATTTTCCCCAGGCAATATTGTTGAAGACGTATTGCTTGTAACTGCCATCCAGATAGTAGGCGTAACCGTTGTGCCCGTAGTTGCGGAAGTAGTATTCCTGCTTGCCATCACCGCTATCTTTTCCGTCAATGATGTGGGGGTGCGGCCCAACGGGATTCCCGGCGACATTGGCCCAGGCATACTGCGGCCCGCCCTGCCAGAGCGCAAAGGCCCCCCAGTCGTTGATGAAGAGCAATGAGTCAATCACGCTGTTGTGGTGAATGTAGTTGCGGATAAGCGGACGGTCGCGGAGGTCTTTATTATTCTGCTTGCCGCCCGTGATCCAGATACCCACGCCCCAGCTTCGGGTGATGATATTTCCGGCGATGTGGATGCGCGTGCCGTCGTCCACCGCGATAGCCGGGATATTGAGTCCAGGAGACGGCGGTCGGGGCCTGAAGTTAATCTCGTGCAGACGATTGCGAAGGATTTTGATATCCCCCAGCCGGTGGTCCACATCCTCGGGAGCGACCAGTTGTCCGTGCCCCTGAAAAGAGATACCACCATGATCGGCATACTGGATGTCATTGTCGGAAACGACAATGCCCGTCATATAATCCGTCCCGCCATCGGCGCGGGGCCGAATGCCGAGGCTCTCCGGCATTTCCGTTATCCAGCGTTGATAGAATCGCGTCCGCGCCTGAACGGCCTTGGCCGCGTGGTAGAAGTCGTTGTGAGCAATTGTGGTATCTTTGCAATCGCCGTAGAGCATGATCGCGGTGGGGAGGCGAACATCGAGAGGATAAATGGGAAAATTAAAATTGTCCGGGACGTTGAGGAAGCTGAAGCGCAATCCGCTGATCTCCATATTCCGTGCGTCGTAGAGCTTGAGGAGCATCTCTTCCTGGGCGACCTCGATGGTGGCTTCATTGGGGTTGGCGTCGCCGGGCAGGCGGATAAAGAGGCGTCCCCCATCGCCTTTTGCTGTGGACTCGAAATAGAACTCTCCCTGACTGTCGAGAAATTCAGGAAGGTGCTCTACAAAATAGCGGTCGTTCTTTCCAGCCATCCCGAAATGAAAGGCACCTCCGATTCGAGAACGCTCAATTTTTCCAGTCTCAGGGTCGTAATTGAGGATTTTGCCGATGTAGGGAGTTCCCATCGCGGAGAAAGGGCCGCCGGACCACATTGTCCAGATGCGCGCATTCTCAAAGAAATCAGGGGACTTGCCGGGATCTTTCAGAAAATCATCATCCGTGTTATTCTTGGAGCCGATGGGTGCCCCGCCTTCTTTCTTGTCTATGTAGCGAGAGGGACCGTCGAAAGTCAGCCATTCCTCCATCACAAAATCCTTGTCCGTAAACACATCCCAGTTGGGGTGGCGGGAGAGCCAGATTCGGGTCGCTTCCGTGCCCTCGCGCATCCAGACGCACCACGGCTCGGATGCCTCGGGCAGATCGATATACCAAACCTTTTCCGGTTCCGGCATTCCTTCTGGTGCAATCGAAGGATCAGCGCGCTTCCAGCCATCTTTGATCTCCATTGATCCTACCAACCAGGCAGGTCCGTCGCCCCAGCTCGGGTCGCGGGTCAGGCGGATGGGATTGCCCGGCTCCCCCTGTTCGCGGCCTTCCAGCGTGCCCCGGTAGATTGTGCCGCCCTTGAATACGTAGGTGATTGGACCAGAGGCCTGCGCCGCCTGCTCCCTCGCATTGTTGTCCCACGGATGATGCTTCCACGCGCTGGCTTTTGAGCTGCCGTCGTTGCTGTCGTCGCCATTCTCGAAGTCAATATACCGGACGGTCTCGCCAGCAACAAATTCGAAGGGTTCAGGAGACCATTCCAGGCCACCGGTCGGCAGCACTTTGGCTTGAGTTTGGTTCCACGAATACGATTCGCCCTGCAACGAAGCGGCAAACCAGGTGAGTAAAAACACGGGCAACAGCCAGCGCGAGAGAACGGAAGGGGTTATTTTCACTGTTTGATATTTCAGATACTTCGAGCCTTACGGTCAAGCGCGAACGAAAGGCCCTTGGATCGCTTGCTCGATTATCTCTCTTTTCTGTCTTGCAGGTGGCCAGGCCACAGTCCACTATGCGCCTTGTGATTGAAACTCGGACAGCGGGCGAGCAACTTCTCGCCTTACTTCAGGAGAAGCTTGGGACCGGAGAATGGTTGGCGGGCGAGCGTTTCCCGTCGGAACGGGAGCTGGCGCAGGAGTATGGAGTGAGCCGTGCAACGGCAAACAAGGTCGTGGCCAAATTGGTAAGCGAGGGCTGGCTGGAGATTCAGCGGGGGCGGGGGAGTTTTGTCGGCGAAGGCGTTTCCCTTTTTGCGGTGTTGCAGCAATTGGAAAGTTTTACGGACTTTGCGAAAAAGCTGGGTCTAGGGTCGGAGACGGAGGTGCGCTGTGTCGAGTCGGCGAAAGACGAGAAGCTTGCCCGCCGTTTTGGGCTGCCCCCACGATCCTTGTTTTGGCGGGTAGAGCGTCGCCGTTTGCTTTCCGGGTTGCCCGTGATTTTTGAGGAGCGTTGGTTGCCGAGGTCATTATTCCGAAAACTGGCCCCGTCCCAACTGCAAGGGTCCTTCTATCGACTGAGCAGGGAGGAGTTCGGGTTGATGTCCAGCCGCGAGAGCGCTTCGGTAGAAGCTGTAGTGGCTCCGGAACTCTCGGGTTTCGGGGAGGGAAGTGCTTCTCTGCGACTCGATGGGGTCGGCTACGACAAAGGGGACAGAGCTCTCTGGCGTCAGGTCCTTTACTATCGTGGCGAGGCGTTCCAGATCGTCCAGAATGGCAGTTACGGTGCTCCGTGTCCCCAACTCAATTTCCGGCTCAAAGAGAGTTTTCTTCAGAGCCTCAGGGAAAACCAGGAAACGAAAACCAAAACAAAAATTGATTCAAAATGAAGAATCCCACTCTAAACGAACTCGCCAGGATGATTGACCATTCCCTCTTGCACCCGACGATGTCGGACGCCGAGGTAAAGGCTGGATGCGAACTTTCCCGGGACTATGCGGTCGCCACTGCTTGCGTGAAGCCGTATTCGATCCGCCAGGCACTTGAGATATTTGAAGGAACCGACGTGATGGCCTGCGCGGTCATCGGCTTCCCCCACGGGAACAGCACGACGGGCATCAAAGTAGTCGAGGCAGAGGCCGCGGCACTGGCCGGAGCCAGGGAGATCGATATGGTCGTGAACAATGGCAAGGTCAAGAGCGGTGAATGGGATTACGTCCTGCGCGAGGTCAAGCTGATCAACGAGGCCGTCGTTGCGGTCGGTTCCATCCTCAAAGTGATTTTCGAGAACGACTACCTGACCGATTCGGAGATCATCAAACTTTGCGAGATATGCACCGAGGCGGATGTAGCGTTCGTAAAGACTTCCACCGGCTACGGATTCGTCAAGGGCGAGGACGGGCGGTATGGATACAAGGGGGCCACTCATGAACACCTCAAACTGATGCGGGAACACACGGCGGACCACATTCAGATCAAAGCTGCCGGGGGAGTGCGGACGCTCGACGACCTGCTGGCGGTACGTGAATTGGGTGTGACCCGCATTGGGGCGACTGCGACGCAGGTGATGCTGAATGAGGCGATCAAGCGCGGCTTTGAAGGCGACCTGCCGAACCCCTCCATCGACGATTCGAACAATGTCAAAGGATACTAATGATTCGATCCGCTGGGGATTTCTCAGCACCGCCTCGATCGCCGCAAGTGCGTATGTGCCGGCCATTCGTGAATCTCGAAATGGGTGCCTGCACGCCGTGTGCAGCAGGTCCGAAGAGAAGGCGAAGGCGTTCGCCGACGAGTACGGTTTTGCGAAGAGTTATGGCAGCTATGAAGATCTGCTGGCGGACCCGGAAGTGGACGCGATCTACAATCCTCTACCGGTAAGTCTGCACGCGGAATGGACGATTAAAGCCTTGGAGGCGGGAAAGCCCGTCCTCTGCGAGAAGCCGCTCTGCCGCAATGCGGAAGAGGCGCGGGAAATGGTCAAAACGTCCCGGAAACTCGGGCTACCACTCGCCGAAGCGGTGATGTATCGACTGCATCCGTTGACCCGCAAGGTTCGCGAGCTGCTCAAGGCGGGAGCCATCGGTGAGTTGCGGGCTGTCGAAGCCAATTTTCACGCGGTTCCGGATCAGAAGAAGGACGATAACATTCGCTTCCGACCGGAGCTGGGCGGTGGAGCAACGCTTGACCTGGGGGTTTACTGTGTGAACTTTGCGCGGTTCATCACTGGAGAGGAACCAGTGGAAATCCGGGCTGTTGGATGCATCGGTGCTGGTTCGGGAGTCGATGAGGCGGCATGCGGGGGGCTGCGGTTTCCCTCCGGTGTGTTGGCCGGTTTTTCGTGCAGCTTTCGGTCTTGTTTCGAGAGCAGCTATCGGCTTGTCGGAACGAAGGGCAAACTGATTGTTCCGGACGGCGGCTTTGTGCCGTGGCCGGGAGGAAAATTTTCAGTCCTTCACACGAATGAAGACGGCACCCGCGAGATCGCCGTGGAGCCGACCAACCACTACCGGCTCATGGCCGAATCGTTTGCCGACACGGTGCGGGGCAAAACGGAACCAGAATACCCGCCCGAAGATGCGATTCGGAATATGGAAGTGATCGACAAAATCCTCAGCCGGATCCGCTGAAACTCTTCTCAAGACAAGGCACGCAAAACGCAGAATATCCGCATCAATATCCTGGATGAGGGCGTTGAGGATGGGACGCTCTGGAAGTGTGGATTCGAATTTGATTACACTTCGGAGGAAGCACTTCCTTCCTTTTCTCCTTCGGGCCTGCGTCAATCTGGTTAAATATAGATGTCCGTTTAGGGCTTTTGCCCCACTTCGGGCTCATCTCCGCCTGAA